>NZ_JBSKHP010000015.1:0-190441 GCF_057128625.1 Pseudomonas imperatae | reverse complement strand
ATGCCGTGAGGATTTCATGCCTCATGACATCGAGCGCCGCCCGCGCGGCGCATCGCGGCCAAGGCCGGCTCCTACATTTGTTGCAACGTGCCATGGCCTGTCAGAAAGGCGTTGCCGGCCTTTGGTGCTTGGCGATGGATCAGCGGCGGCTGAGGCGCGGGATGCGGGAGGCCAGTGCGGGCACCCGTAGCGTTAGCAACAACGCCCCCACCACCGCGTACACCGCCCACTCCTTCAGATCCGCGCGCACCACCCACAGGAAATGCAGCAGCCCCAAACCCAGCACTATATAAGCCAGCCGGTGCAGGACCTTCCAGCGCCGGCCCAGGCGGCGCTGGCTGAAGCGGTTGGAAGTGACGGCCATCAGCAGCAGGCAAACAAACCCCAATGCGCCGACGATGATGTATGGCCGTTTGCGCAGCTCCACGCCAAGTTGCCCCCAGTCCAGGCCAAGCACGAAGAACAGGTAGGCTGCCAGGTGCATTACCACGTAGGCGAAGCACCACAACCCCAGCTGCCGCCGCACGCTGATCCAGCCCGGCCACCCCGTCAGTTTCTGCAGCGGGGTCATGGCCAGGGTCACCATCAACAGCACCAGGGTACCCAACCCCAGGCGATCCACCAGCACCTTGCCCGGGTCCGGACCCAGGGCAAAGATCCACGCCTGGTACACCCACCAGAACGGCCACACGCCAGCCAGCAGAAACACACTCAACCGCCACCACAGATAACGCATCAGTAGTTCTTCCGCAGATCCATACCACTATAAAGAGAAGCCACCTCCTCCCCATAGCCATTGAACATCAGGGTATCGCGCACGTTCGGGCTGAACAGCCCGCTGGGCAGGCGGCGCTCGCGCGCCTGGGTCCAGCGTGGGTGGTCGACCGTGGGGTTTACGTTGGCGAAGAAGCCGTACTCGTCCGGCGCGATGTTCTGCCAGGTGGTTTGCGGCTGCTCTTCCACCAGGCTGATGCGCACGATGGACTTCACCCCCTTGAACCCGTACTTCCACGGCACTACCAGGCGCAGCGGCGCGCCGTTCTGGTTGGGCAGTTGCTGGCCGTACATGCCGACCGCCAACAGGGTCAGCGGGTTCATCGCCTCGTCCAGCCGCAGCCCTTCTATATAAGGCCACTGGATCAGGGCGAAGTCCGAGCGCATGCCGGGCATGACCTTGGGGTCTTGCAGGGTCTCGAATCGGATGTATTTAGCCTTGGAGGTGGGCTGCACTTGCTTGAGCAGGTCGGCCAGCGGGAACCCCAGCCAGGGAATGACCATGGACCAGGCCTCCACGCAGCGCATGCGGTAGATGCGCTCCTGCAGCTGGTACGGCTTGATGAAGTCTTCCAGCGCATAGCGCCCCGGCTTGCCCACCTCGCCATCGACGACCACGGTCCACGGTTCTGTCTTCATGGCACCGGCATTGGCCGCCGGGTCGCCCTTGTCGGCACCGAACTCGTAGTAGTTGTTGTAGCTGCTGGCGTCCTTGAACGGCGTGATGGCCTCCCCCGCCACGGTCATGGCTTGCCACTGGGTGGCGGCGAGCTTGTCCTTGAACCAGGCAGGTGCACCACCGGCATCGGCGCCGGCGTAACGCGAGGGCTCGGCAGCTGCGGCCAGGCGCGGCAAGCCCGCAGCCGCCAATGCAGCCATGGAACCGCCCAGCAGGGCGCGACGGGAGAAGTAGATCGAGGCAGGCGTGACCTCGGACTCTTGGCAGTCCGAGGCTTTGGGGAACTTGATCAGCATGGCGACTCCGTAACCTGGTCGTTAGCGACAGGCTACGGAGTATGCCGCGATCAGGCCGGCTTGTGCCGACTCTTGCGTAACAGATATTGAATCGGGCCGGACGCTGCGTAGCCGAGGAAGATCAGCAGCAGGATGCGCGGCGGGTCGCTGAACACCACGGCGAACACCAGCACCACGGCCAGGATGGCCACGAACGGCACGCGGCCCTTGAGGTCCAGTTCCTTGAAGCTGTTGTACTTGATGTTGCTGACCATCAGCATGCCCGCGGCCGCTACCAGCAGCGCCACCAGGAACGACAGCTTGGAGCCCTGGATGCCGTAGTCGCTGAACGCCCACACGGTACCGGCCACCACGCCGGCTGCAGCCGGGCTGGCCAGGCCGATGAAGTAGCGCTTGTCAGCCTTGCCGACCTGGGTGTTGAAGCGCGCCAGGCGCAGCGCGGCACCGGCCACATAAATGAAGGCGACCATCCAGCCGACCTTGCCCATGTCGCCCAACGCCCAGCCGAAGGCCAGCAACGCCGGCGCCAGGCCGAAGGCGACCATGTCCGACAGCGAGTCGTACTCGGCGCCGAACGCGCTCTGGGTGTTGGTCATGCGTGCCACGCGGCCGTCCAGGCCATCGAGGACCATGGCGACGAAGATGGCAATGGCGGCAAAGGAGAAGTACTTCGCGGCATCGGCGGAGTTGCCGGCGCTCAGTGCACTTTGCGCGCTGATGGAATTGATGATCGAGTAGAACCCGGCAAACAGGTTCGCCGTGGTAAACAGGTTGGGCAGCAGATAGATGCCGCGGTGCCGGACTTTACGCCCTTCTGCGTCATGCCCTTCTTCGACATGTTCATCGATCGGCAGCAGGCTTTCGGCGTCAGAGGCCGTGTGCGGCTCTTCGGGACGTTCGCTCATGGACAGTACCTTGCAACGGTGTGGAAAGTTTCGACAGACGTCTGCGACCAGGGTTCGACCGCAAACGTTGCAGCTTTATACCAGAACCTGACCACCATAACGAAAAAACGCGGCCGAAGCCGCGTTTTCATCGCCACGAACTTGTATCAGTTCTTGGTTTTGTCGACGATTTTGTTCGCCGAGATCCAAGGCATCATCGAGCGCAGTTGCTCGCCGATGACTTCGATGCCGTGGGCGGCGTTGTTGCGACGCTTGGCGGTCATCGAAGGGTAGTTGGTAGCGCCTTCGCTGATGAACATCTTGGCGTATTCGCCGTCCTGGATGCGCTTCAGGGCGTTGCGCATGGCCTGGCGGGATTCGGCGTTGATGACTTCAGGGCCGGTCACGTACTCGCCGTATTCGGCGTTGTTGGAGATCGAGTAGTTCATGTTGGCGATACCGCCTTCGTACATGAGGTCAACGATCAGCTTCAGTTCGTGCAGGCACTCGAAGTAGGCCATTTCTGGCGCGTAGCCCGCTTCAACCAGGGTTTCGAAACCGGCTTTCACCAGCTCGACGGTACCACCGCACAGTACGGCTTGTTCGCCGAACAGGTCGGTTTCGGTCTCGTCCTTGAAGGTGGTTTCGATGATGCCGGTACGGCCGCCGCCGACGCCCGAAGCGTACGACAGGGCGACGTTCTTGGCGTTGCCCGAAGCGTCCTGGTAGATAGCGATCAGGTCAGGGATACCGCCGCCCTTGACGAACTCGGAACGTACGGTGTGGCCCGGGGCCTTTGGCGCGATCATGATCACGTCCAGGTCAGCGCGTGGCACAACCTGGTTGTAGTGGATCGAGAAGCCGTGGGAGAAGGCCAGGGTAGCGCCTTGCTTGATGTTCGGCTCGATTTCGTTCTTGTACAGGGCGCCCTGGAATTCGTCCGGGGTCAGGATCATGACCAGGTCGGCAGCGGCGACGGCAGTAGCCACGTCGGCAACTTTCAGACCGTGGGCTTCAGCCTTGGCAACAGTGGCCGAGCCTTTGCGCAGACCGACAGTGACGTCAACACCGGAGTCTTTCAGGTTGCACGCTTGAGCGTGGCCCTGGGAGCCGTAACCGATGATGGCAACTTTCTTGCCCTGGATGATGGACAGGTCGCAGTCTTTGTCGTAGAAAACTTTCATGAAATTACCCCTGTTATCTTGGCCGGTGGCCATACGCTAATTTGGTTGAGGGTGGCGGGTTGTCCCGCCACCTTTACTGCCTTGTTCAGATGCTCAGCACTTTATCGCCACGTGCGATGCCGGTGACGCCGCTACGCACGGTCTCCAGGATCGAGGCGGTGCCGATGGCCTGGATGAAGCTGTCGAGCTTATCGCTGGTCCCGGCCAGTTGTACGGTGTAGACACTGCTGGTTACATCAACGATCTGCCCGCGGAAGATGTCCGTGGTGCGCTTGATCTCGGCGCGCTGGGCGCCGGTGGCCTTGACCTTGACCAGCATCAACTCACGTTCGATGTGCGCGCTTTCCGACAGGTCGACCAGCTTGACCACTTCGATCAGTTTGTTGAGGTTCTTGGTGATCTGCTCGATCACTTCATCGTGGCCGACAGTGGTCAACGTCAGGCGCGACAGGGTCGGGTCTTCGGTGGGCGCCACGGTCAGGCTTTCGATGTTGTAGTTGCGTTGCGAGAACAGCCCGACCACACGCGACAGCGCACCCGGTTCGTTTTCCAACAGCAGGGAAATAATGTGCCGCATGATTAGGTACGCTCCGTCTTGCTCAGCCACATATCGCGCATCGAACCGTCTTTGATCTGCATCGGGTAGACGTGCTCGGTGACGTCGACCTGGATGTCCAGGAACACCAGGCGGTCCTTCATGGCGAAGGCTTTTTCCATCATCGGCTTCAGATCTTTCAGATCGGTGATGCGCATGCCGACGTGGCCGTAGGCCTCGACCAGCTTGACGAAATCAGGCAGCGATTCCACGTACGAGTGCGAGTGACGGCCACCGTAGCTCATGTCCTGCCACTGGCGAACCATGCCCAGCACGCCGTTGTTCAGCAGGATGATCTTCACCGGCAGGTCGTACTGCAGGCAGGTGGACAGCTCCTGGATGTTCATCTGGATGCTGCCTTCACCGGTCACGCAGGCCACGTGCGCATCGGGGAAGCTCATCTGCACGCCCATGGCGGCAGGCAGGCCGAAGCCCATGGTGCCCAGGCCACCGGAGTTGATCCAGCGGTTCGGCTTGTTGAACTTGTAGTACTGCGCCGCGAACATCTGGTGCTGGCCCACGTCCGAGCTGACGTAGGCGTCGCCGCCGGTCACTTCGCACAGGGTCTCGATCACGGTCTGTGGCTTGATCAGGCTGCCGTCGCCCTTGTTGTAGGGGAACAGGCCTTTGTCGCCGCGCCACTCGTCAACCTGCTTCCACCAGCTGGCCACCGATTCCTTGTTCGGGGTTTCGCCGATTTCCTTCAGGGTGGCGACCATCTCGGTCAGCACGCTGTCCACTGGACCAACGATTGGCACGTCGGCCTTGATGGTCTTGGAGATGGACGCCGGGTCGATGTCGATGTGGATGATCTTGGCGTTCGGGCAGAATTTGCTCGCGCCGTTGATCACACGGTCATCGAAACGCGCGCCCACGGCCAGGATCACGTCGGCGTGGTGCATGGCCAGGTTGGCGGTGTAGCTGCCGTGCATGCCCAGCATGCCGACGAACTGACGGTCCATGCCCGGGTAGGCGCCAAGGCCCATCAGGGTGTTGGTCACCGGCAGGTTCAGCAGCTGCGCCAGCTCGGTCAGTTGCGCCGAGCCACCGCCCAGGATCACGCCACCACCGGCGTACATCACCGGACGCTTGGCGGCCAGGAGCATTTCCACGGCCTTGCGGATCTGGCCGGAGTGGCCACGGACGGCCGGGCTGTAGGAACGCAGCTTGGCCTTTTTCGGGTAGACGTATTCGAACTTTTCCGCCGGGTTGGTCATGTCTTTCGGGATGTCGACAACGACAGGCCCCGGGCGACCGGACTGCGCCAGGTAGAAGGCTTTTTTCATGACTTCGGGGATTTCGGACGCGTGCTTGATCATGAAGCTGTGCTTCACGATAGGCCGGGAAATACCGATCATGTCGGTTTCCTGGAACGCGTCGGTACCCACCAGGGTGGAAGCAACCTGGCCGGACAGCACCACCATGGGGATCGAGTCCATGTAGGCGGTGGCGATACCGGTGATGGCATTGGTCGCGCCCGGGCCGGAGGTCACCAGTACCACGCCGGCCTTGCCGGTGGCACGGGCGTAGCCGTCAGCCATATGGGTCGCGGCCTGCTCGTGACGAACCAGGATGTGTTCCACTTCTGGTTCTTTGAACAGGGCATCGTATACATGCAGGAGAGCACCACCAGGGTACCCGTAGATGTGCTTAACGCCTTCGTCACGCAAAAAGCGGACGACCATCTCAGCGCCAGATAAAAGCTCCACGTTGTTCACCTCTAAAACGCCAGAATACCGCTCCATGGGAACGGGTCTTAATAGGTTTACTGCCAGCAGAGCATGAGCGACGGTGGTCGCCGACGTACGTCAGCACTGACTGAGCAAGTATTGGGACTTCCCCAAAGTGTTGCGGGGGTTTCCCACCCAGCGCGAGGTAACGCGTTGCGGGTGTTGCGGGTCGGCGCGGGTGTGCGCCTCATGATCTGCTGGGAAGGTCTGCTTCTGGCAGTCCCTCTACAGCGGACTTCCGATTGTTGTGATTCGCGAGGCGCAAGTCAAGCTATCTGTTGCAATTTAATGCGTGCCAATTTTTTCACCAGATGCAGAAAACATTTGCTCAGAAGCGTCTCAGGTAGTTTCATGATTGCGTTAATGGTCAAGGAATTAGCATGCGAGCGATCCTCATCCCTGCAATTGCGCTGCTGTTGGCAAGCCCGTTCGGCCACGCCGCGCAGATCTACAAATGGGTCGACAGCCAGGGCGTCACCCACTTCGACGCCCAGCCGCCCGCGGGCCAGAACAGTACCGAGGTGGACACCGCCAAGCCGGTGGTGGCGCCGCCCCCTGCCCCAGTAAAAGCGCCGGATGCCGCCCAGGGCAAAGCCGCCCAGCGCACCATCAACCAGCAGGTGCAGCAGCAGGTTGTGGACCAGGAAGAGCAGATAGCGAAGTTTTGCGACACCAGCCGCAACAATTTGGCGCAGCTGCAGAACAACCCGCGGGTGCGCCAGGAAATGGGCGGCGAGTTGCGCAAGCTGACGGAGGAAGAACGCCAGGCGAAGATTGCACTGACGCAGAAGCAGATCGAGGAAAACTGCCAATAACCCGTAGCAGCGGCCGCAGGCCGCGTCTTCGGCACCGTGGTGCGTCCTGACGCGGCCTGCGGCCGCTGCTACGGGGTCAGCTGTGCTGGGTGATCAGTTCGTCGAACTGGTGCAGCAGCACGCGGATGCCGCGGCTTTTTTCGGCCTGGTCGGCGTAGACCATCTCGGCCATGGCCAGGATGCCCGAGGCGTTGGGCAGCGGCAGGTCGTGCTCGAGGATCTGCTTCATGCGCGGCAGGAAGATCCACTGCAGCCACTGGGAAAAGTCCAGCGTATCGACGCTGAACGGCTCCTGGCTGGCCAGCTGCTCGGCGCTGGGTTCAGCCTCGCTCCACCAGCCTTGCACCCGCAGTTCGCGTTCGATCAGCAGGAGATGGTCGGCGATCTGCGGAAAACGTGCGTCCATCATCAACCTCCGGAAGCTTTCTGTCGGGCCTGGGCGGCGCCGGCGCTGTCACCCTGCTTCTCGCGAGCCTGGGCAATGGTGTTCCACAGACTGGCCTGCAGGTCGGGGCGGCCATTGGCGTAGGTCAAGGCGCGGCGGGCCAGCTGCTCGGCCTGGGGCGCGTCACCCTGGGACAGGCGCACTTGGGCCAGGCGGTACAGCACCTGCGGCTCGCGCGGGGCAATGCGCTGGGCACGCTCCAGGCTCGACGAGGCGCCGTTGAGGTCGCCGCCGCCCTGTTGCTGCTGGGCGGTGGTCAGCAGCGCCAGCACCGGGCCATCAAGCTGCTCGTCGGCAGACAGGCCGCCACTGCTGCGGGTGTTGCTGGGGATACCGGTAGGCGCGTTGCTGGTCGACGGCATGCTGTAGTTGCTGGTGACCGGCGCGCTGTTATACGGCTGCTGCGCCGCGGCTGGCGGCGGCGTGTAGGCGCCCGGGGTGATCGGCCCGGTGCTGATCGGCGCGCTTTGCGGCGCGGCGAAGGTCATGGGCGCGGAGCTGCCCTGGGGCATCACCACCACGCCGGAGTCTTCCGACACCGCCTGCGGCGCCTGGCGCTGCACCGCGGCATAGCCACGGTTGGCCGACACGCGCTCGCTGTTGGACACGGCGGTGCCGGAGTCCACTACCGGAATCGACCCTTGGGGCACGCTGGCGCAACCGTTGAGCAGCGCCAGTGCCGTTACAGCAGGAAACCACCACTTGTTCACTTCGATTCCTCTTTGCCTGGCAACGTCAATTTAGTTCAACCAGCCCTTGACCCAATCCATCACGGAATCGGCCGGGGCCTGGCTGCCACAGGCAGGGCCTGCAGCGGGTTCGCTACCACGAATATACGGCATCTGCACCGCACCCGGGCAGTTGGCGTCGGAGCCCTGGCCGGTGTGCGGGTCGATCCAGGCCTGCACCACGTTGTCCGGCATCGGCGTGTCCAGCGGCAGCGGGTCAGCCTTCTTCATGAAGCTGGTCCACACCTGCAGGGCGCCGGTGGCACCGGTGAACGGGGTCTTGCCGTTGTCGTCGCGGCCGATCCACACCACCGCCAGCACGTCCTGGCTGAAGCCGGCGAACCAGCTGTCACGCGAGTCGTTGCTGGTGCCGGTCTTGCCCGCCAGGTTCAGCGAACTTGGCAGCACGTTGTACACCGAACGCCCGGTACCTTCGCGCATCACGCGCTGCATGGCGTTCTGGATCAGGTAGATGGAGCCCGGGTCGAAACGCTGCTGCACCTGGAACGGGTAACGCTTGAGCGGCTGGCCGTCAGACGTCAGCACGCTGCGAATGCCGCGCATCGGCGTGTTGAAGCCACCATTGGCGATGGTCTGGTACATGGTGGCCACCTGGATCGGCGACATGCCACCGGCGCCCAGCAGCATCGACGGGTAGGTCGGCCAGTCCACGTCCACGCCCAGGCGCGAAATGGTCTTGAACACGTTGGGCACGCCCAGGTCCAGGCCCAGGCGCGCCGTGGACAGGTTCAACGAATGCGCCAGGCCCTGGTACAGGAAGATGGTGCCGTTGGAGTTGCCTTCGTAGTTCTTCGGCCGCCAGATCTGCCCATCGGCGCCCTTGACCTCGAACGGCTCATCCTTCACCCAACTGGTGAGGGTGTACTGGCTGGGCTTTTCCAGGGCGGTCAGGTAGATGGACGGCTTGACCAGCGAGCCGATCGGCCGCACCGCGTCCAGCGCGCGGTTGAAGCCGGCGAAACCTGGCGCGCGGCTGCCCACCAGGGCCTGCACTTCGCCGCTCTCGGGGTTGGTGACCACCATGGCGGCTTCCACGTCGTCCACGCCCTTGCGGTTGCCCAGGCGCTTGAAGGTGTCGGTCACCGAGGCCTCGGCCTTCTGCTGCAGGATCGGGTCGAAGCTGGTGAAGATGCGCAGGCCTTCCTCGGTCAAGTCTTCGTCGCGGTAGTCTTCACGCAACTGGCGCTTGACCAGGTCCAGGAAGCCGGGGAACGAGCTGTCCGCCAGGCTGCCCTGCTTGCTCACGCCCAGCGGCATCTTCTTCGCCGCGTCCACCTGCGCCTGGGTCGCCACGCCCTGCTGGGCCAGCAGGTCCAGCACCAGGTTGCGGCGCTCCAGCGCGCGGTCCGGGTAACGGCGCGGGTTGTAGTAGGACGGCCCCTTGACCATGCCCACCAGCAACGCCACCTGGTGCAGCTTGAGCTCCGACAGCGGCTGGCTGAAGAAGAACTGGCTGGCCAGGCCGAAGCCGTGTACCGCACGCTGGCCGTCCTGGCCGATGAACACCTCGTTGAGGTACGCCTCGAGGATCTCCTGCTTGCTGTAGTGGATCTCCAGCAGCACCGCCATCATCGCTTCGGTGAGCTTGCGGCTCAGGCTGCGTTCGTTGGTGAGGTAGAAGTTCTTCACCAACTGCTGGGTCAGGGTACTGCCGCCCTGGCGCATCTGCCCGGCGGAGGTGTTGACCCAGATGGCGCGGGCGATGGACTTGGGCGACACACCAAAGTGGTGATAGAAGTCGCGGTCTTCCACGGTCACCAGGGTGTCGAGCAGGTACGGCGGCACCTGGTCGAGCTTGATCAGGATGCGATCTTCGAGGTTCTTGGGGTACAGGCCGCCGATCAGCAGCGGTTCCAGGCGTACCACCGGCAGCTTGGGGTTGGTGCTGCTGCTCAGCTCGGCCACGTAGTCGCCGTTGAAGCGCACCTGCACCGGCTGGGCCTTCTCCAGGCCTTCATAGAACTGGAAGCCACGGGTATTGAGGTTCACCGTGGTGCCCTTGACCACGGCGGTGCCCGGCCCGTCCAGCACGGTGGTGCGACGGTAGCCCAGGGCGTCGAGCTCGGTGAGGAAGTCGGCCTCGGCCAGTTTCTGCCCGACGAACAGCTCCAGCGGCCGGGCGTAGACCTTGGCCGGGATGGTCCAGCGCTTGCCGGAGAATTTCTCCTGCACGATGGCATCCAGGTAGACAGCAAAGCCTATCAGGATGACCAGGCCTACCAGGCCCAGCTTCAGGGTCCAGCCGAGCCAGGCCGGAAGGCCGCGCTTGACAGGTTTTTTAGGGGTGCGGGGGGATCGGGATCGAGTCATGGCGGCGGATTATACGCACTTTATCCCGGCTGGGCAGGCGTCCCCGGTGAACGACGACCAGCGTCCATGAAAGGTTTGCACAGCCCCCGGCACCGGCCATAATGCCCGCCTCGAATTCTTTGACAGTTGAAGGACCGCCCGTGAGCCAAGCCCTTATCGCCGCCCTGCAGAACCCGGCCCTTTACCCCCATCCGGTCGAGGCCTTCCAGGTCATCGAGACGCACATCTCCTGGGTGGTGCTGACCGGTCCCTACGTCTATAAGGTCAAGAAGCCGATGAACTTCGGTTTCCTCGACTTCTCCACCCTGGCCTCGCGCGAGCACTTCTGCCAGGAAGAGCTGCGCCTGAACCAGCGCCTGACCGACGGCCTGTACCTGCAGGTGCTGCCAATCACCGGCAGCGCCGAAGCCCCGGTGCTGGGCGGCGAAGGCCCGGCCATCGAGTACGCCCTGCAGATGCGCCAGTTCCCGCAAAGCGACCTGCTCAGCACCCTGCAGGCCAACGGCGAGCTGACCACCGCACACATCGACTCCATGGCCAGCCAGATCGCTGACTTCCACCAGGCCGCCCCGGTGGTGCCCGCCGCGCACGAGGCCGGCACCCCTGCCGCGGTGATGGCCCCGGTGGAGCAGAACTTCGAGCAGATCCGCCCGTTCCTGAAGGACGCCGCCGACCTGCAGCAACTGGACGCCCTGCAAGCCTGGGCCCAGGCCAGCTTCGCGCGCCTGCAGCCGCTGCTGCTGGAACGCAAGGCCGAAGGCTTCATCCGCGAATGCCACGGTGACATCCACCTGGGCAACGCCACCCTGATCGACGGCAAGGTGGTGATCTTCGACTGCATCGAGTTCAACGAACCGTTCCGCTTCACCGACGTCTACGCCGACATCGGCTTCCTGGCCATGGACCTGGAAGACCGTGGCCTGAAGTGCCTGGCCCGGCGTTTCATCAGCCAGTACCTGGAGCTGACCGGCGACTACCGTGGCCTGGAACTGCTGAACTTCTACAAGGCCTACCGCGCCCTGGTGCGCGCCAAGGTCGCACTGTTCGGCCTGACCCCGGAATCGGACGCGGTGCAACGCGCCACCACCTTCAAGCAATACCGCAAGTACGCCAACCTGGCGGAAAGCTACAGCGCCATCCCGTCGCGCTTCCTGGCCATCACCAGCGGCGTCTCCGCCGTGGGCAAGAGCCACGTGGCCATGCGCATGGTCGAAGCGCTGGGCGCCATCCGCCTGCGGTCGGACGTGGAGCGCAAGCGCCTGTTCGGCGAGCAGCAGGGCGACAACCAGCTGCAGACCGGCATCTATAGTGAAGACGCCAGCGTGGCCACCTACCAGCGCCTGCACAGCCTGGCCGACAGCATCCTGCGCGCCGGCTTCCCGGCCGTGATCGACGCCACCTACCTCAAGCAGGCCCAGCGCCAGCTGGCGGCCCAGGTCGCCGAGACCACCGGCGTGCCGTTCCTGATCCTCGACTGCAACGCCCCGATGCCGGTGATCGAAGCGTGGCTGGCCCAGCGCCAGGCCGAGCAGAACGACCCATCGGACGCCACCCTGCAGGTGCTGCACGCCCAGCAGGCCAGCCGCGAGCCGCTGACCGCCGAGGAACTGGTGCTGAGCAAGCGCGTGGAAACCAACGAGGGCGACAGCCTGGACAAGCTGGTCGAACAGATTCGCCAGCGTTTGCCGGGGCTGTAATTGCGCCGTCGCCGTGACGCGGCCTTCGGCCGCTGCTACAGGGGTCTGTAGCAGTGGCCGAAGGCCGCGTCCGGCGCCACGTTATTTTCTCCAGCCGTGAAGCAGTCGACACTCACGACTCAAGAATAGTGGCATTATAATGGCGCCAATAATTCCAACAGGAAGACGCCATGGGCCAGCCCAAGCAGCTCGACTCGCACCTCTATGCCCTCGTGCACCACGAAAACGTTCGCGGCTTCAATGAACAGCGCCCCGCCGACCGGGTGGACTTCCGTGGCGGCGACTTCCGCGGCCTCGACCTGCGCGAGCTCGACACCCACGACATCGACTTCACCGACGCCTACTTCCGCACCGCCGACCTGCGCGGCCTGGACCTGCGCGACACTTGCATGGAAGGCGCCAGCCTGGCCCACGCGCAAATCTCCGGGGCCTACTTCCCGGCGGAACTGTCGGCCGACGAGATCCTGATGTCGGTGAATTTCGGCACTCGCCTGCGTTACCGTACCCGCTGACCGCCCATCCGGCGCAGGACGCGCCCCTGCCCCTGCGCTTGCAAGCCGCTGATATCCGCGGAAAAGCGGCGCCTGAGCGCATTTCCAAAGTGCCGCTACACTCCCTTGGCAGAGCGGCCAGCAAATGCGCCTCGATCAAGTTCAGCCGTCGCAAGGAGGCTTGATGAACGATGAACTTCAACATTTGAAAAACCTGGGCAAGACCTCGGCGCAGTGGCTGCACGCCGTAGGCATCCACAGCGCCTCGGACCTGCGTCGCCTGGGGGCGGTGGACGCATACCGGGCGGTCAAGACCCGCGGCTTCCGCGCCTCGAAAGTGCTGCTGTACGCCATCGAGGGCGCACTGCTGGACGTGCACTGGAACGACCTGCCCGCCGAACGCAAAGAGGCTTTGAATCAGGAACTCGACGCGCTATCGTCTCGTCGCAAGAACTGACCGCGGCCGCGCGTCAGGCTCGCCAGTCAAGGAAAGCGCGCATGTATCTATTTGGAGAGCAGCCGGCATACGCCGATGCGTGGGTAAACCGCCTGCAAGGCATCGCCGCGCGGCTGCTGCTGGGGGTAGCGCCGCAAGGCCCGGCGCTGGAGCTGGAACCCGGAGCCGACCTGGCCCCCTTGATGGACGACAGCCAGCTGTACCTGATCGACAGCGGCCTGCTGCAAGCGCGCATCAACCAGCGCCCGCTGTTCTACCTGCAGGACGGTGACCTGCTGGGCCTGTACCAGAACCGCGACGACCTGGCCTATGAGTACAGCACCGAAGGCACCCTGCGCCTGGTGCCCTACCTGCGCAGCGAAGTGCTGGCGCACATCAACGCCACGCCCGAGACCCAGGAACTGCTGATCGAGTACCTGACCGGCCAGACCACCCTGCTGTGCGACGCCATCACCCGCCTAAAGCAACCCGAGTACCGCGCCAGCAACGGCTTCAAGCACGTGCCCGCCGGCGAGGTGCTGATCAACCAGGGCGACGAGGCCGACCACGTCTTCGTGATCATCGACGGCCACGCCGAGGCCTATGTGGACGGCCACAAGGTGGGCGACGTGCCCAAGGACGAGATCTTCGGCGCCATGGCCATCTTCACCCACGAGAAACGCAGCGCCACGGTGATCGCCGCCGTGCCCAGCACGCTGATGATCATTCCCAAGGACCAGTTCCTCAACCTCACGCAGACCAACCCGCGCATCGCCCACAGCCTGATCGAAAGCATGGCGCGGCGCATCGAGGCCTTGAACCGGCAGGTGACGCGGCTGATCGACAGCCCGTGAAAAATTGTTCGCAGGGCCTGTTGACTTCTAAATGAGAATTGTTATGATTATCACATCTGGTCGCGAGGCCAGTGATGATTTGAAAGACCTTGGTTCGGACTCTCAGATTATCTCCTCATCAGGCTAATCACGGTTATTTGACCCGGCTTTTTGCCGGGTCTTTTTTTGCCTGGGATTTGTGCTGTGGGAGCTGGCTTGCCAGCGAGCTTTTAAGGCCCCAACAGCTCGCTGGCAAGCCAGCTCCCACAAAAGCCAGCCCGCCAATCACCGCGCAATGATCAACGGATGGCCCCGCTCCGGGTGCTCCTGCACCAACACCTCCAACCCGAACACCGCCTTCAGCGCCCCAGGCTGCAACACCTGCCGTGGGGTGCCCAGCGCATGGGCCCGCCCTTGTTGCAGCAACAGAATGCGGTCGCAGTACCGCGCCGCCAGGTTCAGGTCATGGAGAATCACCAACACTGCCGCGCCGCGGTCGGCAAACGCGCGCACCGCCTGCAGGGTGGTGTGCTGGTGCAGCGGGTCCAGCGCCGAGGTGGGTTCGTCCAACAGCAGGGTGGTGCCCGGCTCGCCCGGCCACAGCTGCGCCAGCACCCGCGCCAGGTGCACGCGCTGGCGCTCGCCGCCGGACAGCGCCAGGTAGCTGCGCCCGCGCAAGTGCTCGGCGTCCGCGGCGTGCAGGGCAGCGGCAATGATCTCGCTGTCGCGGGCCAGGCCGCTGTCGTGGGGCAGCCGGCCCATGCCCACCACCTCCTCCACCCGGAAGGCGAAGCCCAGGGTCGAGACTTGCGGCAGCACCGCCAGGCGCCGGGCCCGTTCGGGGCCGTGCCAAACGGCCAGCAAGCGCCCGTCCAGCCATACGTCGCCCTGGCTGGGCGCCAGTTCACCGCACAGGGCGCCCAGCAAGGTGCTCTTGCCGGCGCCATTGGGGCCCAGCACGCCCAGCACCTCGCCGGGCTGCAATTGCAGGTTGATGTCGTCGATCACCGCCTGCTGGCCGCGTCGAACTTGCAGGTTGGCCACACGTAACATCAGGGACGCCCCCGCACCAGCAGATAAAGGAAAAACGGCGCGCCGAGGAACGCCGTGACAATGCCGATGGGCAGCTCGGCCGGGGCCAGGGCCATGCGCGCGATCAGGTCGGCGAACAGCAGCAGGCTGGCGCCCGCCAGCAGCGACGCCGGCAGCAGCACCCGATGATCCGGGCCGGCCACCTGGCGCACCAGGTGCGGCACCACCAGGCCGATGAAGCCGATCAGCCCTGCCGCCGCCACGGCCGCGCCCACGCCCAGCGCGGTGCAGAACACCAGTTCACGCTTGAGGCGTTCCACCTCGATGCCCAGGTGCCGCGCCTCGGACTCGCCCAGCAGCAACGCGTTCAGCGCCCGTGCCCGGCGCGGCAGCCACAACGACACGCCGGCGGCGATCACCACCAGCGGCCACAACCGCTGGTAGCTGGCGCCATTGAGGCTGCCCAGGTTCCAGAACGTCAGGGTGCGCAGGGTGCTGTCATCGGCCAGGTAGGTGAACAACCCCACCGCCGAGCCGGCCAGCGCCGTCAGCGCCACGCCCGCCAGCAGCATCACCGCCACGCTGGTCTGGCCATCCTTGCGCCCCAGGCGGTACACCAGCGCGGTCACGCCCAGGCCGCCAAGGAAGGCGCAGATCGACAGCAGGTAAGGCTCCAGCATGGGCGGCAGGCCGCCGAACCAGCTGCCGCCGACAATGGCGATGGCTGCGCCCAGCGCCGCGCCGCTGGAGACGCCCACCAGCCCCGGGTCGGCCAGCGGGTTGCGAAACAGCCCCTGCATGGCCACACCCGACAGCGCCAGCACCGCGCCCACGGCCAGGCCCAGCAGGGTGCGCGGCAGACGGATCTGGCCGACGATCATCTCGGCCTGCTCCAGGCCCTGGCCGTTCACCGGCAACCCCGCCAGGCGCAGGCCGGCCTTCAACGTGTCGAGCAGCGGCAGGCTCACCGGGCCCAGGGCCAGGGACAGCCAGCACGCCAGCAGGCACAACAGCCCGAGGGTGACGAACAGCGTGCGCGGCGCCAGCAATGGCCTCATCGGGCAGGCTTGGCGTCAGGGAAGAACGCCTGCGACAGGCCGTTCAGGCTCGCCGGCAGGCGCGGCCCCAGGCCCCCCACCAGCAGGGTCGGGTCGAGCACCACGATGCGCTTGTCCTTCACCGCGCGGGTGTTGGCCAGCGCCGGGTTGTCCTTGAGCATGGCGGCGATGGCGGCGTCACCGCTAAGGCTGCGGTCGGCGAACACGATCACCTGCGGGTCGAGCGCGGCCAGCACTTCGGTGGAGAAATTCTTGTAGCCCGGCTGCGTGGCCAGGTTGCGCCCGCCGGCCTGGCTGATCAGCCAGTCAGCCACGGTACCGGGGCCACCCACCAGCGGCTTGGCGCCCATGTGGCCCAGCAGCAGAATCACCCCGGGCGCAGGCTGTCCGGCTTCGGCGGCTTTCACCCAGGCCTGGTGGTCCTGCAACTGCTGGCGGTAGTCGTCGAACAGCTTGCCGGCGTGGGCCTCATCGCCCAGCAGCCGGCCCAGGTGCAGCAGGTTGGCCTGCAAGGTCGGCAGCTCGGGCTTGCTGTCGAACATCTCCACGCCCAGGCCAGCCTGGCGAATCTGTTGCAGCACCGGCGGCGGGCCCATTTCCTCGGTGCCGATGAGGATGTCCGGGCGCGGGGTCAGGCTGAGAATGCCCTCGGCCGACAGCGCGCGCTGGTAGCCGATGCTTTTCAACGCCTTGACGCTCTCGGGGTGTTGGCTGGTGGTGTCCACCCCGACCAGCTTGCTCTCGCCGCCCATGGCCACCACCCACTCGGTCAGCGCGCCACCGGCGCTGACCCAGTGCTGCGGCAGCGCTTCGGCGGCCATGGCCCAGGGGTGACACAGCATGGCGGCGGTAAAGCCAACGACCTTGGCGCTCAGGCGCATCGGGTGTTCCTCTATTCAATGATGGGCAGTGGTTGCAGCGCCCGGCGTTTTCTCGTTGAATGCCCGCCCAAACGGCAACCTATCAATTCATTTGATAATTATTTGCATTTAGGCGTCAAGTCGCCCCTTGTATCATCAAGTAAAACAAAAGAGGTCAGCATGCAGTGGCTGTGTGAAAGCACCGCTTTGAGCGAAGCACAAAGTCGTGGTTTCGAGTGTGAAGGCATCAAGCTTTTCATCGTGCGCCGCGAAGGCCGGGTGTACGCCTACCGCAACCGCTGCCCGCACCGGGGCACCGCGCTGCAGTGGGAAACCGACGTGTTCCTGGACGACAGCGCCACCATGATCCGCTGCGCCAGCCATGGCGCGCTGTTCCTGATGGACTCGGGCGAGTGCGTGGCGGGCCCGTGCGAGGGCAAGGAGCTGGAGAACTTCGATTGCCGCGAAGACGACAAAGGCATCTGGGTAGACCTCTGATTCCGGCCCCGCGACCATCTGCGTAGCCGCTGCCGCAGGCTGCGCTGGCCCTCCCCTCCACTGTAAATCTCCAGTGTAATCTGGGGCCAGCGCAGCCTTCGGCAGCGGCTACGAGTCGGCGGCGTGAATCAAATCTGGACGTTCAAGCGGCGGTTCACATACACACGCTCGCTATCCAGGTGCACCCCATACGCCAGCACCTCCACGCCATCCGCCACCGCCGCCTGCAACGCCTCGGCATAGCCGGCGTCAATCTCGCCAGCCGGGCGCACGGCGTCGATGCCGGTCAGGTTCACGCAATACAACTGCACCGCGCGCGCGCCGTTGCGCGCCAGCGTCGCCAGTTCGCGCAGGTGCTTGGCGCCGCGTTGGGTCACGGCGTCCGGGAAGGCTGCCACCGTGGTGCCGTCGTGGCCCAGGGTCACGCTTTTTACTTCCACGTAGGCCGGGCCTTGCGGGTACTGCAGGCAGAAATCCACGCGGCTGCCCTCCTCGCCATAGGCCACTTCGCGTTTCAGCGCAGTAAACCCGTTCAGCTCGGTGATCACCCCGGCCAGCAACGCCTCCTCCACCAGCCGGTTGGCACGCGCGGTGTTCACGCAGGCCAGGCGGCCTTGGGGCGTCTCGCTGATTTCCCAGGTGCCCGGCAGCTTGCGCTTGGGGTCGTTGGAGCGGCTGAACCACACCTGCCCGCCCTCGACCATGCAGTTGAACATCGAGCCGGTGTTGGGGCAGTGAATGGTCAGCTCTTCGCCGTCCAGGGTGCGGATGTCGGCAAGGAAACGCTTGTAGCGGCGCAGCAGACGACCTTCTTCCAGGGGAGGATTGAATTCCATCAGCCTTGCCAGCTCCGCAGGCCACGCGCGATGCGCTCCACGGCCTGCTGCAGGCGCGGCAGGCTCTGGGTGTAGGCAAAGCGCACATGGTGGCTGGCCTGGTGCCGGCCGAAGTCCAGCCCGGGGGTGAACGCCACGTGCTCGGTTTCAAGGAAATGCTGGCAGAACGCGAAGGCATCGCCGCCGAACCGGCTGATATCGGCGTACAGGTAGAACGCCCCTTCCGGCTCCACGGCAATGCCGAAGCCCAGTTCGCGCAGGGCCGGCAGCAGGAAGTCGCGGCGGCGGCCGAATTCGGCCCGGCGCTCTTCCAGAATGGCCAGGGTCTGCGGCTGGAAGCAGGCCAGCGCGGCGTGCTGGGCCATGCTGGGGGCGCTGATGTAGAGGTTCTGCGCCAGCTTCTCGAGCTCCGGCACCGCTTCGGGCGGCGCCACCAGCCAACCCAGGCGCCAGCCGGTCATGCCGAAATATTTGGAAAAACTATTAAGGACAAAGGCGTCATCGTCCACTTCCAGCACGCTGGCGGCGTCGGTGCCGTAGGTGAGGCCGTGGTAGATCTCGTCCACCACCAGGTGGCCGTTGCGCGCCTTGATGGCCTGGGCCAACTGCGCCAGCTCGTCACGGCTGAGCAGCGTGCCGGTAGGGTTGGCGGGCGATGCCACCAGGGCGCCAACGCTGTCCTTGTCCCAGTGGCGCGCCACCAGGTCGGCGGTGAGCTGGTAGCGCACCTCGGGGCCCACCGGCACCAGCTGCGCCGCGCCTTCCACCAGGCGCAGGAAATGCCGGTTGCACGGGTAGCCGGGGTCGGCCAGCAGCCAGTGCTTGCCCGGGTCCACCAGCAGGCTGCTGGCCAGCAGCAGCGCGCCGGAGCCGCCGGGGGTGATGAGGATGCGCTGCGGGTCGATGTTCACGCCATAGCGCTGGTCGTAGAAGCCGGCAATGGCCTCGCGCAGCGCCGGCAGGCCACGGGCCGCGGTGTAGCGGGTCTGGCCGTTGGCCAGGGCCGCCTGGCCGGCCTGGATGATCGGTTCGGCCGTGGTGAAGTCCGGTTCGCCGATTTCCAGGTGGATGACGTCATGGCCGGCGGCCTGCAGTTCGTTGGCCCGCGCCAGCAGCGCCATCACGTGAAAGGGTTCTATGGCGCGGCTGCGCGCACTGTAGGGCTGGGCCATTGACCTTCCTTAAAAGGGTGTAAAATAACGATTCTACCGGACACGGCAGCCGAACGTGTCGCGAAACGGCCGGTCCATATGCTTTGACGCCATCTGCGACAGGCTCGACAACCGGGAGTGGCGCCGTCTGGATTGATCTGCTAAGTTCGCCGGCTTGCAGTCGCAGGGCCGGCGGGTGTCGGAGATGGAGCATCCTGCGCAATGGATTAGAAGAGCGAGAGGCGGTCAACCAATGTCCACCAATGAAAAGCAAGCATCTACCCAAACACTGGAATCGGGCTTTGAGCCTTACGTAGTAGCTCCCGGTGAGGAGTACATGGGCAAGCCCATGCGCGCACACTTCACCAATATCCTGCAAAAATGGAAGATGGAGCTGATGGTCGGCGTCGACAAGACCGTGGACCACATGAAGGACGAAGCAGCCAACTTCCCCGACCCTGCTGACCGTGCCAGCCAGGAAGAGGAATTCGCCCTCGAGCTGCGTGCCCGCGACCGCGAGCGCAAGCTGATCAAGAAAATCGACAAGACCCTGCAGCTGATCACCGACGAAGAATACGGCTGGTGCGAATCGTGCGGCGTCGAGATTGGCGTCCGCCGCCTGGAAGCCCGCCCTACCGCCGACCTGTGCGTCGACTGCAAGACCCTGGCAGAGATCAAGGAAAAACAGGTCGGCAAATGACCTGTTGAAGCCGGGGCGCGCCGCGCGCCCCGGACCTGCCCCGCCCCTTCTCCGAAATTTCCAGTACCCTGTTCCCCATGAACACGCCTGCCTACATTGGCCGCTTCGCGCCAACGCCCAGTGGTTTCCTGCATTTCGGCTCGCTGGTGGCCGCCCTTGCTTCCTACCTTGACGCCCGTGCCGTGGGTGGCCACTGGCTGCTGCGCATGGAAGACCTGGACCCGCCACGGGAGATGCCCGGCGCCCAGGCCGCGATCCTCAAGGCCCTGGAGAACTACGGTTTCGAATGGGATGGCGAGGTGGTGTACCAGAGCCTGCGCCATGACGCCTATGCCCAGGTCATCGACCGCCTGTTCCAGCAGGGCCTGGCGTATGCCTGCACCTGCTCGCGCAAGCAGCTGGAGCCCTACAACGGTATCTACCCAGGCCTGTGCCGCAACCTGGGCCACGGCCAGGAAGATGCAGCCATCCGCATCCGCGTGCCGGAGCTGAACTACGCCTTCGTCGACCGCGTGCAGGGCCGCTTCGAGCAGCACCTGGGGCGCGACAGCGGCGACTTCGTGATTCGCCGCCGCGATGGCCTGTACGCCTACCAACTGGCGGTGGTGCTGGACGACGCCTGGCAGGGGGTGACGCACATCGTGCGCGGCGCCGACCTGCTGGACTCCACCCCGCGCCACCTGTACCTGCAGGAACTGCTGGGGCTGCCCCAGCCCAAGTACCTGCACGTGCCGCTGATTACCCAGCCCGACGGCCACAAGCTGGGCAAGAGCTACCGCTCGCCGCCGCTGGAAGCCGACCAGGCCGCGCCGCTGCTGGTGCGCGCGCTGCGGGCGCTGGGGCAGCCGGTGCCGCTGGAGCTGCGGGGTGCCATGCCTGGCGAGGTGCTGGCGTGGGGCATCGCCCACTGGAACGCCGAGCTTATCCCGCGCGCCTTGAGCCTGCCCGAGGCGCAGTTGCCGGCCTGAGGCGCCAGAACCCCCGTAGCAGCTGCCGAAGGCTGCGTCCGGCGGCAACGCGGTTTCGTCGTTGCGGCCGGACGCAGCCTTCGGCAGCTGCTACGGGGTGTAGTGAACTTCCAGTTGCACTACGACGCGCTTGCGTTACCATCCCCGCTCCTTTTTGCCCGTACCTACAATAATAAGGCGAGCACCCTGGACTTGATGTTCTTCCATTCGAGAGGCCGGCATGTACATCTACCGATTGGTCCTGCTGCTGGTAGTCGGTATCTACCTGTTCTCCCCCGCGATCATGGACTGGTGGATAGAACCGACCGGCGCCTGGTATCGGCCCTACCTGTTGTGGCTGATCCTGATCGTGGTGACTTTCATTCTCCAGAGCCAACGTGATGCCGATGAGCTTTAGCCTCACCCAGATGATCCTGATCAGCGCCGCCTACCTGCTGGTGCTGTTCGGCGTGGCCTGGGTCAGCGAGCGCGGGATGATCCCGCGCGCGATCATTCGCCACCCGCTGACCTACACCCTGTCGCTGGGCGTCTACGCCAGCGCCTGGGCGTTCTACGGCACGGTGGGCCTGGCCTACCAGTACGGCTACGGTTTCCTGGCCTGCTACCTGGGGGTCAGCGGCGCGTTCCTGCTGGCGCCGGTGCTGCTGTACCCGATCCTGAAGATCACCCGCACCTACCAGCTGTCCTCCCTGGCCGACCTGTTCGCGTTTCGCTTTCGCAGCACCTGGGCCGGCGCCCTGACCACCATCTTCATGCTGATCGGCGTGCTGCCGTTGCTGGCCTTGCAGATACAGGCAGTGGCCGACTCCATCAGCATCCTCACACGCGACCCGGTGCAGAACCGCGTGGCCCTGGCGTTCTGCGCGCTGATCACGCTGTTCACCATCTTCTTCGGCTCACGCCACATCGCCACCCGCGAGAAGCACGAAGGCCTGGTGTTCGCCATCGCCTTCGAGTCCATCATCAAGCTGGTGGCCGTGGGCGGCATCGGCCTGTACGCACTGTACGGGGTGTTCAACGGCCCCCACGAGCTGGAACTGTGGCTGTTGCAGAACCAGACCGCCCTCGCCGCCCTGCACACGCCGCTGCAAGAAGGCCCATGGCGCACGCTGCTGCTGGTGTTCTTCGCCTCGGCCATCGTCATGCCGCACATGTACCACATGGCGTTCACCGAGAACCTCAACCCGCGCTCGCTGGTCAGCGCCAGCTGGGGCCTGCCGCTGTTCCTGCTACTGATGAGCCTGGCGGTGCCGCTGATCCTGTGGGCCGGCCTGCGCCTGGGCGCCACCACCAGCCCCGAATACTTCACCCTGGGCGTAGGCATCGCCGCCAACAGCAAGGCCCTGGCGCTGCTGGCCTACGTGGGCGGGCTGTCGGCCTCCAGCGGGCTGATCATCGTCACCACCCTGGCGCTGTCGGGCATGGCCCTCAACCACCTGGTGCTGCCGCTGTACCAGCCGCCGGCCGAGGGCAACATCTACCGCTGGCTGAAGTGGACGCGCCGCGGCCTGATCGTCGCCATCATCATGGCCGGCTACGCCTTCTACCTGCTGCTGGGCACCGCCCAGGACCTGGCCAATTTGGGCATCGTCGCCTTCGTCGCCACCCTGCAGTTCCTGCCGGGGGTGCTGTCGGTGCTGTACTGGCCGGCCGCCAACCGCCGCGGCTTCATCGCCGGCCTGCTGGCGGGCATCCTGGTGTGGATGGTGACCATGCTGCTGCCGCTGGTCGGCAACCTGCAGGGCTTCTACATCCCGCTGCTGAACATGATCTACGTGCTCGACGACACCAGCTGGCACATGGCGGCCATCGCCTCGCTGGCCGCCAACGTGCTGGTGTTCACCCTGATCTCGCTGTTCAGCAACCCCAGCGCCGAAGAGGCCAGCGCCGCCGAAGCCTGCGCGGTGGACAACGTGCGGCGGCCCCAGCGCCGTGAGCTGCACGCCGCCTCGCCCCAGGAATTCGCCACCCAGCTGGCCAAGCCGCTGGGCGCCAAGGCCGCGCAGAAGGAAGTGGAACAGGCCCTGCGCGACCTCTACCTGCCCTTCGACGAGCGCCGCCCCTATGCCCTGCGCCGCCTGCGCGACCGCATCGAGGCCAACCTCTCGGGCCTGATGGGCCCCAGCGTGGCCCAGGACATGGTCGAGACCTTCCTGCCCTACAAGTCCGGCAACGAGAATTACGTCACCGAAGACATCCACTTCATCGAGAGCCGCCTGGAAGACTACCACTCGCGCCTCACCGGCCTTGCCGCCGAGCTGGACGCCCTGCGCCGCTACCACCGCCAGACCCTGCAGGAACTGCCCATGGGCGTCTGCTCGCTGGCCAAGGACCAGGAAATCCTGATGTGGAACAAGGCCATGGAAGAGCTGACCGGCATCGCCGCGCAGCGCGTGGTGGGCTCGCGCCTGGTGACCATCGGCGAGCCGTGGCGCGGCCTGCTGCAAGGCTTCATCAACGTGCCCGACGAACACCTGCACAAGCAGCGCCTGCCCCTGGACGGCCAGATCCGCTGGCTGAACCTGCACAAGGCGGCCATCGACGAGCCCCTGGCGCCGGGCAACAGCGGCCTGGTGCTGCTGGTGGAAGACCTCACCGACACGCAGCTGCTGGAAGACAAGCTGGTGCACTCCGAGCGCCTGGCCAGCATCGGCCGCCTGGCGGCTGGCGTGGCCCACGAAATCGGCAACCCGATCACCGGCATCGCCTGCCTGGCGCAGAACCTGCGCGAAGAGCGCGAGGAAGACGGCGAGATCACCGAGCTCAGCAGCCAGATCCTCGAACAGACCAAGCGCGTGTCGCGCATCGTGCAGTCCCTGATGAGCTTCGCCCACGCCGGCAGCCACCAGCACAGCGACGAGCCGGTGAACCTGGCCGAAGTGGCCCAGGACGCCATCGGCCTGCTGGCCCTGAACCGGCGCAATTTCGAAGTGCAGTTCTACAACCTCTGCGACCCCGACCACTGGGTGGAGGGCGACCCGCAACGCCTGGCCCAGGTCCTGATCAACCTGCTGTCCAACGCCCGCGACGCCTCCCAGGCCGGCAGCGCCGTGCGGGTGAAAAGCGAGGCCAGCGAGCACACCGTGGACCTGATCGTCGAGGACGAGGGCAGCGGCATTCCCAAGAACATCATGGACCGCTTGTTCGAACCGTTCTTCACCACCAAGGACCCTGGCGAGGGAACCGGACTGGGGCTTGCTCTGGTCTATTCCATCGTTGAAGAGCATTATGGACAAATCACCATCGACAGCCCGGCTGATACCCAGAGCCAGCGCGGCACCCGAATCCGGGTGACCTTGCCGCGTCATGTCGAAGCGACGTCCGCCGTGAACTGAGACCGTCGAGAGAATTGAATCAATGCCGCATATTCTGATCGTCGAAGACGAAACCATTATTCGTTCTGCCCTGCGCCGCCTGCTTGAACGGAATCAGTACCAGGTCAGCGAAGCCGGCTCCGTGCAAGAGGCACAAGAGCGCTTCTCCATCCCCACGTTCGACCTGATCGTCAGTGACCTGCGCCTGCCTGGCGCCCCGGGCACCGAGCTGATCAAGCTGGGCCAGGGCAAGCCGGTGCTGATCATGACCAGCTATGCCAGCCTGCGCTCGGCCGTGGACTCGATGAAAATGGGCGCGGTGGACTACATCGCCAAGCCCTTCGACCACGACGAGATGCTGCAGGCCGTGGCGCGCATCCTGCGTGACCGCCAGAGCGCGCCAGCCCCGGCTGCCGCGCCGGCCGAACGCGCCGGCAATGGCAACGCCAAGGCCGCCGCCGGCGCCGAGAACGCCAATGGCGAGATCGGCATCATCGGCTCGTGCCCGCCCATGCAGGACCTGTACAGCAAGATCCGCAAGGTGGCGCCCACCGACTCCAACGTGCTGATCCAGGGCGAGTCGGGCACCGGCAAGGAGCTGGTGGCCCGTGCCCTGCACAACCTGTCGCGCCGCGCCAAGGCACCGATGATCTCGGTGAACTGCGCCGCCATTCCGGAAACCCTGATCGAGTCCGAGCTGTTCGGCCACGAAAAGGGCGCGTTCACCGGCGCCAGCGCCGGCCGCGCCGGCCTGGTGGAAGCGGCGGACGGCGGCACTCTGTTCCTCGATGAGATCGGCGAGCTGCCGCTCGAGGCCCAGGCGCGCCTGCTGCGCGTGCTGCAGGAAGGCGAGATTCGCCGCGTGGGCTCGGTGCAATCACAGAAGGTGGACGTACGCCTGATCGCCGCCACCCACCGCGACCTCAAGAGCCTGGCCAAGGTCGGCCAGTTCCGTGAGGACTTGTACTACCGCCTGCACGTGATCGCCCTGAAGCTGCCGGCCCTGCGCGAGCGCGGCGCCGACGTCAACGAGATCGCCAACGCGTTCCTGGCCCGCCAGAGCGCGCGCATCGGCCGCAACGACCTGCGTTTCGCCGCCGACGCCGAACAGGCCATCCGTCACTACTCGTGGCCCGGCAACGTGCGCGAACTGGAAAACGCGGTGGAGCGTTCGGTGATCCTCAGCGAGAGCGCGGAAATTTCCGCCGAGCTGCTGGGCATCGACATCGAACTGGAAGACCTCGACGACGAGGCGTTCGACGCCATGGCCGCGCAACCGGCGAGCAACGTCGGCGGCGGCAACCACGAACCCACCGAGGACTTGTCGCTGGAAGACTATTTCCAGCACTTCGTGCTCGAGCACCAGGACCACATGACCGAGACCGAGCTGGCACGCAAGCTGGGCGTCAGCCGCAAGTGCCTGTGGGAGCGCCGCCAGCGCCTGGGTATTCCACGGCGCAAGTCGGGCGTGGCCAGCGAAAGCTGATACGTTTCAGCTAATTACGCGGTGTCACGGGGTAACAAAAGGGGGGAGTGACAAACTGTTACCCCCACCTTGCCGGCGTAACAGATGCCGGGGCATACGGTAACGAATTTTGTCCGTTTCAGGCACTGGCCGATGGCCACCAAGCAGCCGAAAGCCTTGATTTACAAGGGTTTTCAAAAGTTGGCACGGCACCTGCTATGTATTTGGTACAAGAACAACAATAAGCAATGACACACTCTAATAAAAACAAGATGAAACGGCTCACGCATAACAAGAACAACACGGCGGAGGCGCAGCTAACTGATTCTTTTGGAGAGGCGTTGTAATTGGGGCCCGCCCCACACCCAGGCAAAGACCAATAAAAACTGCACTGAAAAGCAGAACGGCATGGGATGAAAGCAGCTCAGCGACCAAAGCAATCCGTTTGCTCTTGCTCCCGGTTAGGGAGCCACTCACTGGCGAAGACCACGTGGGTAGGGCGTTAACAAAAACAAGAAGCCCGATCAAAAAAACAAGAAGAGCACGCAACTACATTCCTTGGGGAGCTTCGGCTCCCCTTGTAGTTTCCACGTTTCGTCCCCCTCGTTGCGCAGTGTCCTACACCATCCCCTGACTAAATGCTAGAATCCCCGCCCATCATGCGGTCATTCTCCATTCATGGCCGAACATTCCTTCAAACAGTGCATCCCATGCTGAAGAAGCTGTTCCAGTCTATCCGTCCCCCCGTGCGTCGCCCGCAACACCTGCGGACCACGCCCGAAGTGCTCAATAGCGGGCAACACTCGCTGCAGCGCAACCAGTTCAGCCGCCACGCGGTGAGCATCGTCGAACGCCTGCAAAACGCTGGCTATCAGGCCTATCTGGTGGGCGGTTGCGTGCGTGACATGCTGCTCAACATCACCCCCAAGGACTTCGACGTCGCCACCAGTGCCACCCCCGAGCAAGTGCGTGCGGAGTTCCGCAACGCCCGGGTGATCGGCCGTCGGTTCAAGCTGGTGCATATCCATTTCGGTCGCGAGATCATCGAGGTCGCTACCTTCCGCGCCAATCATCCCCAGGATGAAGAAGAGGAAGACAGCAACCAGTCGTCGCGTAACGAAAGTGGTCGCATCCTGCGCGACAACGTCTACGGCACCCTCGAAGAGGACGCCCAGCGCCGCGATTTCACCATCAACGCCCTGTACTACGACCCGGTGAGCGAGCGCATCCTCGATTACGCCAACGGCGTACACGACATTCGCAACCACCTGATCCGCCTGATCGGCGACCCGGTGCAGCGCTACCAGGAAGACCCGGTGCGCATGCTGCGGGCCGTGCGTTTCGCCGCCAAGCTGGACTTCGGCATCGAGAAGCACACCGCCGCGCCGATCCGCGAGCTGGCGCCCATGCTGCGCGAGATCCCGTCGGCGCGCCTGTTCGAGGAAAGCCTGAAGCTGTTCCTCTCGGGCCACGCCTCGGACACCTTCGAAATGCTGGTCGACCTGCAGCTGTTCGACCCGCTGTTCCCGGCCAGCGCCCACGCGCTGGAGCACCAGCCGACCTACACGCACACGCTGATCAGCGAAGCGCTGAGGAACACCGACCTGCGCGTCAAGCAGGGCAAGCCGGTGACCCCGGCCTTCCTGTTCGCCGCCCTGCTGTGGCCGGCCCTGCCCGCCCGCGTGCTGCACCTGCAGGAACGTGGCATGCCGCCGATCCCGGCCATGCAGGAAGGCGCGCACCAGCTGATTGCCGAGCAGTGCCAGCGCATCGCCATTCCCAAGCGTTTCACCATCCCGATCCGCGAGATCTGGGACATGCAGGAGCGCCTGCCACGCCGCAGCGGCAAACGCGCCGACCTGCTGCTGGACAACCCGCGCTTCCGCGCCGGCTACGACTTCCTGCTGCTGCGCGAAAGCGCTGGCGAGCAGACCGAGGGCCTGGGCGAGTGGTGGACCGACTACCAGGACGCCAATGACAGCGAACGCCGCGACATGATCCGCGACCTGGGCAGCAAGGACGAAACCGGCGCCGGCCCACGCAAGCGCAAGCGCACTGGCGCCAAGCGCAAGCGTGGCGCAGCGGCGGATTCGGGCGAGTAAGCCAATGGAAGTCGTGTACATCGGCCTGGGCAGCAACCTGGCCGAGCCCACCGAGCAACTGCGCCAGGCCATCGAGGCCCTGGGGCAGTTGCCGTCGAGCCAGGGCCTGGCGGTGTCGGCGCTGTACAGCAGCGAGTCGCTATCACCCGGCCAGCCGCGTTATACCAACGCGGTGGCGCGGCTCGAAACCTCGCTCGCGCCCTTGGCGCTGCTGGACGGCCTGCAGGCCATCGAGAACGACCAGGGCCGCGTGCGCGCCGAGCGCTGGGGCCCGCGGACCCTGGACCTGGACGTGCTGCTGTTCGGCGACCGGGTCATCGACGAGCCACGGTTGAAGGTGCCGCATTACCACATGCACGCGCGGGCGTTCGTGCTGTACCCGCTGGCCGAGCTGGCGCCGGCCGACCTGCGCCTGGCGGATGGACGGCCTTTGGCCGATCTATTGGCTGCTTGCCCGTTTGAAGGCCTCGAGCGCTTAACTCCGTAGCCGCTGCCGCCAGGCTGCGCTGGACCTCGCATACACCCGCGAAATCCCCTGCGAATTCAATCGCCAGCGCAGCCTGGCGGCAGCGGCTACGGGGCCGTCTGCCGTCCCGGTAACACACAATCCCCCCACCCAGTAACACACCCGTAACACATCCAATTGACTTCCCGCCCCCTCCTCACGACTATAGGCATCCCGTTGCTCACTAACGCAGCAAAACGGCGCGGAACGGCCGGTTGACGGTCGTTTCCCAAACATCACGGCAGATGATGTTGTGTTTGATCCGCTAACTGTTAGCAGTATTCACGGCGCCTGAAAGAGGACCCCTTTGATGCCTGAAATCACCCTGACCACCCTGCAGAGCCTCAAGCTCAAGGGTGAGAAAATCGCCATGCTGACCTGCTATGACGCGACCTTCGCCCAGGCAGCCTGCCAGGCGGGCGTGGAAATCCTGCTGGTCGGCGACTCCCTGGGCATGGTCCTGCAGGGCCACGACAGCACCCTGCCGGTCACCAACGCCGAGATGGCCTACCACGTGGCCAGCGTCAAGCGCGGCAACGAGGGCGCGCTGATCCTGGCCGACCTGCCGTTCATGGCCTGCGCCACCCTGGAGCAGACCTTCGCCAACAGCGCCCAGCTGATGCAGGCCGGCGCCCACATGGTCAAGGTGGAAGGCGCGGCCTGGCTGGCGGAGTCCATCCGCCTGCTGGCCGAGCGCGGCGTGCCGGTGTGCGCGCACATGGGCCTGACGCCGCAGACGGTCAACGTGCTGGGCGGCTATAAAGTGCAAGGCCGCAACGAAGCCCAGGCGCGGCAGATGCGCGCCGACGCCATCGCCTTGGAACAGGCCGGCGCGGCGATGATTTTGCTTGAATGCGTGCCCAGCGAGCTGGCCGCCGAGATCACCCAGGCGGTCAAGGTGCCGGTCATCGGCATTGGCGCCGGTAGCGCCGTGGACGGCCAGGTACTGGTGCTGCACGACATGCTGGGCCTGTCGCTGACCGGCCGCGTACCCAAGTTCGTGAAGAACTTCATGGCCGGCCAGCCAGACATCCAGAGCGCCCTGGGCGCCTACGTCACCGCCGTCAAGGAAGTCAGCTTCCCGGGTACCGAACACGGATTTAATGCATGAACACCGTAAAAACCGTCAAAGAACTGCGCGCCGCCGTGGCCCGCGCCCGTAGCGAAGGCAAGCGCATCGGCTTCGTGCCCACCATGGGCAACCTGCACAGCGGCCACGCCGCACTGGTGACCAAGGCGGCCCAGCGCGTGGACTTCGTGGTGGCGAGCATCTTCGTCAACCCGCTGCAGTTCGGCCCTGCCGAGGACCTGGACAAGTACCCGCGCACCCTCGCCGCCGACCAGGAAAAACTGGTGCAAGCCGGCTGCCACCTGCTGTTCGCCCCCACCGTTGAAGAAATGTACCCCGACGGCATGGGCGTGCAGACCCGTGTCAGCGTCCCGCACCTGTCCGAAGGCCTGTGTGGCGCCAGCCGCCCTGGCCATTTCGAGGGCGTGGCCACCGTGGTCAGCAAGCTGTTCAACATGGTCCAGCCGGACCTGGCCGTGTTTGGCCAGAAGGACTACCAGCAGCTGGCGGTGATCCGCGCGCTGGTGCGTGACCTGAACATGCCCATCCAGATCATCGGCGAGCCTACCGTGCGCGCCGAGGACGGCCTGGCGCTGTCGTCGCGCAACGGTTACCTGACCACCGAGCAACGCGCTGCCGCCCCTGCGCTGTACCGCGCCATGCAACAGGTGGCCAAGGCCATCGAGGCCGGCGAGCGCGACTACGGCCGCCTGCTGGATGAGGCCCGCACGCAGATCACCGCCGCCGGCTTCAAGACCGACTATTTCGAGATTCGCCACGGCATCAACCTGCGCCCGGCCACCGCCGAGGACCGTGACGTAGTGATCATCGCCGCCGCCTACATCGGCAGCACCCGGCTGATCGACAACCTGCACCTGAACCTCGACGCCTGACTGCTATGCTGCAAGGCCCGGAACTGTTAAAAGTACCGGGCACCGCGCAGACAGATGCGCTGTAGATGGTTACTGTGGGAGCTGGCTTGCCAGCGAGCTTTTTGCGGGCCGGAAAGCTCGCTGGCAAGCCAGCTCCCACAGGTTGCAAAATTTATGCAACTGGCCAGGACCCGACCGTGCCCAAAGGCTGTTCTAAGTACAAGGAAACCCGCAGCGATGGCGTATTACCGTACCCCCCACGACGTTACCGCTCTGCCCGCCTGGCAGGCACTTACCCAGCACCGCCAGGCCATGCAGGATTTCAGCATGCGCGAAGCCTTCGCGGCCGATCCGCAGCGTTTTCACCAATTTTCCCTGAGTGGTTGCGGGCTGTTCCTCGACTACTCGAAAAACCTGATCACCACCGAGACCCGCGACCTGCTGGTCAAGCTGGCCGGTGAAGTGGACCTGCAGGGCGCCATCAAGGCCATGTTCGCCGGCGAGCTGCTGAACGCCTCCGAAGGCCGCCCGGCGCTGCACACCGCCCTACGCCGCCCGGTAGGCGACAAGCTCAACGTCAACGGCACCAACATCATGCCCGAAGTGCATAAGGTGCTGAACCAGATCACCGAGCTGGTCACCCGCATCCACGACGGCCTGTGGCGCGGCTACACCGAGAAGCCGATCACGGACGTGGTGAACATCGGCATCGGCGGCTCGTTCCTGGGCCCGGAGCTGGTCTCCGAAGCCCTGCTGCCGTACGCCCAGAAAGGCGTGCGCTGCCACTACCTGGCAAACATCGACGGTAGCGAGTTCCACGAACTGGCCACCAAGCTGCGCGCCGAGACCACCCTGTTCATCGTCTCGTCGAAGTCGTTCAGCACCCTGGAAACCCTGAAGAACGCCCAGGCCGCCCGCGCCTGGTACCTGGCCCAGGGCGGTTCGGAAGCCGAGCTGCACCGCCACTTCATCGCCGTGTCCAGCAACAACGCCGCGGCCGTGGCCTTCGGCATCCGTGAAGAGAACATCTTCCCGATGTGGGACTGGGTAGGCGGCCGCTACTCGCTGTGGTCGGCCATCGGCCTGCCGATTGCCCTGGCTATCGGCACCGCCAACTTCAAGGAACTGCTGTCCGGTGCCTACACCATGGACCAGCACTTCCAGACCGCGCCGTTCGAACAGAACATGCCGGTGCTGCTGGCCCTGCTGGGCGTGTGGTACGGCAACTTCTGGGGCTCGCAGGCCCACGCGATCCTGCCGTACGACCACTACCTGCGCAACATCACCAAGCACCTGCAACAGCTGGACATGGAGTCCAACGGCAAGAGCGTGCGCCAGGACGGCAGCCCGGTCACCACCGACACCGGCCCGGTCATCTGGGGCGGCGTGGGTTGCAACGGCCAGCACGCCTACCACCAGCTGCTGCACCAGGGCACCCAGCTGATCCCGGCCGACTTCATCGTGCCGGTGGTGAGCTTCAACCCGGTGGCCGACCACCATCAGTGGCTGTTCGCCAACTGCCTGTCGCAGAGCCAGGCGCTGATGCTGGGCAAGACCCGCGCCGAGGCTGAAGCCGAGCTGCGCGACAAGGGCATGCCCGAAGAGCAGATCCAGAAGCTGGCGCCGCACAAGGTGATCCCGGGCAACCGCCCGAGCAACACCCTGGTGGTGGAACGCATCAGCCCGCGCCGCCTGGGCGCCCTGGTGGCCATGTACGAGCACAAGGTGTTCGTGCAGAGCGTGCTGTGGGGCATCAACGCCTTCGACCAATGGGGCGTGGAGCTGGGCAAGGAACTGGGCAAGGGCGTGTACCAGCGCCTCACCGGCGGCATCGAAGAGCCTGCCGAGGACGCCTCCACCCAGGGCCTGATCAACTACTTCCGCGGCCGCCACCGCGGTTGACGAAAAAATCCCCTCTCCGGAGGGGATTTTCTTTTTAGGCACCAATAACCCCCGTAGCAGCGGCCGCAGGCCGCGTCCTGACCCAGATTATTCATGGAATTCATTCGTCGTCGTATCGAGAAACAAGTGTTGAGCCTGACCGGCTTGTCCCTAGGCCGGCTGGACCTGGAAAACCCCAAGGGTGACCCCGGCCTGTTCGGCCCCCAGGCGGTGTGCTGGCAGGTGCATGGCGACTTCACCAGCATGCTGGTGGGCGGCATCAGCGCGCTGATGCTGCAGGCGCTGCACCCACTGGCGCTGGCCGGAGTGTGGGACCACTCCAATTTCCGCACCGACATGCTCGGGCGCCTGCGCCGCACCGGCCAGTTCATCTCCGGCACCACCTTCGGTGCCACTCGCGACGCCGACTGGCTGATCGACAAGGTGCGCACCATCCACCTGCAGGTAGTGGGCCACGCCGAGGACGGCCGCGCCTATGCCGCCAGCGACCCGGACCTGCTGACCTGGGTGCACGTGGCCGAGGTAAGCCATTTCCTCGCCGCGCACTTGCGTTACCGCAACCCGCACCTGCCGGCCGCCGACCAGGACCGCTACTACGCGGAGATCGCCCTGGTGGCCGAACGCCTGGGCGCGCGCCACGTGCCCGCCTCGCGCCAGGAGATTGCCGAGTACCTGGAGGGCATTCGCCCGCAACTGGTGTGCGACCACCGCAGCCGCGAAGTGGTACGCCTGCTGATGAACGCACCCGCGCCCAGCCGCCTGGCCAAGCCGTTCGGCGCGCTGATGATGCAGGCCGGGGTAGACCTGTTGCCCGACTGGGCCAGCGCCATGCTCGAACTGCCGCAAAGCGACTTCAAGCGCCGGCTGGTGCGCACGGGCATCAACGGCACCGCGCCGGTGCTGCGCTGGGCCGTGCGCGACGGCTCTGCCCACCGCGCCCGGCGGCGCATGGGCATCGCCTGAGGCGGGTGTTCTCCTGTTAAACTACGCGCCTCTTTTTTTCCAGGCGTACAGCGCATGTCCACCGTGAACAAGGCGCTGCGCGCCGCTCTCGACTCCCGCAAAGACCTCCTCGCGCAACTGCACGCCCAGGGCACCGATTGCTACCGGCTGTTTCACGGCAGCCAGGAAGGCGCCGGCGGCCTCACCGTGGACCGCTACGGCCCGCAGCTGATGGTGCAAAGCTTCCACACCAGCCTTGAGCGCGACGACCTGCTGGCTATCCACGCCGCCATCAACGCCGAACTGGGCCAGGAGCTGCTGCTGGTCTACAACGATCGCTCCAAGGGCAACTCGCGCATCGACCGCCAGGACAGCGTGTACCAGGCCGACGACGCTGCGCTGGCTGACCTGGTGGGCCACGAGTGGGGCCTGGACTACCGCGTGCGCGGCCGCCATGCCGGGCAAGACCCGCTGCTGTTCCTGGACCTGCGCAACGCCCGTGGCTGGGTGAAGGCCAACAGCCAGGGCAAGAGCGTGCTCAACCTGTTCGCCTACACCTGTGGCGTCGGCCTGGCCGCCGCAGCCGGTGGCGCGCGCGAGGTGTGCAACCTGGACTTCGCCGAAGGCAACCTGGCCGTGGGCAAGGAAAACGGCGCCCTGAACCCGACGCTGCTGCCCATGACCTTCGTGCAGTCGGACTACTTCCCGGCCATCCGCCAGCTGGCCGGCCTGCCCATCAGCCAGCGCCGCGGCCAGAAGCTGCCCAGCTACCCGCGCATGGAGCAACGCCAGTACGACCTGGTGTTCCTCGACCCGCCGGCCTGGGCGAAGAGCGCCTTCGGCACCGTGGACCTGCTGCGCGACTACCAGAGCCTGCTCAAGCCAGCGCTGCTGACCACCGCCGACGACGGCGTGCTGATCTGCTGCAACAACCTGGCGAAGGTGGCCTTCGACGACTGGCGCGACCAGGTGCTGCGCTGCGCCGAGAAAGCCGGCCGGCCGGTGCGTGACTGGCAGGTGATCACCCCGGCCAGTGATTTCCCGTCCATGGACGGCCAGCCGCCGCTGAAGACCCTGGTGCTGCAACTGTAAGTTTCCAGAAAAATCCTACACATAAAGCGGACACCTCTTCGGAACCAGATAGGCGTGCCATACTCCAAGCACTCCTATTCCGAGACGTAGATGCCCCCCCATGCCCAAAGGATTGATACGCGCCATCGGCGCCGTACTGACCGCGCTCGCGCTCTACAGCCTGCTGGGCTTCCTGATTCTGCCGGGCATCGGGCTGCGGGTGGCCAATTCCCAGCTGGCCAAGTATTCCAGCGTGCCGGCGCACCTGGAGCGGCTGGAGTTCAACCCCTTCAGCCTGGAGCTGACCCTGTGGGGCCTGCACATCGGCGAGCCGGGCATCGAACAGGTCGGCTTCGAGCGCCTGTACCTGAACCTGCAGGTGGACAGCCTGTGGACCCGGGCCCTGCACCTGGACGCCATCGAGCTGGACAAGCCGCGCACCGAGTTGCTGTTCAACAAGGACGGTAGCCTGAACCTGGCGCAGCTGTTCAAGCTGCCGCCCAGCGAGCCGGCCAAGCCTGACCAGCCGCCGAGCAAACCCTTCCCGGTGCGGGTGGGCAGCATCAAGCTCAGCGAAGGCTACCTGCACTTCAAGGACGTGCGCCCCAGCGAGCCCATCGAGTTCCTCTACAACTCCATGAACCTGGAGCTGAAGAACCTCAGCACCCTGCCTGAGGACAACGCCGACATGACCCTGGTGGCCGCTGGCCCGGACGGCGGCCAGATCGACTGGAAAGGCAGCATCAGCCTGGTGCCGATCACCTCCAAGGGCAGCCTGAAGGTCACCGACGGCAAGATGAAGGTCTGGTGGCCCTACGTGCGTGACGCCCTGCCCCTGGCCTTGCAGGACGGCATCCTCAACCTCAGCACCGATTACTCGCTGGACCTGTCGAAAAACACCGAGCTGAATCTCACCAACGCCTCGGTCAGCATCGCGCCCTTCGCCCTCAACGCCCCGGACGGCCGCCCGCTGGTCAAGCTCGAACGCCTGGACGTCAGCGACACCTCGGTGGACCTGGCCAGGCAATTGGTGACCGTCGGCAAGATCCGTAGCAGCAAGCTGGAAACCTGGGCAGCCCGCGAAGCCGATGGCCAGCTCGATTGGCAGAAGCTGTTCGCCAGCCAGAAAACCGCCGCACCGCCGCAGGAAAAAACCGCGCCGGCCACCGCCGACGCCAAGCCCGAGGCCAAGCCGGTGCCTGGCGCGCCGAGCAAGCCCTGGCAGGTGCTGCTCAAGGACGTGCAGCTGCGCGACTACCAGGTGCACCTGGCCGATCGCCTGCAGAAGGAGCCGGTGGCGCTGGAGCTGGGCCCGCTGAACGTCGATGTGCAGAACTTCGACAGCCTGAACAAATCGCCCTTCACCCTCAAGCTCGATACCGGCCTGGGCAAGCAGGGCAAGCTCAGCGCCGCCGGCGAGGTCAACCTGGCGCCGGTCACCGCCAACCTCAAGGTCAAGACCCAGGACATCGACCTGCGCGTGGCCCAGGCCTACATCAGCCCGTTCATTCGCCTGGAACTGCGCAGCGGCATGCTCGGCAGCGACCTGGCGGTGACGCTCAAGAACATCGACCCGCTGACCCTGAGCGTCACCGGTCGCGCCCAGGTAGACCAACTGCACACCCTGGACACGGTGAAAAACCGCGACTTCGTCAAATGGGAACAGCTGCAGCTCGATGGCCTGGACTACGAGCACGGCAACAGCCTGACCATCGACAAGGTCACCCTGATGCAGCCGTACGCGCGCTTCATGATCAACGAAGACCGCACCACCAGCATCAAGGACCTGCTGATACCCCAGGCCGAGAACCCCAAGGCCCAGGCCGACGCCAAGCCTGCGGTCGCCAGCAAGCCACTGGCCATTCACATCGGTGGCATCGCCATCAATGACGGCTCGGCGTATTTCGGTGACTTCAGCCTGACGCCCAACTTCGCCACCAACATCCAGAACCTCACCGGTACCATTGGCACCATCGACAGCCAGCAGCAGAAGCCGGCCAAGGTGGACATCAAGGGCAAGGTCGACCGCTACGCGCCGGTGACCATCAGCGGCGCGCTGACGCCGTTCGACCCCATGGCCAGCCTGGACATCGACACGCGCTTCAACCGCCTGGAACTGACCACGCTGACGCCCTACTCCGGTAAATTCGCCGGCTACCGCATCCGCAAGGGGCGGATGAACCTGCAACTGCACTACGTGATCACCAAGGGCCAGCTAAAGGCCGAGAACAAAGTGCTGGTGGACCAACTGGAGCTGGGCGAGAAAGTCGACAGCCCCGACGCCGTGAGCCTGCCGGTGAAGCTGGCGGTGGCCCTGCTCAAGGACGTCAACGGCCAGATCAACATCGAGCTGCCGATCACCGGCGACCTCAACAACCCGCAGTTCAGCGTGATGCCTATCGTGTGGCAGACCCTGCGCAACCTGGTGGTCAAGGCCGTGGCCGCGCCCTTCAAGTTGCTGGGCGGGCTGGTGAGCGGTGGCGATTCGGCAGACCTCAGCAACATCGCCTTCGCCCCCGGCGCCAGTGACCTGACCCCGAGCGCCCAGGACAACCTGCTGAAGCTGGCAGCGGGCATGAAGGCCCGCCCCGGCCTGCACCTGGAGGTGGAAGGCGGCGCGGCGGCCAGCAGCGACGGCCCGCTGGTGGCCCAGCAGCGCCTGGAGCGTGAATACCAGGCCACCTACTTCAAGATCCTCCAGCGGCGCGGCGACAAGGTGCCCGCCCAGGCCTCGCTGCTGGTGGTGCCCGAGGACGAGAAAGCCCCCATGCTGCCGGCCATCTACCGCACCCGCCTCAACCAGGCGCCGCCTGCCGAGTGGGATCAGCTGGAGAAGAAACAGCGCGATGCCAACCTGCGTGACGCGGTCATCAAGGCCTGGAGCACGGACGAGCAGCTGCTGCGCACCCTGGGCCAGGCTCGTTCGGCGGCCATCAAGGCCTTCCTGGTGGACAAAGGCCAGTTGCCGGACGAGAAGGTGTTCCTGATCGACACCATCATCAGCGATGCCCAGAAAGACGGCACCGTGGTCACCAACCTGCACCTGGAAGCGGATTGACCTGACCCACAAAAAAAAGCCCCGGCACACGGCCGGGGCTTTGAGTGGGCACAGTCCGTGTGCCCGTCGCATGAATCGATTATTGGGTTTCCAGCGCGTCAGCCGACACGGACTTGACGTGCTTGGTGTGCTTGGCGATGTTCACCGCGGTGGTTTTCTGTGCCGAGGTCAGGGTAGTGCCTGCCTTCGAAGCCAGGGTTACCACGCCTTGGTTGGTCTCGACGGTGATGTCGCTACCAGGAATGCCTTTCTCGGTCAGCAGGTTGGCTTTCACCTTGGTGGTGATCCAGGTGTCGGAACCGGCTTGTTCGGTCTTGGCTGCGGTTTCACTCGCAGTGGCGGCATACGCGAAGTTACCCATGGCCAGGGTCAGGGCGGTGGCAGTAGCGGCAGCAATAGCGAACTTTTTCATACGAGTCACTCCTGTTTTTCGAGAAGTCTGCGCCAAGGCATGCCTGGCTGCAGGGTTAGCTATACCGTTGCAGGGCGTGTGCCAACCTGATGATTAAATAAAATCCTTTAAAATCAACACCTTAAAAAACTCCTCGTTTTTGCTGTTCGTGCATTCTGCATGCTCGCGGCAAAAACCGCGTGCAAGTTGCATGTCCGCTAAAGAACTGGGTGAAGGCTAACCGCCTGCACCCACCCACCTCGCCTTTGCTTGTAATCTGCAGTTGATCTGCTTGTGATCTGCTTGTGTTCTGCTTGTGATCTGGCTTTTGATCTGCTGTTGATCTGGCTCTTGATCTTGATCGTATGCCCCGTAAAGCGCCCGGGCCGACTGGAGGCGTTGACCAGGCGGCAGCCCGCAGGGCCCTTCGGCGCAGCCGAAGGAAACGGCAACCCGCCAGCTTTTATAGCGGGGGCCGTTTGCCGCCTGGGCGACGCCGGAAGGAGGGGACCCGTAGCGCAGCGGAGGGCCCAAGCAGGGGCAAGCCCTTTTTGGTGACTTTTTGGGGCGACTGCCAAAAAGTTACTCGCCGTAAGGGCGAAACGGTCGGTGATCGCACCGCGAAAATGGATATGTCCGAAACCCTCAAAAGCGGGATCCACATATCGTGAACATATCCATTACCTAGGGTGATGCACAATCACCTTTCCGCCCTTACGGCGGCTCACTTTTTGTCAAACGCCACAAAAAGTAAGCAAAAAAGGCTTGCCCCTGCTTGGTCCCTACGCTTCGCTGCGGGTCCCCTCCCTCCGGCGTCGCCCAAGCGGCCGACGGCCCGGAATAGAAGCGCCTCCGGTTCCGTCTTCCCCGGCTACGCCGGGGACCGCTTGGCCAACGCCTCCAGTCGGCCCTGGCGCTTTATGGGGCACACAATCAAGATCAAGGGCCGCACGGGATCAAGGTCAAAGGCGGTGCGTGGGGTGGTTGAGATCGTTGGCAGGTGGCAGGCACCATACGATTCTTCGCCATAAAAAAAGGGCCCCGAAGGGCCCTTTTTTGCTATCGGCTAATTAAACGCCGGAAGCTTTTGCTGCAGCTACGTCCTTGATGGACAGCTTGATACGGCCGCGGTTGTCCACGTCCAGCACCAGTACTTCAACTTCCTGGCCTTCTTTCAGGATGTCGGTCACTTTCTCTACGCGAGCGTCGCTCAGCATCGAGATGTGAACCAGACCGTCCTTGCCAGGCAGGATGTTGACGAAGGCGCCGAAGTCGACGATACGCTCGACCTTGCCCACGTAGATCTTGCCGATCTCGGCCTCGGCAGTGATCGACAGCACGCGCTGCTTGGCAGCCTCGGCCGCGTCCTTGGTTTCGCCGAAGATCTTGATCGAGCCATCGTCTTCGATGTCGATCGAAGCCTTGGTCTCTTCGCAGATGGCGCGAATGGTGGCGCCGCCTTTACCGATGACGTCACGGATCTTGTCGGTGTCGATCTTCATGGCGATCATGGTAGGCGCGTTTTCCGACAGCTCGGTACGCGACTGGCCAATGATCTGGTTCATCTGGCCGAGGATGTTCAGGCGCGCTTCCAGGGCCTGGCCCAGGGCGATTTCCATGATCTCTTCGGTGATGCCGTTGATCTTGATGTCCATCTGCAGGGCGGTAACGCCCTTGGCAGTACCGGCCACCTTGAAGTCCATGTCGCCCAGGTGGTCTTCGTCACCCAGGATGTCGGTCAGGATGGCGAACTTCTCGCCTTCTTTAACCAGGCCCATGGCGATACCGGCAACCGGTGCCTTCATCGGTACACCGGCGTCCATCAGGGCCAGGGATGCACCGCACACCGAAGCCATGGAGCTGGAACCGTTGGACTCGGTGATTTCCGACACCACGCGGATGGTGTACGGGAACACGTCGGCGGCTGGCAGCATGGCCTGTACCGAACGACGAGCCAGGCGGCCGTGACCGATTTCACGACGACCAGCGCCGCCCATGCGACCACACTCGCCCACCGAGAACGGAGGGAAGTTGTAGTGCAGCATGAAGGGGTCTTTCTTCTCGCCTTCCAGGGTGTCCAGCAGCTGGGCGTCACGGGCAGTACCCAGGGTCGCAACGACCAGGGCCTGGGTTTCGCCACGGGTGAACAGGGCCGAACCGTGGGTCTTCGGCAGCACGCCGACTTCGATGTTCAGCGGGCGCACGGTCTTGGTGTCGCGGCCGTCGATACGTGGCTTGCCGTTGACGATGTTCTCGCGCACGGTGCGGTATTCGATCTCGCCGAAGGCAGCCTTGACGTCGCTGGCCGAAGGCTGGCCTTCTTCACCGGACAGCTTGGCAACAACCTGGTCCTTCAGCTCGCCCAGGCGAGCGTAACGGTCGGCCTTGACGGTGATGGTGTAGGCGTCGGAGATGGCAGCGCCGAACTCGGCACGGATAGCGCCCAGCAGTTCGGTGGCTTCGGCTTGAGGAGCCCAGGCCCAGGTAGGCTTGGCAGCTTCGGCGGCCAGTTCCTTGACAGCCTTGATGACCGCCTGGAATTCGTCGTGGGCGAACAGCACGGCGCCCAGCATCTGGTCTTCGGTCAGCTCCTTGGCTTCCGATTCAACCATCAGCACGGCGTCGGAGGTACCGGCAACGACCATGTCCAGGCTCGAGGCAGCCAGTTGCTCGTAGGTTGGGTTCAGCAGGTAGCCGGTGCTTTCGTGGAAAGCAACGCGCGCGGCGCCGATCGGGCCTTCGAAAGGAATACCGGAGATGGCCAAGGCTGCCGAGGTACCGATCATCGCAGCGATGTCCGGATCGGTCTTCTTGCTGGTGGACACCACGGTGCAGACCACCTGGACTTCGTTCATGAAGCCTTCAGGGAACAGCGGGCGGATCGGACGGTCGATCAGGCGCGAGGTCAGGGTCTCTTTCTCGGAAGGACGGCCTTCACGCTTGAAGAAACCACCAGGGATCTTGCCAGCGGCGTAGGTCTTTTCCTGGTAGTGCACGGACAGGGGGAAGAAGCCCTTGCCTGGATCAGCTTGCTTGGCACCTACCACGGTGACCAGCACGGTGACGTCGTTGTCGACGGTGACCAGCACGGCGCCGGAGGCTTGACGGGCAATACGGCCAGTCTCGAGGGTTACGGTCGATTGACCGAACTGGAACTTCTTGATTACCGGGTTCACGGTTTCCTACCTTCTTCAATGGCTCTGGGGGAACTGGTTTCTTGCGAAATTCTTGGGCAGCAAGGGGAATCGGCCCCTTTTGGCAGTCCAGATAAAACTTGAGGCTGGAAGCCTGCCCTGCATCAGCGCCTAGGCGCCGATACAGGACAGTCAACCAACCTCATTGATACGCACGGCGTGTTCGTCAGCTCCGGCGCCAGGCGCCGGGTTCGACGGAGGCAACACGCCGCGCACACCACAAGCCCGGGCCGCTATTAGCGACGCAGACCCAGACGGCCGATCAGGGCGCTGTAACGAGTGGTGTCTTTGCCCTTCAGGTAGTCCAGCAGCTTACGACGCTGGTTAACCATACGGATCAGGCCACGACGCGAGTGGTGGTCTTTGCCGTTGGCCTTGAAGTGGCCTTGCAGCTTGTTGATGTTGGCAGTCAGCAGTGCAACTTGCACTTCTGGCGAACCAGTGTCGCCAGCGGCTTGCTGGAACTCACCAACGATCTTTGCTTTTTCTTCAACGTTAAGTGCCATGAGGGCATCTCCATTACTAAGGAAAACCGTTTGACCGGCTTTCCAACAGGCCGAGGACAAATCCTCGTATTTAAAAGTGAGGGATAACCGTGCCTGTTAACAGCCACCCTCGTTCGGTCATTCTGACCGAATCAGTCGACGTGGCGCGATGCGCCCGTCTTCGCTCACTTCACCGATACCGATGAAGCGACCGTTGTGATCCTGCACCCGCACCATGCCGAATTTCGGCGCGTCGGGGGCGCGAACCGGTTGCCCGTGCAGCCAGTAGAACGCACTGTGCTCGGAGAACTGCAACAGGGGCCAATCCAGCAGGCCGCTGTCAGAAGGCATCAGGAACTGGTCCACCGCCTCGTTGCCACCTTCGGCATGCACGCGCTCGAGTTCCTCGAGGGTGACCGTCTGGGCCAACGTGAACGGGCCAGCCTGGGTGCGACGCAGTTCTGCAACGTACGCGCCGCAACCCAACTGCTCGCCGATGTCCTCCACCAGGGTACGGATGTAGGTGCCTTTGGAGCACCCTACCGACAACCGTGCGCGGGTCTCATCGAAGGCGAGCAATTCCAGCCGGTCAATAGTAACAGAACGCGCTTCGCGCTCCACTACTTCCCCTGCACGTGCCAGCTTGTAAAGCGGCTGGCCATCACGCTTGAGGGCGGAGTACATCGGCGGTATCTGACTGATTTCACCACGAAATTGTGGCAAAACGGCTTCGATGTCGCCGCGACAAACGGTTACATCTCGAGTGCGCAAAACCTCACCCTCGGCGTCTGCCGTGGTGGTGGTCTGGCCCATCTGCATGACGGTCTCGTAGCCCTTGTCGGAATCGAGCAGGTATTGCGAGAACTTGGTGGCCTCGCCGAAGCACAGCGGCAGCACGCCGGTGGCCAGGGGGTCGAGGCTGCCGGTGTGGCCGGCCTTCTCGGCATTGAGCAGCCAGCGGACCTTCTGCAGGGCGGCGTTGGAAGTGAAGCCCAACGGCTTGTCCAGCAGGATGATGCCGCTGACGTTACGACGGATACGCTTGACCTGAGCCACCGCTTACTCCTCGGTGCCTGGTTTGCTGTCGGCGTCCTGGTGCTGGCTGTCTTCGGCCACGGCACGCTCGATCAGCGCGGAAAGCTGGGCACCACGGGTGACGCTTTCGTCGTAGTGGAAGTGCAGTTGCGGCACGCTACGCAGCTTCATTTCCTTGCCCAGGTGCACGCGCAGGAAGCCTGCAGCAGAGTTCAGCACCTTGATGGTCTGCTTGATGTCCTCGGCGCTGTCCTGGCCCATGACGGTGATGAACACCTTGGCATGGCCCACGTCGCGGCTGACGTCGACGGCAGTGATGGTCACCAGGCCCACGCGCGGGTCCTTGACCTCACGGCGGATCAGTTGCGCCAGCTCGCGTTGCATCTGGTCGCCGATGCGCTGGGTACGGCTGTATTCTTTTGCCATGAATTCTTACCTGTAACTGAAGCGGCAAACGCCCGGCCAGGCGAAGAGCCGGACCGGGCGTTGCGTTTAGAGTGCCCGGGCGAACCCGGTGCACTCCTCTAGCTCGCGTGTTAGAGCGTACGAGCCACTTGGACCTTCTCGAAGACTTCGATCTTGTCGCCGACCTTGACGTCGTTGTAGCTCTTCACGCCGATACCGCATTCCATGCCGGCACGGACTTCCGAGGCGTCGTCCTTGAAGCGACGCAGCGATTCCAGCTCGCCTTCGAAGATAACGATGTCTTCGCGCAGTACACGGATCGGACGGTTCCGGTAAACGGTACCTTCGACGACCATGCAACCTGCGATAGCACCGAACTTCGGCGAACGGAACACGTCACGCACTTCGGCGATGCCCAGGATGTTCTCGCGAACGTCGCTGCCGAGCATACCGGTCAGGGCTTTCTTGACGTCTTCAATGATGTCGTAGATCACGTTGTAGTAACGCATATCCAGACCTTCCTGCTCGACGATCTTGCGCGCGCCGGCATCGGCACGCACGTTGAAGCCGAACAGTACTGCATTGGAGGCCAGTGCCAGGTTGGCATCGGATTCGGTGATACCACCGACGCCGCCACCGACCACGCGCACTTGCACTTCGTCGTTGCCCAGGCCGTTCAGAGCGCCCTGCAAAGCTTCCAGCGAACCACGGACGTCGGATTTGAGGACGATGTTGAGCGTCTTCTTCTCTTCCTGGCCCATGTTCTCGAAGATGTTTTCCAGCTTGCCAGCGTGGGCGCGGGCCAGCTTGACTTCGCGGAACTTGCCTTGACGGAACAGAGCCACTTCACGGGCTTTCTTCTCGTCGGCAACCACGCTCATCTCGTCGCCAGCGTCCGGGGTACCGTCCAGGCCCAGGATCTCGACCGGAATGGCCGGACCTGCTTCCTTGATCGGCTTGCCGTTCTCGTCGAGCATGGCACGTACACGGCCGTAGTTCGAACCGACCAGCACCATGTCGCCTTGGCGCAGGGTACCGTCTTGAACCAGCACGGTGGCCACAGGGCCGCGGCCCTTGTCCAGGCGCGATTCAACCACAACACCACGGCCAGGGGCCGATGGGGTTGCCTTCAGTTCCAGTACTTCGGCTTGCAGCAGGACAGCTTCCAGCAGCTCGTCGACGCCAGTACCCATCTTCGCCGAGACCGGTACGAATGGAGTGTCACCACCCCAGTCTTCCGAGGTCACGCCGTGTACCGACAGCTCGCTGCGGATACGGTCCAGGTCTGCACCCGGCTTGTCGATCTTGTTCACCGCGACAACCAGCGGCACGCCAGCAGCAACGGCGTGCTGAACGGCTTCGATGGTTTGTGGCATCACGCCGTCGTCGGCAGCAACGACCAGGATCACGATGTCGGTGGCCTTGGCACCACGGGCACGCATGGCGGTAAACGCGGCGTGGCCAGGGGTGTCGAGGAAGGTCACCATGCCACGGTCGGTTTCAACGTGGTACGCACCGATGTGCTGGGTGATACCGCCGGCTTCGCCAGCAGCTACCTTGGCACGACGGATGTAGTCCAGCAGCGAGGTCTTACCGTGGTCAACGTGGCCCATTACGGTCACGACTGGTGCACGGGAGAACGCCTCACCTTCGAACTTCAGCGATTCGGCCAGGGAGTCTTCCAGGGCGGTGTCGCTGACCAGGGTCACCTTGTGGCCCAGTTCTTCAGCAACCAGCTGGGCAGTTTCCTGGTCCAGTACCTGGTTGATGGTGGCCGGGGTACCCAGCTTGAACATGAACTTGATGACTTCGGCAGCTTTCACCGACATCTGCGCGGCCAGGTCGCCGACAGTGATGGTCTCGCCAATCTGCACGTCACGAATCACAGGACCGGTAGGGTTCTGGAAGCCGTGGGCGTTGCGCTTCTTCAGCTTGCCCTTGCCACGACCGCCACGACGGAAGCCATCGCTTTCCTCGTCGGTGGTGCGTGGAGCGGCACGTGGAGTCGGCGCCTTCTCTTTTTCCTTGACCGAAGCACGATGCGGCGCGTTCTTGCGCTCGCCATCGTTGCGGCGGCTGTCGTCGTTGCGCGGTTTGTCCGGGCGACGCGGCTCGTCTTTCTTGCGGTCGGCAACCGGCGCAGGGGCAACGGCTACATCGGCAGCGGCGGCAGGCGCTTCCACGGCAGGCGCCGGGGCAGCAGCCGACGCAGGCGCGGCAGGACGGCGTGCTTCTTCTTCGGCACGCTGACGGGCAGCTTCCTGTTCGGCTTTCTGACGCGCAGCGTTCTCGGCTGCACGGCGCTCTTCCAGCTCGCGCTTCTGCTCGGCCTGAATTTCTTCAGGGCTGCGCTGCACGAATACTTTCTTCTTGCGTACTTCTACGCTGATGCTCTTGCTGCCAGCCACACGCAGGGTGCTGGTGGTCTTGCGCTGCAAGGTGATCTTGCGTGGTTCTTCCGCTTTAGCCTTGTGGCTGCTTTTCAAATGAGCCAGCAGAGCCTGCTTCTCATTATCGGTCACAACTTGTCCGGCGTCGGTGTGCGGCAGACCTGCCTCACGCATCTGCTGTAACAGGCGCTCTACCGGTGCGGCGACCTCTGTGGCCAGTTCTTTCACCGTGACTTGCGTCATGCACTTCTCTCCTCAGGCCGCGCCTACTTACTCGAACCAGTGGGCTCGGGCGGCCATGATCAACTTGCCGGCACGATCATCGTCAATGCCGTCGATGTCGAGCAGATCATCAATAGACTGCTCGGCCAGGTCTTCGCGGGTAATTACGCCGCGCACCGCCAGTTCCATCGCCAAATCCTTGTCCATACCCTCAAGCGAGAGCAGGTCTTCGGCCGGATGGGCGTCTGCCAGCTTTTCCTCTGTAGCGATGGCTTTGGTCAACAGGCGATCCTTGGCACGAGCGCGAAGCTCGTTGACGATGTCCTCGTCAAAGCCGTCGATGTTGAGCATTTCTTCCAACGGTACGTAGGCAATCTCTTCCAGGCTGGTGAAGCCTTCATCAACCAGCACCTGTGCCAGCTCTTCGTCGACTTCCAGCTCGTCGATGAAGTTGCGCAGGATGTCGCCGGTTTCTGCTTGCTGCTTAGCCTGGATGTCCGATTCGGTCATCACGTTCAGGGTCCAGCCAGTCAGCTGGCTGGCCAAACGTACGTTCTGACCACCACGACCAATGGCCTGAGCCAGATTGTCAGCGCCGACAGCGATGTCCATTGCATGGGCATCCTCGTCGACAATGATCGCCGCCACTTCAGCTGGGGACATCGCGTTGATCACGAACTGCGCAGGGTTGTCATCCCACAGGACGATATCCACACGCTCACCGCCCAATTCACCCGATACCGCCTGGACGCGCGAACCGCGCATACCGATGCAGGCACCTTGTGGGTCGATGCGTTTGTCCTTGGAGCGGACCGCAATCTTGGCGCGCGAACCCGGGTCACGGGACGCAGCCATCACTTCGATCAGGCCTTCGGCAATTTCCGGCACTTCGATGCGGAACAGTTCGATCAGCATTTCCGGCGCTGTACGCGACAGGATCAGCTGCGGACCGCGGTTCTCGGTGCGGATTTCCTTGAGCAGGGCGCGCAGGCGCACACCTACCCGGAAAGTTTCGCGAGAAATGATGTCCTCGCGGGCCAGCAGGGCTTCGGCGTTGTTGCCAAGGTCCACGATGACGTTGTCACGGGTAACCTTCTTAACAGTACCGGAGATGATCTCGCCCAGGCGCTCGCGATAGGCGTCAACCACTTGGGCGCGCTCTGCTTCACGAACTTTCTGGACGATCACCTGCTTGGCAGTCTGTGCTGCAATGCGACCGAATTCGATCGATTCGATCTTCTCTTCGATCACGTCACCGGCGACGGCGCCCGGCTTCTTGGCCTGGGCCTGGTCAACGGCCAGCTCGATCGCCGGGTCGTCCAGGTCTTCATCCTCGACCACTGCCCAGCGACGGAAAGTTTCATAGGCACCGGTGTGGCGGTTGATTTCCACACGCAGGTCCACTTCATCTTCGAAGCGCTTCTTGGTAGCGGTTGCCAGAGCAATCTCCAGCGCTTCGAATATTACGCCGGCCGGTACACCCTTTTCGTTGGATACCGACTCAACAACCAGCAGTACTTCTTTGCTCATCGTACGCCTCGCCTTTCGCAAGCCATTGGATCCGCGGGATCCGCAGTATCTGGCACGTCTCAGTCAAAACTGGGAATAATGTTGGCCTTGTCGATCATATCGATCGGCAGCAGGAACTCATGGTCATCAACCTGCACCACGACGTCCTGCTCCTCCACCCCGCGGAGAAGGCCCTGAAAGTTGCGACGCCCTTCAAAGGGAGAGCGCAGCTTGATCTTCACTTGGTCCCCGGCATACTTGGCGAACTGTTCAAGGGTGAACAGCGGGCGTTCCATGCCAGGAGAAGAGACTTCAAGGGTGTACTCGACAGCGATAGGGTCTTCAACATCAAGCACCCCGCTGACCTGACGACTGACAATGGCGCAGTCATCCACCAGCACACCGCCTTCTTTGTCGATATAAATGCGCAACATTGAGTGACGGCCTTGAGCCGAGAACTCGATACCCCAGCATTCATAGCCTAGGGCCACGACCACCGGGGCCAGCAAGGCCTGCAACTGTTCTAGCTTGCTCGACACCTGAACCCCCTCGTGCATGCTTATGCAAATAAAAAATGGGCGAAGCGCCCATCCCTGAAACGCCGTTGAATACCGGCGCTATGATCTTTTCAGCTAACAAAAAGCCCCTGTAAAAGGGGCTCCAGTAAAACTGGTTGCGGGAGCTGGATTTGAACCAACGACCTTCGGGTTATGAGCCCGACGAGCTACCAGACTGCTCCATCCCGCGACAAAGCTGGGGCAAAAGTATACGTCTGATACCCTTTTGGGTCAATCGCACACTTCCACCGACAAGAAAGCCCGCTGTTGCGGGCTCTCCTGAATAAATGGTACCGAGAAGGGGACTCGAACCCCTACACCCTATGGGCACAACCACCTCAAGGTTGCGTGTCTACCAATTCCACCACCTCGGCAATACTACGTTTGAAACCCTTTTACTTCTGCTCTTGAGCGGGAGGTACGTCAGTGGAATTCACATCAGTCTTTTGCTCTTGAAGCACCGGTACATCATCTGAGGCCGGCTTTTGCTTTGGCGCTTCAACTGCGGCCGGAGTGGGTAACCCTACTTGAGTCAGCTGGTGAGCCTTCTCTTTAGCAAAGTATCCTAACCCCAAGCTGGTTATGAAGAAACCTGCGGCAAGTATAGCAGTAAACTTACTAAGAAAGGTAGAGGAACCTTGGCTTCCGAACACAGTATTTGATGCACCTGCTCCGAAAGACGCGCCAGCGTCCGCACCTTTACCCTGCTGCAGCAAAACCAGGGCAACTACACCCAGGGCAGCCAGCAGATGAAACACGACTACGACTGTTTCCAGCATCTTCTCAGTTTCCCGCGGCGCGACAGATCGCACCGAACTCATCTGCATTCAAGGAGGCTCCACCAATGAGCCCCCCATCGATATCCGGCATGCCGAACAGCTCAGCCGCATTGGCCGCCTTCACGCTGCCGCCGTATAGAAGCCGCACACCTTGCGCGACTTCAGAATTCTCTGTTGCCAGTTGAGCACGAATGGCTGCGTGCACATCCTGCGCCTGCTCTGGCGTTGCCGTCAGACCAGTGCCGATGGCCCATACAGGCTCATAAGCGATCACTGCGTTGGCGAAGGCACCGATGCCCAGGGCATCAATGACACTGCTCAGCTGGCGCCCTACCACTTCCAGGGTCTTGCCGGCTTCGCGCTCTGCCAGGGTCTCGCCGATGCAGAGCACCGGAACCAGGCCACCTGCCTGAGCCGCCTCGAACTTGCGAACCAGCACTTCGTCCTGCTCGCCGATGATCTGGCGGCGTTCGGAGTGACCGATCAACACAAGCTTGCAACCGGCATCAGCCAACTGAGTCGACGAAACCTCGCCGGTCAGGGCGCCTTGCCCGGTTTGCGTTGCGCAGTTCTGCGCACCTACTTCAATCGATGCACCTTGCAGGCCGTCGATCACTCGTTCGACGTGCAGGGCGGGTGGAAATACCACCACATCAACACCGCCAGGCAGGGCCTCATCTACAAGGCCCTTGAGCAGCTCAGCGACGCTGGCGCGGGTACCGTGCATTTTCCAGTTACCAGCTACCATAGGGCGACGCATGCTGTACCTCGTCGGTCAAAGTGGGCGCAGATGTTACCCAACGAAGCGACTACTGGCAAGCCGTATCAAGCGCAAACTTCACTAACGACCTTCGCGAGCTCTTCGGCATAGCCGTGCACGGTCTTTTCGTCGTCGCCCTCGACCATCACCCGCACCAGCGGCTCGGTGCCGGATTTGCGCAGCAACACGCGCCCGCGACCGGCCATGGCCTGGGTCACGCGCTCGCACGCCTGCTGTACCGAAGGGTGCTCGATGGGGTTCACGTCGCCACCGGCGAAACGCACGTTGAGCAGCACCTGCGGGCACTTGCGCAGGCCATGGCGGGCGTGGGCCAGGGTTTCGTCACGACGCTTGAGCGACAACAGCACCTGCAGCGCGGCGATGATCGCGTCACCCGTGGTGGTGTGCTGGCAGCAGACGATGTGGCCGGAGTTCTCGCCACCCAGTTGCCATTCACGCTCCTTGAGCTCGGCCATCACGTAGCGGTCGCCGACGTTGGCGCGGGTGAACGGAATCGACAGCTCTTCCAGGGCCAGCTCCAGGCCCAGGTTGCTCATCAGCGTGCCGACCACGCCGCCGTGCAGCTTGCCACGCTCGTGCAGGTCGCGGGCGATGATGAACAGCAGCTCGTCGCCGTCGACGATGGCGCCCGTGTGGTCGACCATCAGCACGCGGTCGCCGTCGCCGTCGAAGGCGATGCCCAGGTCGGCGTGGCCGACCAGCACGGCGGCCTGCAGGGCCTCCATGTGGGTGGAGCCGCAGTTGTCGTTGATGTTCAGGCCATCGGGCGCTGCCGACAGCACGGTGACCTGGGCGCCCAGCTCGCGGAACACGTTGGGGGCAACCTTGTAGGTGGCACCGTGGGCACAGTCGATCACCAGCTTAAGGCCGGCGAAGTCGGTGCTGGTGGGCACGCTGCTCTTGCAGAACTCGATGTAGCGGCCGGCGGCGTCGTTGATGCGCGACACCTTGCCCAGCTTGCTCGACTCGGCGACGGTCATCGGCGCGTCCAACAGTTCCTCGATCATCAACTCGATCTCGTCGGGCAACTTGGTGCCCTGGCCCGAGAAGAACTTGATGCCGTTGTCGTCATGGGGGTTGTGCGAGGCACTGATGACGATGCCGGCTTCGGCGTGGAAGGTGCGGGTCAGGTAGGCGATGGCCGGTGTCGGCATCGGGCCCAGCAGCATCACGTCGGCGCCAGCGGCCGACAGGCCGGCTTCCAGGGCCGATTCGAACATGTAGCCGGAGATGCGCGTGTCCTTGCCGACCAGTACGCGGCAGGCGCCCATCTTGCGGAAGGCCATGCCGGCGGCCCAGCCCAGCTTGAGCATGAAGTCAGGCGTAATGGGGTATTCCCCGACACGACCGCGGATGCCGTCGGTGCCAAAATATTTTCTGCTCATGTGTGCTCCGTCATTCTTATTCAGCGGTTTCTACCGCTGTGATCATGCGTACGACGTCGGCGGTTTCCGCCACGTCGTGCACGCGAAGGATCCTTGCGCCCTTGAACATGGCCAGCGCTGCCAGCGCCAGGCTGCCGTAGAGGCGTTCAGACACCGGCCGGCCCAACGCCAGGCCCACGATGCTCTTGCGCGACACACCCACCAACAGGGGCCGCCCAAGGGCATCCAGGGCCTGCATGTGCTTGAACAGGCTGAGATTGTGCTCGTGGGTCTTGGCAAAGCCGAAGCCCGGGTCAAGGATGATGCGCTCGGCCGGGATACCCGCCGCCGCACAAGCCCGCATGCGCTCGTCGAGGAACTGGGTCACCTCGCCCACCAGGTTCTGGTAGTGAGGGTCGTCCTGCATGTTGCCGGGCTCGCCCAGCATGTGCATCAGGCACACCGGCAGGCCGGTGGCGGCCGCGGCATCCAGGGCGCCGTCACGCTGCAGCGAGCGCACGTCGTTGATCAGCCCGGCGCCTACCCGCGCCGTCTCGCGCATGACGGCAGGCGTGGAGGTGTCCACCGAGATGATCACGTCGATTTCCCGGGCGATGGCTTCCACCACCGGCGCCACGCGCTCCAGCTCTTCGAGCGGGGTGACCACGCGCGCACCGGGCCGGGTGGACTCGCCACCGACGTCGATCAGCGTGGCCCCGGCCTGCACCATGGCTTCGGCATGGCGCAGGGCCACGTCGAGCTGGTTGAACCGGCCGCCATCGGAGAAGGAATCGGGGGTGACATTGAGGATACCCATGACATGGGTACGGCTTAAATCAAGAACCCGGTTGCCGCAAGGCAACCGGGTTGGGTACTGCTGTGAAGTCATGTCAGGCCTTAGTGTTGAGCTGCAGGACCGCCGATCGGGCTCTCGGGACGGTCGTCCCGCGGCACTGGGGTGCCGGTAGAGCCTGAGCCGCCCGACCAGTCACGCGGTTCGCGCGGCGTGCGGCCAGCCATGATGTCGTCGATCTGATCGGCATCGATGGTCTCGTACTTCATCAAGGCGTCCGCCATGGCGTCCAGCTTGTCGCGGTTATCGGTGAGGATCTGCTTCGCCGTGCCGTAGCACTGGTCGATGATGCTGCGCACTTCCAGGTCGATCATCTTCGCGGTTTCACCCGAGACGCTGGAGTTGGCACCGCCGCCGCCACGACCCAGGAAGCCCTGGTCTTCGTCTTCGGCGTACAGCAGTGGGCCCAGCTTCTCGGACAGGCCCCACTTGGTGACCATGTTCCGGGCAATCTGGCTGGCACGCATGATGTCGTTGGACGCGCCGGTGGTGACACCGTCGAAGCCCAGGGTCATTTCCTCGGCGATACGGCCGCCGTACAGCGAGCAGATCTGGCTGATCAGCGCACGCTTGGACAGGCTGTAGCGGTCTTCCTCGGGAAGGAACATGGTCACGCCAAGCGCGCGGCCACGGGGAATGATCGACACTTTGTAGACCGGGTCGTGCTCGGGCACGATACGGCCGACGATGGCGTGACCGGCTTCATGGTACGCAGTGTTCTGTTTCTCTTTCTCGGACATGACCATGGTCTTGCGCTCGGCGCCCATCATGATCTTGTCTTTCGCCAGCTCGAATTCCTTCATCTCGACGATGCGCTTGCCATTGCGGGCAGCGAACAGCGAGGCCTCGTTGACCAGGTTGGCGAGGTCCGCACCGGAGAAGCCAGGGGTGCCACGGGCAATGACCGCCGGGTTGACGTCGTCACCCAGTGGCGCCTTGCGCATGTGTACCTTGAGGATCTGCTCGCGGCCGCGGATGTCCGGCAGGCCAACCACCACCTGGCGGTCGAAACGACCTGGACGCAGCAGCGCGGGGTCGAGCACGTCCGGACGGTTGGTCGCGGCAATGACGATGATGCCGTCATTCATCTCGAAGCCGTCCATCTCCACCAGCAGCTGGTTGAGGGTCTGTTCACGCTCGTCGTGACCGCCACCCATGCCGGCGCCACGATGGCGACCCACGGCGTCGATCTCGTCGATGAAGATGATGCAGGGTGCGTGCTTCTTGGCCTGCTCGAACATGTCGCGCACACGGCTGGCACCGACACCCACGAACATTTCCACGAAGTCGGAACCGGAAATGGTGAAGAACGGCACCTTGGCTTCGCCCGCGATGGCCTTGGCCAGCAGGGTCTTACCGGTACCTGGAGGGCCGACCATCAGCACGCCGCGCGGGATACGACCGCCCAGGCGCTGGAACTTGCCCGGGTCGCGCAGGAACTCGACCAGCTCGCCCACTTCTTCCTTGGCTTCGTCGCAACCGGCGACGTCGGCCAATGTGGTCTTGACCTGGTCTTCGGACAGCAGGCGCGCCTTGCTCTTGCCGAAGCTCATCGGCCCGCCCTTGCCGCCCGCACCGCCCTGCATCTGGCGCATGAAGAACATGAACACCGCGATGATCACCAGGATCGGGAAGCTCGCCACCAGCAGTTGAGTCCAGATGCTCTGCTGCTCGGGCTGCTTGCCTTCGATGGCCACGTGGTTGTCGACCAGGTCGCCGATCAGGCCGTTGTCGGCAATGTTCGGACGAATGGTCTTGAAGCTGTCGCCATCATTGCGCTTGCCGGTGATGACCACGCCGTCAACGGTAATTTTCTCGACCTTGCCATCCTTGACCTGCTGGATGAAGTCGGAATAGTTGAGGGTCTGAGGCTCATTGGGGCTGGAGAAGTTGTTCATCACCGTCACCAGCACGGCCGCAATGATCAACCACAGGATCAGATTCTTTGCCATATCGTTCAATTCGCTACCCTCTGAAGCCTGCTACCCGCAACCCGCGCAGGCGTGCTTCGCATGATAATCACCGGCTTAACTTACTACATAACCTGTTTGTCTGCAGGTGCCGTCTGTAACCCTTTGTGAAAACTAGACTACACGATGTCGATCCCGGCCACGCAGTCCATCCGATTGGAAAAAACTATGGGCTACCTCGACACCTGCCCGGCGCAGGCCTTACTCGCCCTTGTAACCACGCCCCAGCATGTACTGTTCGCGGGAACGGTCACGCGAGGAGTCCGGCTTGAGCATGATCACCTTGTCGAACTTCTTGCGGGCGTCCTTGAGGTATTGATCGAACCCTTCGCCCTGGAAAATCTTGATCACGAAATCGCCGCCAGGCTTGAGCACGCGGGTCGCCAGGTCAAGCGCCAGCTCGCACAGGAACATCGCCTTGGGCATGTCCACTTCGGGCGTACCACTCATATTGGGGGCCATATCCGAAATCACAAGGTCCACGTGCGAATTACCCACGGCCTCGAGAATCTGCGCCAGCACTTCGTCCTCGGTGAAGTCACCCTGGATGAAGGTCACGTCCGGGATGCTGTCCATTTCCAGGATGTCGGAGGCGATGAGGCGGCCCTGGCCACCAATCAGACGACTGGTCACCTGCGACCAGCCACCGGGCGCTGCGCCCAGGTCGATCACGCTCATGCCGGGGCGGATCAGGCGGTACTTTTCCTGGATTTCAAGCAGTTTGTAGCTCGCTCGCGAGCGATAACCGTCCTTTTGCGCCTTTTTGACGTAAGGATCGTTGAAATGTTCTTTCAGCCAACCAAGGCTTGTCTTGGAACGCGCCATTGGGCACCTCGATGATAAGGGTCGTGATTAATTGGGCGGATCCACGGGCCCTCGGGTAAAATGGCCGCCATTTTTGCAAAATCCAAACTAAGGGTCAGATTATGCCGCTCACTAACGAGCAGAAGAAACAGTACAAATCCATTGGCCACGATCTGAAACCAGTTCTGATTGTGGCAGGCAATGGCCTGACTGAAGGAGTTCTGGAAGAACTCGAACGCGCACTCGTCGACCACGAATTGATCAAGGTCGAGATTCGCTCCGAAGATCGTGAAGCCCGTGCCGCGACCATTGCCGAGCTGTGCAAGGCTGGCCGCGCCGAGCTGGTGCAGACCATCGGCAAGAAAGCGCTGATCTATCGCCGCAACCCACAGCCGAACAAGCAGCTGTCGAACATCCATCGCTACAAGTGATGTTCGCGACGGTCAGTGGCGCGCCTGGCGCGCCCTGGCCGGCACCGGTTGCAACACCAGCGCCAGGCCGCAGAGGCCCAGCGCCAGGTAACAGAATATCTGCCACCGCAGCGGGTCGAGCGCCCCGACTGTCACCACGCCGTACAACGCGGCGGCCATCAGGGCCATGGACAGCAACTGTCCACGCGAGTCACGCCACAGGGCCGCAAAGCCCAGGCCACTGATCAGCACCAGCGCCTGCAATACCACACAGAACGCACAGAAACCCACCAGCAGCGCGGTCATTTGCGCCCCCACGTCCTGAATGAGCACCGGCGCCAACCCGATGTGGGTCAGCGCCGGCATCACGCCCAGTTGCAGGAACCACAGGCCGCCCACCCAGAGTACCTGGGCAAGCTGCCAGACGATCGCGCCCGCCATGAACGGGCGACGTTTTTCAAATGTGGCTGACTTCGACAATCTCGTACTCGATAACGCCGCCAGGCGTCTTGACCACCACCACGTCGCCTTCCTGCTTGGCAATCAGGGCGCGCGCGATCGGCGAACCGACCGAAATCTTGCCCAGCTTGATGTCGGCTTCGTCTTCACCGACGATCTGGTACTTGACCCGATCGTCGGTCTCGACGTTGGCGATCTCGACGGTAGTGCCGAAGATCACCTTGCCGGTAGGCTCGATGGTGGTGACGTCGATGACCACGGCGTTCTGCAGGCGGCCTTCGATGTCACGGATGCGCGCCTCGACCATGCCCTGCTGTTCGCGGGCAGCGTGGTACTCGGCGTTTTCCTTGAGGTCACCCAGTTCACGGGCAGTGCCGATGTCCTGGCTGAGCTTGGGGCGCACGACCTTGGTCAGGTGGGCATGCTCTTCCTCCAGGGCGCGAGCGCCCTGGACGGTCATGGGGTATTTATTCATGCATTCAATCCTGCGTGAAGATCCTGCAAGCGACGCACGGTCTTTTCCGGACCGAACTTCAACGCTTCGCAGATCGCTTCGCCAGCAGCAATGGTCGTGGTGCAGTAGATCTTGTGCTGCAGCGCGTTGCGACGGATGGAGTAGGAGTCAGCGATCGACTGACGGCCTTCGGTGGTGTTGATGATCAGGGTGACTTCGTCGTTCTTGATCATGTCGACCACGTGCGGGCGACCTTCGGTCACTTTGTTCACACGGCGTACTTTCAGGCCGGCTTCTTCGATGACGCGCGCGGTGCCAGCGGTGGCAACCACTTCGAAGCCCAGGGCGATCAGGTCGCGGGCAACGCCGGCCACCAGTGGCTTGTCGTCGTCACGCACGCTGATGAACGCGGTGCCGCCGGTAGGCAGCACTTCGCTGGCGCCCATCTGGGCCTTGGCGAAGGCTTCGCCGAAGGTGTCGCCGACACCCATGACTTCACCGGTGGACTTCATCTCTGGGCCCAGGATCGGGTCTACGCCAGGGAATTTGGCGAACGGGAAGACCGCCTCTTTCACGCTGTAGAAGTTAGGAATGATTTCCTTGGTGAAGCCCAGCTCTTTCAGGGTTTTGCCAGCCATCACGCGGGCAGCGATCATGGCCAGCGAAGTGCCGATGCACTTGGACACGAACGGTACGGTACGCGAGGCGCGCGGGTTGACTTCGATCACGTAGATCTTGTCGCCCTGCAGGGCCAGCTGCACGTTCATCAAGCCGACCACGCCCAGTTCCAGGGCCATCTTCTTGACCTGCTCGCGCACTTCGTCCTGCACGTGGGCAGGCAGCGAGTACGGTGGCAGCGAGCACGCGGAGTCACCGGAGTGAACGCCGGCCTGCTCGATGTGCTGCATGATCGCGCCGATCACCACGTCGGTGCCGTCGCAGACCGCGTCCACGTCCATTTCGATGGCGCAGTTGAGGAAGTGGTCCAGCAGCACCGGGCTGTCGTTGGACACTTGCACCGCTTCACGCAGGTAGCGTTTCAGCTCGTCCAGTTCGTAGACGATTTCCATCGCACGGCCGCCCAGTACGTAGGACGGGCGCACCACCAGCGGGTAGCCGATGGCGCCGGCAGCGCGGATGGCTTCTTCTTCGCTGCGCACGGTGGCGTTTGGCGGCTGCAGCAGGTTCAGGCGCTGGACCATCTGCTGGAAGCGCTCGCGGTCTTCGGCGCGGTCGATGGCGTCAGGGCTGGTACCGATGATCGGCACGCCGGCTTCTTCCAGGGCACGGGCCAGTTTCAGCGGGGTCTGGCCGCCGTACTGGACGATCACGCCTTTCGGCTTCTCGACGCGTACCACTTCCAGCACGTCTTCCAGGGTCAGCGGCTCGAAGTACAGGCGGTCGGAGGTGTCGTAGTCGGTGGACACGGTTTCCGGGTTGCAGTTGACCATGATGGTTTCGTAACCATCGGCACGCAGCGCCAGGGCCGCGTGTACGCAGCAGTAGTCGAACTCGATGCCTTGGCCGATACGGTTCGGGCCACCGCCCAGGATCATGATCTTGTCGCGGGTCGACGGGTTGGCCTCGCACTCTTCCTCGTACGTGGAGTACAGGTAGGCGGTGTCGGTGGCGAACTCGGCGGCGCAGGTGTCAACGCGCTTGTAGACCGGGAAGATCTCCAGCTTGTGGCGGTGACGACGCAGGTTCTTGTCGGTAACACCCAGCAGCTTGGCCAGGCGCTGGTCCGAGAAGCCCTTGCGCTTGAGTTTCAGCATCAGGGCCTTGTCGATGTCGGCCAGGCCCAGGGTCTTGACGCGCTCTTCGTCCTTGATCAGGTCTTCGATCTGCACCAGGAACCAGTGGTCGATAGCGGTCAGGGCGAAGATTTCGTCGCAGGTCATGCCCGAACGGAAGGCGTCGGCCACGTACCAGATGCGCTCGGCGCCCGGCACGGTCAGTTCGCGCTTCAGGATGCTGTGGAACTCGGGGTTGCTTGGCTCGACTTTCGGGTCCAGGCCGCAAACACCCACTTCCAGGCCGCGCAGGGCTTTCTGCAGGGATTCCTGGAAGGTACGGCCGATGGCCATGACTTCACCCACGGATTTCATCTGGGTGGTCAGGCGGGCGTCGGCTTTCGGGAACTTCTCGAAGGCGAAGCGTGGCAGCTTGGTGACGACGTAGTCGATGGACGGCTCGAAGGACGCCGGGGTCTTGCCGCCGGTGATGTCGTTCTGCAGTTCGTCCAGGGTGTAGCCAACAGCCAGCTTGGCCGCGACCTTGGCGATCGGGAAGCCGGTGGCTTTCGAAGCCAGTGCCGAGGAACGCGATACGCGCGGGTTCATCTCGATCACGACCATGCGGCCAGTGTTCGGGCAGATACCGAACTGCACGTTCGAACCGCCGGTTTCCACGCCGATCTCGCGCAGCACCGCCAGGGAGGCGTTACGCAGGATCTGGTATTCCTTGTCGGTCAGGGTCTGTGCAGGGGCAACGGTGATCGAGTCACCGGTGTGCACGCCCATCGGGTCGAAGTTCTCGATGGAGCAGACGATGATGCAGTTGTCCTTTTTGTCGCGGACCACTTCCATCTCGTACTCTTTCCAACCGATCAGCGATTCGTCGATCAGCAGTTCCTTGGTCGGCGACAGGTCCAGGCCACGGGCGCAGATTTCTTCGAATTCTTCACGGTTGTAGGCGATGCCGCCACCGGTGCCGCCCATGGTGAACGATGGACGGATGATGCACGGGAAGCCCAGGGTCTCGAGGACCGCGTTGGCTTCTTCCATGGAGTGGGCGATGCCGGAACGCGGGCACGCCAGGCCGATGGACTTCATGGCCTTGTCGAAACGCGAACGGTCTTCAGCCTTGTCGATGGTGTCGGCGTTGGCACCGATCATTTCCACGCCGAACTTTTCCAGCACGCCTTCGCGTTCCAGGTCCAGGGCGCAGTTCAGGGCGGTCTGGCCACCCATGGTCGGCAGCACGGCGTCCGGACGCTCTTTCTCGATGATCTTGGCAACGGTCTGCCACTTGATCGGCTCGATGTAGGTGGCGTCGGCCATGTCCGGGTCGGTCATGATGGTGGCCGGGTTGGAGTTCACCAGGATGACGCGGTAGCCCTCTTCGCGCAGGGCCTTGCAGGCCTGGGCGCCGGAGTAGTCGAATTCACAGGCCTGGCCGATCACGATGGGGCCGGCGCCGAGAATCAGGATGCTTTTTAAGTCTGTACGTTTTGGCATGGTTGTCACTCAAATCCGCAGGTCAGTCGGCAGGCCCTCAGGCGAGCCGCCTTGAACATTCTTTGGCGGCGCCGGGCAGGCTGTCTCCGCTTGAAGCGGGGCCTGCACGGCGCGCGTTACGCTTCCAACAGCTTCACTCAGCGGCGCTTGGCCATGGCGTCGATGAAGCGGTCGAACAGCGGGGCCACGTCGTTCGGGCCTGGGCTGGCTTCAGGGTGGCCCTGGAAGCTGAACGCGCTCTTGTCGGTGCGCTCGATGCCCTGCAGGGTACCGTCGAACAGCGACTTGTGGATCGCCCGCACGTTGCTTGGCAGGGTCGCCTCGTCAACGGCAAAACCGTGGTTCTGGCTGGTGATCATCACAACGCCGGTGTCCAGGTCCTGGACCGGGTGGTTGGCACCGTGGTGGCCGTGGCCCATCTTCACGGTCTGGGCGCCGGAGGCCAGGGCCAGCAGCTGGTGGCCCAGGCAGATGCCGAAGACCGGGATCTCGGTTTCCAGCACGTCCTTGATGGCCTGGATAGCGTAGTCGCATGGCGCGGGGTCGCCCGGGCCGTTGGACAGGAACACGCCGTCAGGGTTGAGGGCCAGCACGTCGGCGGCAGGGGTTTGCGCCGGCACCACGGTCAGGCGGCAACCGCGCTCTACCAGCATGCGCAGGATGTTCAGCTTGACGCCGTAGTCGTAGGCAACCACGTGGTACGGCAGTTCGCTGTCGGCGATTTCCGGGTGGCTGTCGGTGGCCAGGTTCCAGACGCTGGAGCGCCACTGGTAGGCTTGCTTGGTGGTCACTTCCTTGGCCAGGTCCATGCCCTTCAGGCCTGGGAAGGCGCGAGCGGCGGCGATGGCGGCTTCTTCGGAAATGTTGTCACCGGCCATGATGCAGCCGTTCTGGGCGCCTTTCTCACGCAGGATGCGGGTCAGGCGACGGGTGTCGATACCGGCGATGGCAACAACGTTGTTGGCCTTCAGGTATTCGTCCAGGGGCTGGGTGTTGCGCCAGTTGCTGGCAACCAGTGGCAGGTCACGGATGACCAGGCCGGCGGACCAGACGCGGTTCGACTCGGCGTCTTCGGCGGTGGTGCCGGTGTTGCCGATGTGCGGGTAAGTCAGGGTAACGATTTGCTGGGCATAGGAAGGATCGGTAAGGATTTCCTGATAGCCGGTCATTGCGGTGTTGAACACCACCTCACCGACAGTCTGGCCGTCGGCGCCAATGGCTTCACCGCGAAAAATGCTGCCATCAGCAAGGGCAAGTATGGCTGGCTTAGTCAAGAAGACCTCCCGTAAATAAAACCTGAAAGGGCGATCGCAGGTTGTAAAAAAGCGGAATGACGTATAGACACGTCACCCCGCTTCTTCATCGAATTATCTGCGCGCTTTTAGTGGACACACTAAAGCTGTAGCTTACAGAAAAATGATTTTTTTATCTACCGCCAATGAGCCTGAAAGGCAGAGGAATGCGACAAGGAATCGCGTGGCGGGGGTAAAACGGGGTCTGGAGCCGCAATTGTACGTGGGAGCAGGCCTGCCAGCGAGCTTTTTCGCCCCCGGCAACCCCGTCGACCGCACCACGGTGCGGCGACGGGACGCAGCCCTTGTGGGAGCTGGCTTGCCAGCGAGCTGTTGATACCCCCAAAAACTCGCTGGCAAGCCAGCTCCCACAATCGATCAATGCAGGTCGAGCACGTCCTGCATGTCGTACAGCCCGGCAGCCTTGCCATCCAGCCACAGGGCAGCGCGCACGGCGCCCTTGGCGAAGGTCATGCGGCTGGAGGCCTTGTGGGTGATCTCCAGGCGCTCGCCTTCGGCGGCGAACAGCACGGTGTGGTCGCCCACCACGTCGCCGCCACGCACGGTGGCGAAACCGATGGTGTCGCGCTCACGCACGCCGGTGTGGCCTTCACGGCCATAGACCGCCACCTTGGACAGGTCGCGCCCCAGGGCCTTGGCCACCACTTCACCCATGCTCACGGCCGTGCCCGAAGGCGCGTCGACCTTGTTGCGGTGGTGAGCCTCGATGATCTCGATGTCGGCCTCTTCGCCCATCACCCGCGCCGCCAGGTCCAGCAGCTTGAACGACAGGTTCACGCCGACGCTGAAGTTGGAAGCGAAGACGATCGGGATGTCCTTGCCCGCCTCCACCAGCAACTGCTTCTGCTCGGCATTCAGGCCGGTGGTGCCGATGACCATGGCCTTGCCTGCCTTGCGGCAGAAGGCCAGGTTCTTCAGCATCACGTCCGGCAGGGTGAAGTCGATGAGCACATCGAATTCATCCGCTACCTGCTCCAGGTTGCCGGTCAACTGCACGCCGATACGACCCAGCGAGGCCAGCTCGCCGGCGTCGGCGCCAATCATCGTGCTGCCCGGGCGAACGATCGCCGCGGTCAGGCCGGTCAGCGGCGCGCGCTGCTGCACGGCCTCGACCAGGTTCTTGCCCATGCGCCCGGCAGCGCCCATCACCGCAATACGTCTCATGCCAGATTCCTTACAGATCGCCGAAGAAGCGCTTCACGCCTTCAAACCAGCCGCTGGCCTTGGGCGAATGCGAGCTGTCGCCTTCCAGGGTGGAGCGGAACTCTTCCAGCAGCTCGCGCTGACGGCGGCTGAGGTTGACCGGGGTTTCCACCGCCACGCGGCACATCAGGTCGCCAGCACCGCCGCCACGCACAGGGGCCACGCCCTTGCCACGCAGGCGGAACTGCTTGCCGGTCTGGGTGCCTTCGGGGATCTTCAGCTTCACGCGGCCGTCCAGGGTCGGCACTTCCAGCTCACCACCCAGGGCAGCCTCGGTGTAGCTGATCGGTACTTCGCAGTACAGGTGCTTGCCGTCGCGCTGGAAAATGTCGTGCTCGCGCACGTTGATCACCACGTACAGGTCGCCGGTCGGGCCGCCCTGGGTGCCGGCCTCGCCTTCGCCCGACAGGCGGATGCGGTCACCGGTGTCGACGCCAGCCGGCACTTTCACCGACAGGGTCTTGTACTCTTCCACGCGGCCTTCGCCACGGCAGGATTCGCACGGGTCGGAAATGATCTTGCCCTGGCCATGGCAGCGCGGGCAGGTCTGCTGCACCGAGAAGAAGCCCTGCTGCATGCGCACCTGGCCGATACCGCCACAGGTTGGGCAGGTGACCGGCGCGGAGCCTTTCTTGGCGCCCGAGCCGTCGCACGGCTTGCAGTTGACCAGGGTCGGCACGCGAATGCTGACCGTGGTGCCGCGCACCGCTTCTTCCAGGTTCAGTTCCAGGGTGTAGCGCAGGTCGCTGCCGCGCTGGGCGCCGCCGCGAGAGCCGCCACGGCCGCCGCCACCGAAGAAGTCGCTGAATACGTCGCCGAAGATGTCGGAGAAGTTGGCACCGCCGCCGCCAAAGCCGCCACCGCCACCCATGCTTGGGTCGACACCGGCGTGGCCGTACTGGTCGTAGGCTGCGCGCTTGCTGGAGTCGGACAGCACTTCGTAGGCCTCGTTGGCCTCCTTGAACATGTCTTCCGACGCTTTGTCGCCCGGGTTACGGTCCGGGTGGTGCTTCATCGCCAGGCGGCGATAGGCCTTTTTCAGATCGGCTTCGCTGGAGCCGCGCTCGACCCCTAGAACCTCGTAATAGTCACGCTTTGACATAGTTCTATTGTCTCTTCAGGACGTCGGAGCGCACGAGGGCCTCCGACCGTGCCGACAGCATCCGAGTCAGTCGCATGCTGTAAAAATTCGTCTATTCCAGACACGCCAACGCGGGAGCAAGCCCCCGCGCGGCGACATCCTACCAGCGACTGCCAAAGGGCAGTCAACTGGCCGACAACAAGCAGTAATTACTTGTGGTCTTTGACTTCTTCGAACTCGGCGTCGACGACGTCGTCGTGCTTGCCGGCTTCTTCAGCAGGCTGGGCTGCCGCGCCTGCAGGCTGTTCGGCCTGCTCGGCGTACATCTTCTGGGCAACCGGCGCGCTGACTTTCGACAGCTCTTCGACCTTGGCGTCGATGGCAGCCTTGTCGTCGCCTTTGACAGCGGCTTCCAGGGCAACCACGGCCGCTTCGATAGCGGTTTTCTCTTCGGCGGTGACCTTGTCGCCCGCGTCGGTGACCATCTTGCGAGTCGAGTGCACCAGCGCGTCACCCTGGTTGCGGGCAGCGGCCAGTTCTTCGAACTTGCGGTCTTCTTCCGAGTTCGCTTCGGCGTCGCGGATCATCTGTTGAATTTCTTCGTCAGACAGGCCCGAGTTGGCCTTGATCACGATCGACTGGGTCTTGCCGGTAGCCTTGTCTTTAGCGCCTACGTGCAGGATACCGTTGGCGTCGATGTCGAAGGTCACCTCGATCTGTGGCACACCGCGTGGGGCTGGCGGGATCTCGGACAGGTCGAACTTGCCCAGCGACTTGTTCTGCGCGGCTTGCTTGCGCTCGCCCTGCAGCACGTGGATGGTCACGGCGCTCTGGTTGTCGTCGGCAGTCGAGAACACTTGCGATTTCTTGGTAGGAATCGTGGTGTTTTTCTCGATCAGCGCGGTCATCACGCCACCCATGGTTTCGATACCCAGGGTCAGCGGGCTGACGTCCAGCAGCAGTACGTCTTTCACGTCACCGGCCAGTACGGCGCCCTGGATGGCAGCACCCATGGCAACGGCTTCGTCAGGGTTTACGTCCTTGCGAGCTTCTTTACCGAAGAAGTCGGTAACGGCTTTCTGTACCAGCGGCATACGGGTCTGGCCGCCGACCAGGATCACGTCGTTGATCGAGCCAACGTCGATACCGGCGTCTTTCAGGGCAATGCGGCAAGGCTCGATGGTGCGCTGAACCAGGTCTTCAACCAGCGATTCCAGCTTGGCACGCGAGATTTTCACGTTCAGGTGCTTAGGACCGGTGGCGTCTGCAGTGATGTACGGCAGGTTGACGTCGGTCGACTGGCTGGAGGACAGCTCGATCTTGGCTTTTTCAGCGGCTTCTTTCAGACGCTGCATGGCCAGGGGGTCACCCTTCAGGTTCATGCCGGTTTCTTTCTTGAACTCGTCGACGAGGTAGTCGATCAGGCGGATGTCGAAGTCTTCGCCACCCAGGAAAGTGTCGCCGTTGGTAGCCAGTACTTCGAACTGGTGCTCGCCGTCGACTTCAGCGATCTCGATGACCGACACGTCGAAGGTACCGCCACCCAGGTCGTAGACGATCACGGTGTGGTCGCCCTTGGCCTTGTCCATGCCGTAGGCCAGTGCGGCTGCGGTTGGTTCGTTGATGATGCGTTTTACGTCAAGACCTGCGATGCGACCGGCATCCTTGGTGGCCTGGCGCTGGCTGTCGTTGAAGTAGGCAGGCACGGTGATGACCGCTTCAGTCACTGCCTCGCCGAGGTAATCTTCGGCGGTTTTCTTCATTTTCTTCAGGATTTCGGCGGAAATCTGTGGCGGAGCCATTTTCTGGCCGTTCACTTCCACCCAGGCGTCGCTGTTGTCAGCCTTGACGATCTTGTAAGGGACCATCTGGATGTCTTTCTGCACGACTTCTTCGTCGAAACGACGGCCGATCAGACGCTTTACCGCGTACAGGGTGTTGTGCGGGTTGGTGACGGCCTGGCGCTTGGCCGACTGGCCAACCAGGATTTCGCCGTCGTTGGCGTAGGCGATGATCGATGGGGTGGTACGAGCGCCTTCAGCGTTCTCGATAACCTTGGCCTTGCCGTTTTCCAGAATGGAGACGCAGGAGTTGGTGGTCCCCAGGTCGATGCCGATAATCTTGCCCATGTTAACTCTCCCGAAACTTTGGATTTGGATGCCGCAGCAGTAGTGGCTGTCTGCGGTAGCACTTAAACGCTTGACATCAAAATGGGGGCCCTTGGAGGAATTTCAAGGCCACCCATTAACAGAAGTTTCACGCCTGCTCGTCGATCGACGGCGACACCGGCGCCGGGGCCTTGCTGACCACGACCATGGCCGGGCGCAGCAGGCGACCGTTGAGCTGGTAGCCCTTCTGGAACACTTTCAGCACGCTGTTGGGCTCGACGTCAGCGCTTTCCTGCATGGCCATGGCCTGGTGGTGCTCGGCGTTGAACGGCTGGCCGTGCGGGTCGATGGCTTCCAGGTTGTAGCGCTTGAGGGTGTCCTCGAACATCTTCAGCGTCAGCTGCATGCCTTCGCGCATCGGGCGCAGGGCTTCGTCATCGGCGCTGCTCAGTTCAACGCCACGTTCCAGGCTGTCCATGATCGGCAGCAGGTCGGAGGCAAATTTTTCCAGGGCGAACTTGTGCGCCTTTTCCACGTCCTGGTCGGCACGGCGACGCACGTTCTGCAGGTCGGCAGCCACGCGCAGCGACTGGTCCTGGGCGGCAGCCAGCTGCTCCTCGAGGGTTTTCACCCGCGCGGCGAGGTCTTCTGCGCCAGCTTCGCCAGCCTGGTTTGCTTCGAGGTTCTGTTCGTCCAGAGTCTGTTCGTCAGCCATAAGGGTTCTCCTTTCAATTTCGTCTGCGAGCTCGACTCGCGCTTCTGCCCGCTATATGGGGTCGCAATTCTCAGCTTCAAGGGCCTTTGTGTTGCCGCGTGCACATTGGCAAATCACCGCTGGCGATTAAAAAAACCGCCAGGCAAGCCAATGGTGCTAAGCGCAGGCATTGTCAGGGCAAATAAAAACACTGTATAAATAACCAGACCTTTTTACCCAGGGAGCCGCCCCATGCTGGTGCACCTATCCGTACACAACTACGCCATCGTCGAACACCTGGACCTTGAGCTCGCACGCGGCATGAGCGTGATCACCGGCGAGACCGGCGCGGGCAAGTCCATCATGCTCGACGCGCTGGGGCTCACCCTAGGTGACCGCGCCGACAGCGGCGTAGTTCGACCGGGTGCCGACAAGGCCGACATCCTCGCCACCTTCGACCTGGGCGACATTCCCGAGGCGCGCACCTGGCTGGCCGAGCGCGACCTGGACAACAACAGCCCGTGCATCCTGCGCCGGGTCATCACCGCCGAAGGCCGTTCGCGCGGCTATATCAACGGCACGCCCTGCCCGCTCGGCGACCTGAAGGCGCTGGGCGAGCTGCTGATCGATATCCACAGCCAGCACGAGCACCAGTCCCTGCTGAAAACCGACACCCACCGGCGCCTGCTGGACGAGTACGCCGGCGCCACCGACCTGGCCCGCCAGGTGCAGCTGGCCGCACAGAAATGGCGCCAGACCCGCCAGGAGCTCGACCGCCTGTCGAACTCCGGCGACGAACAGCGTGCCCGCCACCAGCTGCTCAGCTACCAGCTGGAAGAGCTGGAGAACCTCAACCTGGGCGACAACGAACTGGAGCTGCTGGAGCAGGAACACAAGAACCTGACCAACGCCGAGGCGCTGTTCGGCATCTGCCGCCAGGTGATCGACCATTGCAGCGAGAACGACTCGGGCAACGTGCTCAGCGCCCTCACCGCCAGCCTCAACCGCCTGACCGCGGTGCATAACGCCCCGCGCGCCCTGGGCGAGGCGGCCAGCATGCTGTCCAGCGCGCAGATCCAGGTAGAAGAAGCCGTGGGGGAGCTGAACCGCTTCCTCGACCACTTCGACGCCGACCCGGCGCGCCTGCAGCAACTGGAAGAGCGCCTGGACACCATCTATACCCTGGCGCGCAAGCACCGCATCCACCCCACCGAAGTGGCGGCGCTGCAACAGAAGCTGCTGGACGAAATCGAGACGCTGAACGCCAACGACGAGGCCATCGAGCGCCTGGCCGACGAGGTGAAAGCCTACGCCCGTCATTACCAGGAGCACGCCCGCGAACTCAGCGGCCTGCGCGCGCAGGCCGCCACCCAGCTGGCGGCCGCAGTGGAAGTGGAAATCCAGCGCCTGGGCATGCCGGGCGGGCGATTCACCATCGAACTGCGCCCCCATGCCGGCGACGAACTGCTGCCCCATGGCCTGGAGCAGGTGGAACTGCTGGTCAGCGCCAACCCCGGCCAGCCGCTCAAGTCTTTGGCCAAGGTGGCCTCGGGCGGCGAGCTGTCGCGCATCAGCCTGGCCATCCAGGTAATCACCGCACAAACCTCGCGGGTGCCGACCCTGGTGTTCGACGAAGTGGACGTGGGCATCGGCGGCCCTACCGCCGAGATCGTCGGCCAACTGCTGCGCCGCCTGGGCGAGCGCGGCCAGGTGCTGACCGTCACCCACCTGCCGCAGGTTGCGGCGCAAGGCCATCACCACCTGTTCGTGCACAAGCAGCGCGGCAGCGACGAAACGCGCACGGCGGTGGCCAACCTTAATAAAGGAGAACGTGTGGAAGAGGTGGCGCGGATGCTGGGCGGCATCGACCTGACCAAGGAATCCCTGGCCCACGCGAAAAAGATGGTAGTCACCGCCCGCTGCGGCTGATGACGATAATCTCTCTGAAAACCTCTGTGGGAGCTGGCTTGCCAGCGAGCTGTTGAGGCCCCAAAAACTCGCTGGCAAGCCAGCTCCCACAACGATCTCTGCCCAGAAAGCACAAAGGCGGCCCTAAGGCCGCCTTCGTTCGTCACGCAGGTCGATTACTTCTTCTTGCGTACGTGCAGTACCAGGTTATGGTCAACCAACTCATAACCATGACGCGCGGCGATGGCGTGTTGCAGTTTCTCGATTTCCTCGTCGACAAACTCGATGACCTCACCGGTATCCGCGTCAACCATGTGGTCGTGGTGGCCATTGTCAGCCAGCTCGAACACGGCATGGCCGCCATCGAAGTTATGGCGCACCACCAGGGAAGCAGCTTCGAATTGGGTCAGTACACGGTAAACCGTGGCCAGGCCCACATCTTCGCCTGCTTCCATCAGTGCCTTGTAGACATCCTCGGCACTCATGTGGCGTTGCTCTGCAGCGTCAAGCATTTGCAGGATCTTGACTCGAGGCAGGGTCACCTTGAGGCCGGCTTTTCGTAACTCGCTATTTTCAACCATGGTCAGCTTTCTCGCCGATGCTGCTTCGCAGCTTCTCTTAATGCGGGTATGATCGGGGTTTACGTTGTCCCAGCCAAGATAGTGGAAGTCGCCCACCGATGCAAAACACCAAGCACTTGCTATTCAGCCTCACCTTCGTGGGACTGCTCGCACTCGCCGGTTGTTCATTCCCCGGGGTTTACAAAATCGACATCCAGCAGGGCAATGTCGTCACGCAGGACATGATAGACCAGTTACGCCCGGGAATGACCCGCCGGCAAGTACGGTTTATCATGGGCAACCCTCTGCTTGTCGATACGTTTCACGCCAATCGCTGGGATTACCTCTACAGTATCCAACCAGGTGGCGGCGAACGCCAGCAGGAACGGATGAGCGTTTTCTTCAACGAGAACGATCAACTGGCCAGCCTGTCGGGCGACTTCATGCCTGGCGTCAGCAAGGACCAGACCATCCTCGGCACTCCAGCCGCAGCGCCTGCTGAACCGGCCGAAAACGCGCCGCAGCCGGCCAAGGAAGCACCGGCCAAGCCGGGCTCCACCCTGGACCAGATCCAGCGCAGCGTCGACGACGTGAAAGTGGTGCCAGTGCCTACGCCAGCACCGATCGAAGCCAACCCGCAGTAAGCGGTTGGTACAAAAAAGCCCCGGCCAGTGCCGGGGCTTTTTTATTCGCTTGCGCGTAACCTCGCAGCTTCCGCGGCCTTGGCTGCGCGCATACGTCGCACCTCCTTGGGGTCGGCGATCAGCGGGCGGTACAGCTCGATGCGCTCCCCCGCCTCCACCGGGCGGGACGGGTCCGCCACCACCTTGCCGAATACACCCATGGGGCAGGCCAGTACATCCAGCCCGGGGAAGTGCGCGGCAATGCCCGAGCGCTCCACCGCTTCACGCAGCGAGCAACCCACCGGCACCTGCACGCTCAGCAGCACCTGCCGGTCCACGGCGGCAAATACCACTTCCACCTCCAGGCTTGCCTCAGCCATAGAGCTGCTTGGCGCGCTGGCAGAACGCATCGACCATGGTGTTGGCGGCCTGGTTGAACAGTGGGCCCAGGGTGGCGCGCACGATGGAGCCGGCGTAGTCGAAGGACATGTCGAGGCTGATCTTGCAGGCCTTCTCGCCCAGCGGCTTGAACACCCACAGGCCATGCAGCTGGGTGAACGGGCCTTCCTCGAGGTTCATCTCGATGGACCTGCCAGGCACCAGTACATTTCGTGTGACAAATTTCTGCGAGAGCCCCCCCTTGGCCACTTCGAGGCTGGCGCGCATCAAGGTGTCAGTGTTTTCCAAAACCGTGCTGGACGAGCACCAGGGCAGGAACTGCGGGTAGTTAGCCACATCGTTGACCAGGTCATACAAGGCCTGCGCAGGGTAAGGCAGCAAGGCCGAACGTTGGATATGAGTAGTCATGAGTGCGTCATTTCCTCCGGTGCCTATCAGTCGACAGCAACCAGGCCCAGGTGATCAAAAAAGATCGCGCATTGTCCGGGATTCACCGCACGGGCTCAAGCACGTAGCTTCACCGTAGCCGACAACGTCGCGACTGCCTATAATGCGCCCCCTATGGCCAAACAAAAGAAACACCCCGAAGGGACTATCGCGCAGAACAAGAAGGCGCGACACGATTACTTCATCGAGCACAAGTTCGAGGCCGGTCTGGTCCTGTCCGGTTGGGAAGTAAAAAGTCTGCGTGCCGGCAAGGCGCAGTTGATCGACAGCTACGTCCTGCTCAAGGATGGCGAAGCCTGGCTGCTGGGCAGCCATATCACGCCCTTGACCGCGGCCAGTACGCACGTCATCGCTGACCCGGTACGTACCCGTAAACTGCTGCTGAACAAGCGCGAGCTGGAAAAACTGTTCACCCTGGTGCAACAGAAAGGCTACGCGTGCGTGGCGCTGTCCATGTACTGGAAGCAGCACCTGATCAAGTGCGAAATCGCGCTGGGCAAGGGCAAGAAGGAATACGACAAGCGCCATACCGAGCGCGAGCGCGATTCCGACCGCGAATTGCACCGCGCCGTGCGCACCAAGGGCAAGGACGAGTAACCAACACCACCCGTAGCAGCGGCCACAGGCCGCGTCACGGCCGCCGCACGATCATCTGGTTATCGCGCGGGGGGGTGACGCAGCCTTCGGCAGCTGCTACGGGGTGGGGTTACAGGCCTTTGCGCCGCTCGGCCCGCGCCACGCGCTGCACCTGCTGCCTGACTTCATCCAGCACTTCCTGCACATACAGGATATGCCGGCTGGAGATCTCCCGGGCGTCTTCGGCACGCCCCTCGATAATGGCCTCGTACAGCTCGCGGTGCTGGCTGATCAGCATGTCGCGGGTCTCGCTGCGCTGCTGGTACATGCCACCAATGTTGATCACCACGTTGCGCTTGAGCAGGTCGAACAACCCGCGGATGGTGTGCAGCAACACCGCGTTGTGGCTGGCCTCGGCAATGGCCAGGTGGAAATTGGCGTCGGCCGCGCCCTCCTCGGCCCGGGTCACGTTGTCTTCCCGCGCATAGCAATCCAGCAACGCCTCGAACGCTACCTTCAACCGCTCCCGGTCCAGCTCGGTGGCGCGCTTGGCCGCGTAAAACGCGCAGGACGCCTCCAGGGTGTGGCGAAACTCCAGCAAATCGCGCTGGGACTCGGGGTTGCTTTCCAGCAGCTGCATCAGCGGGTCGCTGAAGGTAGACCCCAGCGACTCCACCACATAGTTACCGCCCCCCTGCCGGCTCATCAGCATGCCCTTGGCCACCAGCTTCTGGATGGCCTCGCGCAACGACGGCCGTGACACGCCAAACTGCTCCGCCAACGCCCGCTCGGCAGGCAGCCGCTCACCGGCACGCAGGGTGCCTTCCAGAATCATCCCTTCCAGCCGCTCGACGATATCGTCGGACAGACGGCGCTGCCGCACCTGATCAAACGCCATGAAACACCTCACCACTCATCCAACTGCGACCAAAGTTTCAGGGTGACAAATTGACACACTGACAGCAGGGCCTCTAACCTAGCACACATGCATTGTAAATTGGTATTACCAATTTGCCAATGCCAGTGCAGTGCCTGACCAACAACAATTAGGGGCCACCCCACATGCAAACCTGGCAACAACTCTACAGCCCGCTCGGCAGCCTCGGTTTATCCGCCCTCGCCGCCGTCATCCCGATCGTCTTCTTCTTCCTCGCCTTGGCCGTGTTGCGCCTCAAAGGCCACGTGGCCGGCAGCATCACCCTGGTGCTGGCGGTGCTGGTGGCGATATTCGCCTTCGGCATGCCCGCCGACATGGCCCTGGCGGCCGCCGGCTATGGCTTTATCTATGGCCTGTGGCCCATCGCCTGGATCATCGTGGCGGCGGTGTTCCTCTACAAGCTCACCGTGAAGAGCGGCCAGTTCGAAATCATCCGCAGTTCGGTGCTGTCCATCACCGACGACCAGCGCCTGCAGGTGCTGCTGATCGGCTTCTGCTTCGGGGCGTTCCTGGAAGGCGCCGCCGGCTTCGGCGCACCCGTGGCCATCACCGCGGCGCTGCTGGTGGGCCTGGGCTTCAACCCACTGTACGCCGCCGGCCTGTGCCTGATCGCCAACACCGCGCCCGTGGCGTTCGGCGCCCTGGGCATCCCGATCATCGTCGCTGGCCAGGTCACGGGCATCGACGCCTTCAAGATCGGCGCCATGGCCGGCCGCCAGCTGCCGCTGCTGTCGGTGTTCGTGCCGTTCTGGCTGGTGTTCATGATGGACGGCATGCGCGGCGTGCGCGAAACCTGGCCAGCCGCCATGGTGGCCGGCGCCAGCTTCGCCATCACCCAGTACTTCACCTCCAACTTCATTGGCCCGGAACTGCCGGACATCACCTCGGCGCTGGTCAGCCTTATCGCCCTGACCCTGTTCTTGAAAGTCTGGCAGCCGCACCGCAGCGCCGGCGACCACATTGCCGGCACCGCCGAGGGCGCATCGGCCGTGGCCAGCGTCGGCGGCTTCGGCAAGCCGCGCACGCAGCTGGTCTCGCCCTACAGCCTGGGCGAGATCTTCAAGGCCTGGTCGCCGTTCCTGATCCTCACCGTGCTGGTGACCATCTGGACCCTGAAACCCTTCAAGGCCCTGTTCGCCGCCGGCGGCGCCATGTACTCGACGGTGTTCAACTTCGCCATCCCGCACCTGGACCAACTGGTGATCAAGATGGCGCCGATTGCCGCCACGCCAACGCCCATCGCCGCGGTGTTCAAGCTCGACCCGATCGCCGCCACCGGCACCGCCATCTTCCTCGCCGCGCTGGTCTCCATGGCCGTGCTGAAGATCAAGGCGAAGATTGGTCTTACCACTTTCTTTGAAACCCTGTTCGAGCTGCGCTGGCCCATCCTGTCCATCGGCATGGTGCTGGCCTTCGCCTTCGTCACCAACTACTCGGGCATGTCTTCGACCATGGCCCTGGTGCTGGCGGCCACCGGCGCGGCGTTCCCGTTCTTCTCGCCGTTCCTGGGCTGGCTGGGGGTGTTCCTAACCGGTTCCGACACCTCCTCCAACGCACTGTTCAGCTCGCTGCAGGCCACCACCGCGCACCAGATCAACGTCAGCGACACCCTGCTGGTGGCCGCCAATACCAGCGGTGGCGTGACCGGCAAGATGATCTCGCCGCAGTCCATCGCCGTGGCCTGCGCCGCCACCGGCCTGGTGGGCAAGGAGTCGGACCTGTTCCGCTTCACCCTCAAGCACAGCCTGTTCTTCGCCACCATCGTCGGCCTGATCACCCTGGCCCAGGCCTACTGGTTCACCGGCATGCTGGTGCATTGATGCAACACGCCCGGCGCTGCCCTGGGCGGCGCCGGTACTGATAACCCCGGCCCTCGCGGCCGGCTAACCGGGCCAACCCGGAGACAACGCCTGATGAGCGAGCTTTTCCACAACGCCATGCCCAACGCCACCCGCGTTGCGCCCCCCATTCCCCAGCCGCGCCGCTACCCTGCGGCGAAGCCTGCGCGGGTGTACCTGTTCGGCACCTGCGTGGTCGACCTGTTCTACCCCGAGGCCGGCATGGACGCGATCCGCCTGCTGGAACGCGAAGGCATCCGCGTCGATTTCCCCCAGGGCCAGACCTGCTGCGGCCAGCCGGCCTACACCAGCGGCTACACCGACCAGGCCCGCGAAGTGGCGCGCGCACAGCTCAAACTGTTCGCCAACGACCAACCGGTGGTGGTGCCCTCGGGCTCCTGCGCCGGCATGCTGCGCCAGCACTACGCCGACCTGTTCAAGGACGAGCCTGAGATGTTCGAGCAGGTGCAGGCCCTGGCCGAACGCACCTATGAGCTGGCCGAATTCCTGCTGCACGTGTGCAAGGTGCAGCTCAAGGACCGCGGCCAACCGGTGAAAGTGGCGCTGCACACCTCCTGCTCCGCCCGCCGCGAAATGAACACCCACCTGCACGGCCGCGCCCTGCTGGCGCAGCTCGGCAACGTCGAGCGCGTGGAGCACAGCCATGAAAGCGAATGCTGCGGCTTCGGTGGGACCTTCAGCGTGCGCATGCCGGACATTTCCGGCGCCATGGTGGCCGACAAGACCCGCAACCTGAAGGCATCCGGCGCCCACCAGGTGCTCAGCGCCGACTGCGGCTGCCTGATGAACATCAACGGCGCCCTGGAAAAACAACGCGAAGCCCTGCGCGGCCAACACCTGGCCACCTTCCTGTGGCAGCGCAGCGGGGGTGGCCAATGACCAGCCAGGCACGCATTCCCGCCGTCGAAATTGAAGACGATTTCCGCAGCCGTGCCCACCAGGCGCTGGGCGACACGCAGCTGCGCAACAACTTCCGCACCGCCATGGATTCGCTGATGACCAAGCGCGCCGTGGCCTTCGCCGACCCCGACGAGCGCGAGCAACTGCGCGCCCTGGGCAACGCCATTCGCGCCCGCGCCCTGTCCAAGCTGCCCGACCTGCTGGAAACCCTGGAGCGCAACCTCACCCGCAACGGCGTCAAGGTGCACTGGGCCGAGACCGTGGACCAGGCCAATGCCATCGTCCAGGGCATCATCGACGCCCACGGCGCGCGCCAGGTGATCAAGGGCAAGTCCATGGTCAGCGAAGAGATGGAAATGAACCACGCCCTGGAGGCCCGCGGCATCGAATGCCTGGAGTCCGACATGGGCGAGTACATTGTCCAGCTGGACCACGAGAAGCCTTCCCACATCATCATGCCGGCCATCCACAAGAACGCCGGCCAGGTGGCGTCGCTGTTCCACGACAAACTCGGCGTGGAATACACCAAGGATGTCGACCAGCTGATCCAGATCGGCCGCCGCGTGCTGCGGCAGAAATTCTCCGAGGCCGACATCGGCGTGTCCGGCGTCAACTTCGCCGTGGCCGAGACCGGCACCCTGCTGCTGGTGGAAAACGAAGGCAACGGCCGCATGACCACCAGCGTGCCGCCGGTGCACATCGCCGTCACCGGCATCGAGAAGGTGGTGGAAAACCTGCGTGACACCGTGCCCCTGCTGTCGCTGCTGACTCGCTCGGCGCTGGGCATTCCCATCACCACCTACGTCAACATGATCAGCGGCCCGCGAAAGCCTGACGAGCTCGACGGCCCCCAGGAAGTGCACCTGGTGCTGCTGGACAACGGCCGCAGCCAGGCCTTCGCCGACAGCGAACTGCGCCAGACCCTCAACTGCATCCGCTGCGGCGCCTGCATGAACCACTGCCCGGTGTACACCCGCGTCGGCGGCCACACCTACGGCGAGGTGTACCCCGGCCCCATCGGCAAAATCATCACCCCGCACCTGGTGGGCCTGGCCAAGGTGCCGGACCACCCCAGCGCCTCGTCGCTGTGCGGCGCCTGCGGTGAAGTATGCCCGGTGAAAATCCCCATCCCGGCTATCCTGCGGCGCCTGCGCGAAGAAAACGTCAAGGCGCCGGACAGTCCAAACCCAGTGATGCGCGGCCAGGGCAGCAAGTATTCGCGCAAGGAACGCTTCATCTGGAACGCCTGGGCCACGCTCAACCGCTCGCCGCTGCTGTACCGCGCGTTCAGCTTCTGCGCCACGCGCCTGCGCCGCCTGGCGCCGAGCAACGTCGGCCCCTGGACGCAAAACCACAGCGCCCCGCAACCCGCCGCGCGCTCACTGCACGACCTGGCTCGCAACCACCTGGGAGACAACAAATGAGCGCCAAGCAGAACATTCTGGGGAAACTGCGGCAAAGCCTGACCGGCACCACGCCCATTGTGGATAACTTCGACGAAGCCCTGGTCACCCTGCCGTGGACTTATCCACAAGGCGAGCGCCTGGCCCAGCTGTGCAAGCTGATGGAAGCCGTGCACACCGAAATCCACCTGACCACCGACGCCACCTGGCCGGCGTTGCTGGCGCAGCTGCTGCGCGACCGCCAGTTGCCCAACCTGCTGATCGCCCCCGGCACGCCCCACGGCCAGCGCATCAGCGCCCATTGGCAAAGCGAGCCTGGCCTGCCGACCCTGAAAGCCTACGACCGCCCCGTGGAAGAGTGGAAAGCCGAGCTGTTCAACGACACCAGCGCCGGCCTCACCAGCACCCTGGGCGCCATCGCCGCCACCGGCAGCCTGATCCTGTGGCCAACCCGCGAAGAACCGCGGCTGATGAGCCTGGTGCCGCCGGTGCATTTCGCCCTGCTGAAGGCCAGCCAGATCCACGACAACCTCTACAGCGTGCAACGCCAGTTCAACTTGGCCGCCGGCATGCCCACCAACGCACTGCTAATCTCCGGGCCATCGAAGACTGCCGACATCGAACAGGTGCTGGCCTATGGCGCCCACGGGCCCAAGGACCTGGTGGTACTGATTCTGGAGGACCAATGAGCCTGCCCGCTGCCTTCCTGCGTGACGCCTGCCAACTGATTCCGGCCGCACGCCGTTTCGACGACCCCACCTCCACCCTGGCCTTCGGCACCGACGCCAGCTTCTACCGGCTGATTCCCAAGCTAGTGATTCGCGTCGAGTCCGAAGACGAAGTGGTAGCGTTGCTCAAGCTGGCGCACCGCGACCAGGTGCCCGTCACCTTCCGCGCCGCCGGCACCAGCCTGTCCGGCCAGGCCATCAGCGACTCGGTGCTGCTGGTGCTGGGCGACAACTGGAACGGCCGCGAAATTCGTGGCCAGGGCACGCAGATCCGCCTGCAGCCCGGCGTCATCGGCGCCCAGGCCAACGCCTGGCTGGCACCGTTCGGGCGCAAGATCGGCCCCGACCCGGCTTCCATCAACGCCTGCAAAATCGGCGGCATCGTCGCCAATAACGCCAGCGGCATGTGCTGCGGCACCGCGCAAAACACCTACCACACCCTGGCCGGCATCCGCCTGGTGCTGGCCGACGGCACGCGCCTGGACAGCGAAGACCCGGCCAGCGTCGCCGCCTTCCGCCACAGCCACGGCACCCTGCTCGAGCGCCTGGCGGAACTGGGCCGCGAGACCCGCGCCAACGCCGAACTGGCCGCACGAATCCGCCACAAATACCGTCTGAAAAACACCACCGGCCTGTCGCTCAACGCCCTGGTGGACTACGACGACCCGCTGGACATCCTCAGCCACCTGCTGGTCGGCTCCGAAGGCACCCTGGGCTTCATCAGCGCCGTCACCTACGACACCGTCATCGACCACCCCTTCAAGGCCTCGGCGCTGATCGTCTTCCCCAGCGTGGAAACCTGCTGCAACGCCGTCACCGTGCTCAAGACCCAACCGGTGGCCGCCGTGGAACTGCTGGACCGCCGCAGCCTGCGCTCGGTGCAGAACATGAAGGGCATGCCCGCGTTCGTCCGCGAATTGTCCGACGGCGCCTGCGCCCTGCTGATCGAAAGCCGCGCCGCCAGCCAGGCCCTGCTGCACCAACAACTCGCGCTGATCATGGCCGCCCTGGCGCCGTTCCCGGTGGAACGCCAGGTCGACTTCAGCGAAGACCCGGTGGAAAACGCCCGCCTGTGGGCCATCCGCAAAGACACCTTCCCGGCCGTGGGCGCCGTGCGCCAGACCGGCACCACGGTGATCATCGAAGACGTGACCTTCCCGGTCGAACAACTGGCCATCGGCGTCAACCGCCTCATCGCGCTGTTCGACAAACACCGCTACGACGAAGCCATCCTGTTCGGCCACGCCCTGGAGGGCAACCTGCACTTCGTCTTCACCCAGGGCTTCAACAACCCCGCGGAAGTGGCGCGCTACCAGGCCTTCATGGACGACGTGGCGCAACTGGTGGCGGTGGAATTTGGCGGCTCGCTGAAAGCCGAGCACGGCACCGGCCGCAACATGGCGCCCTTCGTCGAACTGGAATGGGGCCACGACGCCTACCAGCTGATGTGGCAGCTCAAGCGCCTGCTCGACCCCGCTGGCATCCTCAACCCTGACGTGGTGCTCAGCGAAGACCCACAGATCCATCTGAAAAATCTGAAGCCACTGCCCGCCGCCGATGACATCGTCGACAAGTGCATCGAGTGCGGCTTCTGCGAACCGGTGTGCCCGTCCAAAGGCCTGACCCTCAGCCCCCGGCAGCGCATCGTGATGTGGCGCGACATCCAGGCAAAAAAACGCGCAGGCCTCGACACCAGCGCCCTGGAGCAGGACTTCCAATACCAGGGCATCGAAACCTGCGCCGCCACCGGCCTGTGCGCCCAGCGCTGCCCGGTGGGCATCAACACCGGCGAACTGGTGAAAAAACTGCGCGCCCGCAACGCCCACAACCTCAAGGCCGCCACCTGGCTGGGCGAACACTTCAGCACCGCACTCAAGGGCGCGCGCTTCACCCTGCACGTGGCCAACGGCGCACGCCTGCTGCTGGGCGCGCCGCGCCTGGCCAGCCTGTCCGCCAGCCTCACACGCGCCTCCAAAGGCCGCGTGCCGCGGTGGACCGCCGCCATGCCGCAACCGGAAAACGCCATTCGCATCACCCCGCCGGTCACCGACGCCCGCCCCCGCGTGGTGTACCTGGCCGCCTGCGTGTCCCGCGTCATGGGCCCGGCCGCCAGCGACCGCGAACAGATGTCCCTGCTCGACAAAACCCGCGGCCTGCTGGCAAAAGCCGGCTACCAGGTCATATTCCCCGCCAACCAGGACAGCCTCTGCTGCGGCCAGCCCTTCGCCTCCAAAGGCTACCCCGAGCAAGCCGAACACAAACGCCAGGAACTCATCGCCGCCCTGCTCACCGCCAGCCGCGGCGGCCTCGACCCCATCTACTGCGACACCAGCCCCTGCACCCTGCGCCTGGTGCAAGACCTTGCCGACACTCGCCTGGACCTCTACGACCCAGTGCGCTTCATCCGCACCCACCTGCTGGACAAACTGGTGTTCACCCCGCAAGACACGCCCATCGCCGTGCACGTCACCTGCAGCACCCAGCACCTGGGCGAAAGCCAGGCCCTCATCGACCTGGCGCGGCGCTGCAGCACAAAGGTCGTCATCCCCGAAGGCATCCACTGCTGCGGCTTCGCCGGCGACAAAGGCTTCACCACCCCCGAACTCAACGACCACGCCCTGCGCACGCTAAAGGATGCCGTCCAATACTGCGAAGAAGGCATCTCCACCAGCCGCACCTGCGAAATAGGCCTGAGCAGCCACAGCGGCATCGACTACCACAGCCTGGTCTACCTGGTAGACCGCGTCACCCGCCCGCGGGCACTCTGAGGCCTGAACCACGCCGCCCCCGTAGCCGCTGCCGCCAGGCTGCGCTGGCCCTATGACTCACTGAAAATCTTCAGGCTTCATACCCAGCGCCGCCTACCGCAGCGGCTACAGAAGTATTCTGTTGCAATTGAAATAGCTTTTTCACACTATCGCCGCGCAAATATTTCGAACCCCTTGCACCCCCCAAAGTCCATCTATCAAGGCCTGCTAAAAAGGCTCAATCGCGCTCGGTGCCTGAGCCTTTCCCGGTCGGCGCTGCCGAGTCTTCCACGTCGAGGAGACTTACCATGAAACGCCTTACCCTGACCGGCCTGTGCATGGCCGCCGCCCTGATGACCTCCCACGCCTTCGCCGCCGACGACCTCTGCGCCGCCAACCTGCAGAAAATCGACGACGCCGACAAAACCGCCGGCAGCGCCTCCGCGCAAATCATGGAAACCAACAAGGAAGACATCCAGAAAGCCCAGGCCGCCCAGGCCAGCGGCGACAAGAAAACCTGCATCGCCCTGTCCACCCGCGTGCTGGGCGACATCGACAAAGCCACCAACACCGACGGCAAATCGCAGTAAAGCCGTCCAGACGTGACAGACGGTCGACTCCCGCCACGTTTTGCCGTACACTGAGCGTCCTGCCCGCTAGCGCGGACAGGCAAGAGCAGAAAGCGGGGCCGATTAGGATTCGACGCCGGTAACGAAACTCTAGGTGCATGCCGAGTGGGTAACAGAACTCGTAAATCCACTGTTGCAAACTTTATAATTGCCAATGATGACAATTACGGGGAATTCGCTCTCGCCGCGTAAGCGGTGTTAGCTTTCCCTTCTGGTAGCTTCGGCTCCAGCAATCGTTAGAGGATGTCTGTAAACTCGAAGCGATTGTCATATAGAACAGAATCGTCGCCTAGTACGTTGTGGACGAAGCGCCTAAAACTTACACAACTCGCCTGAAGCACCCTGCCCGTCGGGCGGCCGAGGGTTAACTTAGTAGACACGGCTAAGCATGTAGAACCGACAGCAGAGTACTGGCGGACGGGGGTTCAAATCCCCCCGGCTCCACCAAATGATCAATCAAAGACGTCCACGGACGTCTTTTTTTGTGCCTGGAAGTCAGTGAAATGAAGGGTTTACCGCTCTTTTGAGGGCCACAACGGTTTTTTGAGTTCCAGCCACCCCGGTATTCCCGGTGGTATTCCAGCCTACCTGGGGCTAATCTTGGGAATACCAAAAGGTGTCATGGAGCTTCTCCCATGTGCGCTCAAACAGCTCGCCTCTCCGACCGCCAGCTCAAGACGGTCAAGCCCAAAGACAAGGACTACGTCCTCACGGATGGCGACGGGCTCCAGCTCCGAGTCCGGGTCAACCGCTCGATGCAGTGGAATTTCAACTACAGGCATCCAGTCACCAAGAATCGAATCAACATGGCGCTCGGCTCCTATCCCGAGGTCTCTCTGGCGCAAGCTCGGCGAAAAGCGGTTGAAGCTAGGGAAGTACTTGCTCAGGGGATCGACCCCAAAGCTCAGCGCAATGATCTCGCGCAGGCCAAACTAGCCGAGACAGAACATACGTTCGAGAAAGTAGCTAGCGCCTGGTTCGAGCTGAAAAAGGACTCGGTCACGCCGGCCTATGCTGAGGACATCTGGCGCTCACTCACGCTGCACGTTTTTCCGAGCATGAAATCGACTCCAATCTCGGAAGTCAGTGCACCGATGGTGATCAAGATCCTTCGCCCTATCGAAGCCAAAGGCAGCTTGGAAACGGTGAAGCGGCTTAGCCAGCGCCTCAACGAGATCATGACCTACGGGGTCAATTCGGGAATGATCTTCGCGAACCCGCTCAGCGGGATTCGGGCGGTGTTCAAGAAACCGAAGAAAGAAAACATGGCGGCACTTCCACCCGAGGAGCTCCCTGAGCTCATGCTGGAAATTGCGAACGCCAGCATCAAACGCACCACCCGCTGCTTGATCGAATGGCAGTTGCACACCATGACTCGCCCAGCCGAGGCGGCGACTACTCGTTGGGCAGACATCGATTTTGAAAGGCGTGTCTGGACCATCCCGCCGGAGCGGATGAAGAAGCGCCGACCGCACAGCATCCCGTTGAGCGATCAAGCCATGTCATTGCTGGAGATACTGAAGTCGCACAGTGGTCACCGGGAATACGTCTTCCCGGCAGACCGAGACCCTCGTACTCATGCCAATAGCCAGACCGCCAACATGGCGTTGAAACGCATGGGCTTCCAGGACCGCTTGGTCAGCCACGGCATGCGCTCGATGGCCAGCACCATATTGAATGAATATGGGTGGGACCCGGAGCTCATCGAAGTGGCGCTGGCGCACGTCGACAAGGATGAGGTGCGCAGTGCCTACAACCGAGCCGACTACATCGAGCGACGGCGGCCGATGATGGCTTGGTGGAGCGAGTACATTCTGAAGGCGTCGACGGGCAATCTCTCGGCCAGCGCGATGAGTGTGGCCAGGGATCGGAAGGTAGTACCCATCCGATAGGGCGGCGACAACGGCGACACTGGCGACAGACCGCGTGCCATCTACATCCTTGCCGTCTGAGCGGATGGCGACAGTCGCCAACTCGCCTCGATTTGGTTTCTCCGGCTGAGCCCGTGAGCATGGGGAGGCTTCGCATCCCCATGCTCACGGGCTAACACTAGAAAAGCGACAAACGGCCACTTTGCCACTGACACCCACCGACTTCCAAAGCACACCAGAGGTGGAGTCTGGCGCATTTCCATGTGCCCTTCACCAATTGACCCGTGCCACGGTGACCGATAGAACGAAGATTCAAAGCGCTGCCTTAGGCAGCACCCCAGATGACCAGAGCCTTCAAGGTCATGCCGCTAACCCGGTGGTTCATCCCAAAGTGCGATTCGCGCCCGGAGGCTCGCACGGTCATTCGCCAGAATGATGGACGCCCTCTAAACAATCCGCCTAGTGCGGCTGCCCGCTAACCCTTTGCCCCTGCAGCAACGAACCTGCTCGGCCAACGTTTTGCGCCAACCGTTCGCCCGTCTCTTTTTCCTGAAAAGAGACGGGCGCTCCTACCACTGCGGCAGCCCTGATCGCACAGGGCTTTGCGGCAATCCCCCTCGTGACAATCGGCGTGACAAACGCAGATGTCACCAGCAACAGCGCTGTAGATGATGGTGCCGCAGACCAGGGAATGGACTGCACCTGACTGGCAGTCAGGCATGCCCCGGTCATCGCAGTGCTGCTTGCACCTGGCTCAGGATCTCGCGGCACTGGTCTCGTCAGCCAATGCAGCCTCCACCCGCCCACCGGTAACGGTGCTCAGGAGGCCAGATCATGAGATGGCCTTGCTCCTGGTCGTAAGGAGCCGCCAGTCCCGCGTCAGTGGACACCCTCACAGGTCGCAGGGGCCTTGATCCCTGATAACACTCAACATTCTTGGCGGGATGACGTGAGGGAGTTTTGGTAATTTATGGAGGACGGCTATGCAACTGCGCGAAGTACAAGGGCCGCCACGCCCCTTGTTGGAACAGCAGATTAAGCCCCTACCCTACCCGGTCGAGGCGCTGGGCGATCTATTGGGGCCTGCCGTGGAACGCATGGCCGATGTAATCGCCGTACCCTGCGCCATGGCCGCGCAATCCGTTCTGGCCACGGCAGCTTTGGCGAGCCAGGCGCACGCCAATGTTCACCTCGACGGACGAATCTATCCGTTGTCGCTGTACTTGCTGACGGTGGCTTGCTCGGGTGATCGCAAAAGCGCGGTGGACCATATTGCACTGCAGGCCGTACGCGACTGGGAAAGACAGCAATGGATCGCCTATGGCGAACAGCTCAAGGCGCACCGAGCAGCAATGAGCCTCACCGCGAAGTCACCGACCTCGAAAAAGTCAGCACAGCTAGCGCTGGACGCCCAACCCGAACCCGTCCAACCGAGACTCCTCAGTGCTGAGCCGACCATTGAGGGCCTGGTCAAAAGCCTGTGCCACGGCTTGCCCAGCATGGGGCTGTTCAGCGATGAGGGCGGGCAGTTTTTGGGCGGCAGCACCATGAGCAAGGACAACATGATCAAGGCGATCACTCACTTGTCGACGCTGTGGGACGGCAGCCCGATTGATCGGTCGCGCGCGATGGCTGGGGAAAGTCTGCGTGCCTATGATCGCCGCCTCAGCATGCACTTGATGCTGCAACCACGCCTTGCCGACCGCTTGCTCCAGGACGTCGATATAAAAGACCAGGGCATCCTAGGGCGCTGCCTGATCAGTTGGCCCGAGCGTCTGGTCGGACAACGGCTGTACAAAGCTATCAACCTGACCCGAGATCCGAAGGTGCACCTTTACCATCAGCGCATTGCCGCGCTGATGCAGAAGCCTTGGTCACGCCATAAAGACGGTGGCCTCAACCCCGAGGTTCTTGAGTTGTCCCCCCGCGCTCGTGAGGCCTGGATTGCCATTCACGACACCATTGAATGCGAGTCCGGAGAATTCGGCGAGCTGGTCAACGTCCAAGCTGCTGCGAGCAAAGCCGCCGCGAACGTACTACGCATGGCTGGCGTGATGGCGGTGGTTGAGGAATCGACTGTATTGGAAGACATGCACATTCAGCGCGCCTCTACGCTGATGGATTACTACTTGGCTGAGAACCAACGACTGACTGAACAGGAACCACTGAATAAGCTTCGCGCAGAGGCTGATTGCCTGCTGCGCTGGTTGATAAAGAAGAACTGGCCACCGTTTCGCCTACGCGACCTTACGCGCAACGGCCCCCGCTTTGCCCGTAAAAGCACGCGGCACACCTTCGAGTTATTGCTGCAACTGGTTGCCCATAACTGGCTGGACAATGACGGGGACATATTCGAGGTGCGCCATGTTCCGACTCAATGACGCCGTGCGCCGCTATCGAGCGCAACATCATTCGCCGACCGAGTTACGGTGTGTCGCCGCCACTGCCACCACTCTGTCGCCACGTGCCAATCCAGATGCGGCGGGGGTTGTCGCCAGTGTCGCCGCTGTCGCCGCTCCAACATCTGAGTTAATCGACCTCGCTCGGCTTATCGAGCAGTTGCAAGAAGAAGGGGCTTTGCTGCAACGCAGCGAAAATGCCCTCTTCATCCGACCAGCACACTGGGGACAGTTGGACACCATCGGCCTCCACTGGAAAGCCCTGCTGCTGCTCCTACAAACCAACGATCAAGGTGAAGACAATGGGGCTGGTCGGTCGGCGTGACGGTCGCAACTTTGGCTACGGTCGCCAACTGAGCTACGCCGGTCGGCAGGCACTGGAAGATCTGTTTGCCGGCGGCCACTTTGCCACCGTCAAAGCACACAGCGATCGCTGGCAAGCCTTCGTGCGCTGGTGCCGATCGCAGGACGGCCCCGGTTACAACGATGCACGCCAGATTGATCGACAGACGCTGGAGGACTACGCCGCATACCTGCGCCATCAGATCCAACAAGGCGAACTGTGTATCGCCACCGCGCAAAACCGTCTGAGTAGCGTTAACCGAACCCTCGCCGCGCTGCGCGGTGATCAGGACGTGAGAGTCATCAGCCCGAGCCAGGCGCTGGGACAGCACCGCTCCAACGTACGCCCCCGTGCACCGGACGGCCAAGATTATCAGGACGTGCAGCGAGTAGCGTGGTCGCTGGTGGAACAACAATACGACCGGGTGGCCGCAATCGTCATGTTGGCGCGGACTACTGGAATGCGCCTGCGGGAGGCGACTCTGGCTGACCTGCCACGCCTGCAGCGAGAAGCTGAGCAGCTTGGCCGTATCAACATCCAAGACGGAACTAAAGGCGGCCGATCTGGGGCGTCGGCGCCTCGGTGGATTACTGCCAACAGTCTGGTGAATGAAGCACTCCTTTTCGCAAGAAACGCGTCACCTCGGGGCAGCCGTAATCTGCTGGCCCCAGACGAAAGTTACGCCGTATTCCTTCAACAATCAGTGCTTCCTGCCCGCGAACTTATACATGATCAAGGGCTGAAAGGTTTCCATGAACTTCGCGCGGCTTACGCCTGCGAGCGTTATGAGCAACTCACGGGCCACGCCGCACCAGTCAATGGTGGTCATTGCTATTGCATTGATCGCGACATTGATCAACAGGCCCGCCAGCAGATCAGCATTGAGCTCGGACATAACCGGATCGATGTGGTCACAACCTACATTGGAGATCGAACGTGACCAAGCCCTTCGATATGGCGCTGTACCTGAGCGGCGTACTGAGTGGCTCGAAGGCCACACAGCAACGCCACCTACGGCAAGCCCGATGCATGCAAGCGGCCATCCAACAGCGATGGCAACGAGACAACCCCTGGACCTGGCGGCACAAGCATGTACGCTGGTTTTTCACCGAGTACCTAAAAAACCATTCGAATGCTAGCCGCTACTACTATTGCCTCACAGCCTCATTGATCCTCAAACGAATGGGCGCCGTCTGGATGCTCAAAGCGAAAGCCGTCAGTCGACAGTATTAAGATGCGGCGCCTTAGCATACGAACAGTTTGTAAAGATTCTGCAGACCTAGAGTCGAGAATTACTTCACAGCCGCTTCACTCCCCGGCTTCCTCGACCTTGATGAACGTTGCGCTGAACTCCTTGCATTGGCGATGTTGCTGTAGGCGATTCGCAAAGCTAAACGCGTCGTTCAGCTCGAAACGCTGGAAGATGTCCAATCCCCGCCCGAGAACGATTTTCCAGCCCCTATCAGTAGTTATGTCACGATCGTGTTTAGTCCCTGTCGTGTCGTACACCCAAGTGAGCTGAATGCCCACCCCGGCACAAGCTTCCACAATTTTCTGCAGGCTTTCGGTCTGGCGATCACCGTTGAATTCATCCTCAACGGTGACCACATGTACGGCCACCTCCTCACCGGAAGCAAGCTGCTTACTGATCGTCTCCATTAGCTCCATGAGGTTACGCAATTGATGGAACATTCGCAGGTACGGATCTATAACGATGATCCGCTTGGCCCCTTTTAAGTAGGGCCCAAAAAGCTTATCGAAGGTGACGCCGCGCTGGTTCTCCTGGACTACAAGATGCTGAGGTTTTAGCTCAGGCTCTTTACTCACCGAGACAGTAGATTGAACAGGCTGAACAGAGACTGCATCGCTATCAGTATCCTTGGAAGCAGCGTTAGCCAAATCGAATAGATCTAACTCCGAAACTTCACTCGCCACTAGTCGGTGGTACTGGTTCGGGTACTCGCTCTCCTCCAGGGTGGAGATCAGCCTCTCTACGCCATCTGTTCCTATATAGGTAAAACGCACAGCCGGGTAGGTTGTGTCGATGCGCAGCAACTGGTCTTTGACCCGTTTGCGCCCCTCGATAGCGCAGCGCAACACATCTTCGACCTCAAACTCAGTCGCCTCACCATGAGGAAAGAGGATTTTCATCAAGCCGGAGAAGGTCTTGTTGATACCATCACGATCACGTGTGGAGATGTCATCTGACAACGTGAACAGACCTTTGTAGCGATCTGAGAAATCATGGCTACGCAGTGAGCGTAGAATCTCGGCCAGGTAGTCCACTACGAAGCCGTAGCCCGTGGAAAACATTTCTCCACGGATCACATCCACTTCCCATCCAGGTATGTAGCTGTGCAAGCGGTCGAGGAAAGCTGAGTCGTGGAACTTCTCCGGCAGCGGGTCGAAAAGGTCGGTATGCTTGAGCATGTATGGCACTGTGTGGTCGGTGTTGCCGACAAACACCATGCTGGCCTCGGCGCCAAGGGTTTCAACCCCCCGTGAGAATGACTTGTTGGCCATGTAGTTCTTCATGATGTCGACCAGCGCCTTGTCCACACGCTTCTGTTTGCCGGCGAATTCGTCGAAGGCCACCACATCCCAGTAACCCACCAGACCTAACTTGCCAGTGCCATTGTGGACGAACAGCTTGGGCACCGTTACCTCGCCACCTGAGATCAGAATGCCGTGAGGCGAGAACTCCGAGAACACATGCGACTTGCCAGTGCCCTTCGGCCCCAACTCAATCAGGTTGTAGTTCCGCTCGCAAAACGGAATCAGACGGATCAGTTGCAGGAGCTTATTGCGCTTGCCGAACATCTGCGGGTTGAAGCCGACGCTCTGGATCAGCAGGTCGATCCACTCATCGGTGGTGAACTGCTTACGGGCGTCTAGGTAACCCTCAAAATCGAACCGGGAGATCTGAATCGGCTTGAGCGAGGCTAAAACCCAGGGCGAGGCCGACTTATCCTCAGTGTACTCGTACTCCAGATCAGCGATACACCACACGCCTCCGACCAAAAGCTTCTGATGAGCCTTCACCGTGCTGGAGTCGATCAGCACCTTTTTTATTCCAAGGTTGGCAAACTCAGCCTCGTATACATCGTCCTTGTCGTTGAGAGAAACACTGATCCGGTCAATGACTTTGTGGCGGCCTTTTTCCTTGATGATCGAACGCACCAACCCCGCTTCATTGCGATGCACATAGTGCTTGCGCAGGATTTCTTTGACCGTCTCGATACCTGTTTGAATCGTCGACTCATCATTCGTCGCGCAGTACTGGCCTAACAGGTACTCCAGCACGTAGGACGGCACGATGGCGTTGCCCTTAACAGCTTTGACCAAATCCTTGCGAACTACGAGGCCCGCGAAATGATGGTTGATCTTGTCGTCGAGCTGACTCATGACGGCTCCCGCTTAAAAGTCGAATTCACTGGTGAACGAGCGACGAATCGTATACCGAATGGCCTTGTACTGGGTGAAATGCGAGGTCCCTTCCACCTGTTCTTCAAGCCGTAACTCAACCTGCTGGTTGTTTGCCTCATCAGCTTTCCGGCTCAGGATGAAGCGAACCGACAGCTCGCGGTCGCGCGGGTTTTCGGACGCGAAATCGAACATCAATTCATGAGAGTCGGAGATCAACTCACCGCCGAGGGTGAACAAGCCTGCACGCAAGCGGCGAGCTTGCTTCTTCTCGGTGACCGCCTCGGATTGATACAGCACAACAGCCAACTGGCCAGTCGTGATGCTCCTACCTCCACCTCCGATGAACTCGACGTCCACACTTCCGACATCGCTTTGGCGCTTTTTGTTGATGCGCACAACTGGGATCACCACCTCTTGCAGCGTGGCCCCGCCATGCACGAAACGGCTGCCAGAGCCTTTGAGACGCAAGCGATTGATCGACTTAGGGATCTGTACATCCAACGATCCTTGAAGTCCCAGCTGTTCAGGAGTGAAAGTCCGGAAACCAGCTTGACTACGCAGACCGCGCCCCAGTACAAAACGCCGATCACGATAGAGCACCTCATCACCGTCCGGCACGTTGCTGAGAAAGTCGCTCTCATCCAACGGTCGGTGCTGATAGAGAAAGCCATGATCTGCAGTAACCAATAGGTTGCTGGCATTGGCGTTGGTCAGTTTCTTCACCAGGCGGACAAGCTCGGACAGTGTCTCTTCCGCCGCAGCAAATACCCGCTCCTCGGTATCTCGGGTATCGCCTGTTTTGTCGATCAGGTTGTGGTAAACGTAAACCACATCGTGATCCCGCAGCAGTGCCCGCGAATCTGCCTGGTTCATCGCCAGTAGGTCCTTGGCCAATACAACAGCAGAACTCGGCACCGCAGCAGCAAGTATCTTGCCCCGATTTGCCGAGCCCTGTGCGCTTTGACCATCCACCAACGCATCACCACTATCATTTTCAGCTAACTGAAGTGCCTGGTTAGGTAGCAGTGCAGCCATACCCAGTTGGGTGTAGCTCGGCAACATGGAAAGCGCCGGCTCCAATTCTGCCTCAAAGCGGTCTTCACGGCGGATAAGGCTATGCAGCTCTTCACCCACCTCATACCGGAAAGCATCCGAGATCAGCACGCAGACCTTGGTCTTGCGCTCCAGGAAGGGCCTTACGCAGCGGCTGAAAAAATTCCGTTGCAGCATGATCGGAGCTGCCGTCCAGCTCGGAGTAGTGTCCACAAGTTTTTGCCAACGATCATTGAGAGGCGCCAGATAGTTGTTGGTGTACTGGTTTTCGATCTGGGCGCTGAGCGCCTCCAGCAAGGAGGCCTGGCCAGACTTGCGTGCGTGATGGACGAATTTGCGATACAGCTGATCCAGCCGGTACCAGCTCTTCGTATACTTCTCCACGCCATCGGCCAGGGAGATCATTTCCAGCTTTGCTGCATCCCGCGTCTGTAGGAACTGGGCAGCATGATCCAGCGCCAGATAGACATCCTCGAAATAGCTGAACCAATGGCTCTGTCGTCGCTGACGAACAGAATGCTCCACATCGGCAGCTGTCGCCGTCCGGGCTACGGTCGCATGAACCAGTTCACTAAGGATCTTGCGGTCTATCAACTCGAAGTAGTCGAGATCCAGGAGGTTCCGGTAATCGAGCTTATGCAGCTTCTCACCAATCTGAAGCACCTCCGCACACTGTGCCGACAGGAGCTCGAAACTGCCTTGATGCGAACGACTGTCCTTCCAGCGCCGGAGAAAAACCAGCGACTCAGCAGACAAGCGCGACTTGTACTCAGGATCAGTGCCCATCATGAAGCAGGCCTTGAACAGCTCAATCACGAAATCATGCAGCCCCGGCTGCTTCGACACGTAGCCGTAAGCGCGCTTCATCTGCTCCCAGAGGAAGCTACCCAGACCGCTTGTTTCAATGAGCTTGATGCACGTACTTTCAGCACTCGCGAGCTCAGCCAACAGCTGCTCAACAATCACATCCAGTCTCGGCTCACCCTTCGAGCCAGCACAGACAGCGAGCATTTTGAAACGCAGCATGCTCTGCGAATCGCCCGGTTGCAGCAGCTTATGCAATTGCTCACGCCGCTTGGCCGCAGCGAAGAAGGCAACGTGCTCTTCCAATACTGGATAGCAGTCAGGCCCCAACTCCAGCTCGGCCAGCCAGAGGGCAAGCTGATCCGTGCGGAAGATATTGCCGCTGCCCAATTGCACATCGAGCAACCAATTATCCAGATAGGCCGGCTCTGCGCCCTCGCGATACAGCAGAAAATTCTGCTCGGGCTGCTCGCGCAGAATGCGGTACTTAACACCGAACTCGTTATTGATCAGCTCGATTTTTTCGACACCCGGCAGCACTAGAGATTCAAAATCCGCACGAAACTCCTGACGATTGTCATACCAGAAGACAATACGCTGCTTCTCAAACAGGCTAGTCAGCGCCTGGGTAATCTTGGCATTATTCATGAACGAATCAATCCTCACCCTTGGCATCTAATCCGACGATCTTCTTAAGTGCTGCTCCCAGCTTGAGGTAGTTGATCTTGACGCCATCGTCTAGATCCAACTTACGCTGCTCGGTCGCCAGTGGGTAGAGAGTGTCACGCTCGTAGTCGTCCAGCTCCAGCAACTGCTTCTTGAGGAGTTCGACTTCCTTGATGGCCTTGGTCTTCTCGCTCGGGCTAGCAGAAGCACTGATGGCCACCTGCTGCAAATAGTCAAGACGCGAAGCGAGCTTCTTGCGGAAGTCGCGCAGGTAACTAAGTACCACACTGACCGTATCTGGGCGGTAACGGTGCAGGTACACCAGTGCGCTGAAGGTGCCCTTGGGGCTGCTGAACAACCAATAGATGGGACGTTTCTTGTAGCGCTTCACATGGTCTGCGTAGAACTCCCCCAGAAAGAAGTCGCGCAGGCTGTAGGTCCGTTTGCCTTTAACGTTGAGTGCCTGCTCGATAAAGGTCAGGTTGTCTTCATAATGCTCATCTCCAAAGGCCACACGCAGAAACTGGCGGAAGCGCAGGGCGATGTCGTCGGGGAACCAGTCGCCATCAAGTAGCGGGATCACGTTATCGTCATCCGCCGAGAAGCTGGGCTGCGGCACCTGGGCGAGATAATCCGCCAGCGTCTCGCCCTGGTTTGCCAAAATTAGGCCCGGTTTGTCCGGGCTGTAGCGACCGAACATGCAACCCACTGCATAGCTCACCAGCTCTCGCATAGTGTCGGCCAGCAGCATGGCCTCCAACTCTTCCTCGCTTTTTTCGCTGCCGTAGCGGTAGTGCGGGTTGCAGGTGAGCGTGATCTTACTTAGGTCAACCTCCTTATCAAGCTCATCCTGCAGACCATATGCGTCGATAAAGATTCGGTTGTTCTCTTCCTCCAAGCGCTGCATATCCAGCGTAATCTCGCGCCAGTGGGTACGAAGCCTCTGGTAGCTAGCTTTGAGAGTGGGCTGGCGGTGGTCGGAGTGCAACAGCGGGAGGCTGGTGAAGTCCCAAGAAGTTTCATAGGAATCCCAATCACACTGCGAGATAGATATATTTCTCGATGAGATATTACTCGAAACTGAGGTAGGCACATTGCTATATGGTAAGTTGAGAGCGTGCCCAGGCTGAAAACGAATGGCTGGAGAAAGTACTTTCATGTACTCCGATGCAACAACGCTATTCAAATACGCAACAACTCCGAGCCGGTCAGAGTCTGGATCAACGAAGCCCATTGAACCGGTGGTATCAAACATGTAGCCGCCAGCAACATTTCTAACTGAAAATCCTTCACCGGAAACGCTAGACCAAGTTATCCCAGGCCTAAATGCCCATTCCCCATTGTAGTTATGGGATCTTACCCTGCCTGTTTTCTGATCGATGAAATTGAGGATCCCCTCCCCGTCGTTTTCCCAGTCGACTAGATATTCATTGTTGCCGGCCCAGCGCCGATATTCTCCGCCCTTAAGGTAAGCTTGCCATTTGACGTTCTTTCTTACGTTGCCAGGCAAAGATGTTTTGGATGCAGAAACCTCAAACCACAGACGTAGAAATGTTGCATTGCTGCCAGTAGTGAGACCTTCTCTAGATGAAAGTATGTCGCCCAACTTTGGAAAGATTTCAAAACTCGAGACGAACGGATGTGTCAGCCAATAAGCAATCGGGGTATCAGGTATGGCTTTAAAGTCAACAGAAGAAGCCCGAAAAAAATATTGATCAAGTTTCTGATCACGGGTATTGCCCCGATTATCACTCATTCTTTATCTCCCGCCGGCAATACCTTGCGGCCAAAATCAATTTCAAGCCCATCCGGCACCGCTTTGAACAGGCCGACCGGTGTGCGATAGTTGCCCTGGAACTGGCGTAGCGCCCGCATGTCAATCTCGCCAATCACGCGATAGGCCAGGCCGATATCTTGGAGAGTGGTCACTGAATAGCCCCCTCTGGAACAACCGGAGCTACAGGTGCCTCACGACGCAATGGCCACTCCGGAAACTGCTGATTCCATGAATCAACCGAAAGCACCAAACAGTCTGCAATGTGCTTGCGTTTCCAAGCCTCGAAGGATTCGTTACGGATATCTGCCAGCAGACGATCCTTAAAGCCGAACATGAGCGCCTTCTGGCGATCTGAGTCAAATGCATCCAGACCAAGCAGCACGATGTATTTGAAGGGTTTGCTGTCCCGCTGCATCAAGTGAAGGTAGAGGTAGGAGTCACGCGCCTTGGGTGTTAGCTCCTGTGTCAGGACTGAATTGTCAGTCAAGCGTTTCAAATATGCATTGCGTTCCCTGTCCTGGCTTCGTGAATGCGATGGATCCTTAATCTCGACCAGCAGGATGTCCTGATCGCGCTCGATCACTAGATCGACGAACTTCATCCGTACGGGCAGCTTTAGGCCTTGCTTGTCGAGCTCGCTCCAGCTCACTCCATCGGGAAAGTTGAACAGCAGCTCAGCCGTATCTTCAGCACGATATGCCGGCATCAATCGCTCCCCAATGCGCGCTTGACATCTTCATCGTAGAGCTCAGCGAAAGTGTTGCTGATAGCACTACGGCCGACAATGTTGTAGTCCCCCTGGCTTTCCCGCTGAATGTCGTCACTGCCAGCTTCGCGATACAGGCGATGGAAGATCACATGATCCCCCTTGCCCCTGTCCATCAGCAGGTCAAACCACTTCAGAAGGACATAGTCGTGGGTGGCGAGGATCACTTGCTGGCCGTTGCGGGCAAGCTCCAGCAGGGCCAATACGAGATCCTTCATCAGCTTGGGGTTGAGATTGGACTCAGGCTCATCCCACAACAGCGGGCCAGTAGTGCCGGGGTTGAGGCTACCGTTGCTGAGCAGTCGCTGTAGTACGCCAATTTTGCGGAACCCCTCGGCCGTCATGCCACTGGACAATCGCTTCTTGCTGCTGGCCACAAATTTCCATTCAGTGCTGTCCTGGTACATTTGGGCATGCTTGGATTTGCCGCGTACAGAAGAGTGCTTTTCTACGAAGCGGCCAGACTGGAAGATGAAGCAGCCGTTTTCAAGAAGATATTTTCCACCTATCAAACTAGTCAGGCGGGGCACGATGGTAGCAAAGCGTGGGTCAAACTGAACTTTGGCGTTTAGGTCATTTTGCCCCTCTTCCACCAACTGGTTAGCGAGATCCAAATAGCCGTCGTCGAACACGCGTTCGATTGTGGGCAGGTGAGGCGCTTCGGCCGTCAGCCCCCGCACCAGCGACAGTACCTCCTTGGTCGGTATAAAGATGGCGGGAGTAACCTCGCCATTCATGTCAGTACTAACCTTAGCAACCGCGGCACTGCTGCTAAACCTAGCTGAAATTGTAATTTCGTGGTCTGTTGCAAAAGAGGCTCTAAGCAAAGCCTCGCCACGCGTGCCCGTACGGCGTAGCTCGCCAAGTTGATTGCTGAACGGGTGGTAGAGCCGGCACAATTTGTGCGCGAGCTGCTCACCAGCATGCTCCCCACGGACTTCTCGCCCGCTCAAGGCCAGAATAGCCTTGAGCAGCTGAGTTTTACCCGTACCATTCTCACCGAGCACGATGTTGATACCCGGCGAAAATTCGATAGTTAGATCGGTGAAGGCAGTGAAGTTCTTCAGCTGCAGGTTAGTGATCATGCAATCCTGCCTTGTACGATGGCCTGGGCCATCATTTCCATCTTTTCCGCTTCCGAATTGCCATCCACCAGGCGCATGTAAGCCCCCCGGTAATCGAGGTTGTGAGCGTTTTCCAGCACAAAGGCCGTAGTCGACACAACCTCACCGCCAATGCTATCGAAGGCCCTTGCTCCTAAGTGCGCCATTGAGAGAATGGTGTGCTGATTAAGGATACGGCTGCGCAAAGGCGCGAATGAGGAAAGGAACATCCAACTCTGCATGGTGATCATAGCAACAGCTCCACGTTTCAACGCCAGATCCAGATTGCGCTCAATGAACATTGCAAACAGGTCAGATTTGCTGCTTGGAAAATTTTCTTTAGCCCAAGTGCTCAAGCGCGGATTCATGCCTTTGCCGCCCATATATGGTGGGTTGGCCACAACAACTGCGTAGCGCGGGCTCAACGCGTCAGCCATGCGCAGGACACTCAGCACTTTTTTGTGCGTCTCGGCCAAGAACAGGTTACTGCCCATGTCCTTGCTTTCTAGCGTACCCAGTAAATCGGCTACGTTGGCGACCTTGGGCACAATCAGCGATCCGAAATTGTCGGCCTCGCTAAACTGCTGCAACGTTTCTCGCAAGCCATAGTTGAACAAATCACGGCCGACAAAGGCCATGTACTCGTCCAGCTCTTCGCTGCTGAAAACCACTTTATTCAACACGGTGATTTTTGGCTCGACACTTTTAGTGAAGAAGCGCCGTTGGCGAGCACGTGCCTTCATAGTGAGCGCAAAGGCTGCTAGCTCCCCCGCACGCTCATCCAGCTCGATACCGAAGAGGTTGTGAGTGAGGATTTTTTCCGGGATCTCAGCCGGGTCATAGCCCTCCTCTTCGTACATCGCATAAAGCAAGTCAAAGGCGTAGGTGAGCATGTGGCCGGAACCACACGCGGGGTCGCAGACCTTAATGTCCTCTGGGCCGTTGATCTTGAGAAAAGCGGTTTCTGGTCTCTCTGGCGGTATGTAGTACTCCATATGCTCTGTCAACCGAGAGCTTGGCCGGTTGAGTAGCCAAAGACGGCCCAGAGAGTTGTCCACCAGGTAGCGCACAATCCAGTGCGGAGTAAACAGTTGAGTGGCAGCCGGGATGTTCTCTGGGGTAATTTTCTGACTCTTCCTCAACCCCTCGAACACCGCGTCTTTTTTCTCGGAGATGTAGAACTGGTAGAGCCAGCCGATCACCTCGACATCCTTGCAGGCATCGGGCGTCATAGCCTCACGGGTGTAGGCCAGGATGGAATTGCCAGAAAGCAAATCTTCGGGCATCAGCAACTCGGTGAAGTCGTCGATGCGTTCGAATAGAAAAGGCATCGACTGATGCCAAGCGTTGCACGCAGCAACTACCAGCAGGCGATATGCTTCTCCCTGCGAGTCGCTGCTTGGTGATCGACCTGCCAGAAGGTCCAGAATCTTCTGACGAACCTGATTCGGCACCATCGCTTCGTCGATGTGCCCCATCTTGGATTCAGCCAGAATCTCGGGCTGGAACTGTCCCTCAGCAGGCGACACAACTCCGATGCGGGTGTAGCGGTTGACGTCCATAAAGCGCAGAGCGCAGAAACGGTTGAACCAGGTGTAGGCAACTCGCTCCTCCACATGCTCGCGACCGGAACTGTTGATCAGTTTTTCCAGCTCAGACACAACCTGGGAACGCTCACGGCGAGCGGCACTCTGCGGCGCCAGTACCACATCCAACTTGCCGCTCACCTGATCCAGCAGTACGCGACGGGCGTACTGCGCAAATTTCTTGAGTTTACTGGTATCCATCAAATTTCCTCTAGGCCGCTTAATCGAACGGCCGTAGACTTGGCCTCGCACCGAGCGGGCCAGTTGCGTTTATTCCGTGTCAGATCTGCACTCGGTTGCCGGCCAGAATTTCTCTCAGCCAGGCTTCACGTTGCTTCTGCAGGTAATCGTCCAGCTCAGCTTCACTGGTCAACCAGGGCTTTGCGTAGCCAACTTTGATGTGTCGGGACTGCACAATGCGCGGCTCCGCCACTTCCAGCGCCGGCTGTTTAGGCGTCTCAGCGCCTGGCGCTTCGGTGCTCTCGGGGCGGCCATATAGCGTAGGCTGCTCAGGAGGGGCCGGTTTCGGACGCGCCAGCTGATCAAGTTTCAACAACAGCTGAGGGTATCGTTCATCCTCAAAACGATTGCGCTGGTCACGAATGACCGCAATCAACTTCTGTCCTTTCAGCTGTTCCTTAACCTGCGCGAAGGGGGCCGAGAGCTGCTGTTTCTGCCCCGCGTCGAGAGCCGCGTAACCCTCATCGCCCTGAAGGCGTTGCTCCAACTCATCGAACAACAGCTCGCAGGCTTTTTGTTCGTTTGCCAGTTGATTGGCAATATTTAGCTGAAGTGCCTCCAACTGCTGCCGGGCTTGTTGAAGACGATTGCCTTGCCAGGGTTTAGCATCTGCGAGCACAGCTCGAATTGCGTCAACTTCGGACAAGCCAATATAGGAAAAATTCTCTTGCTGCTCCTGAACCAGCAGACGCGCCTGGTCGTAGATCTCTTTCTGTGCGCTTTTCATAAAGCGCTGCACAGGGTCGATGATCTGCTCCTTGGCATCGAGCAGCGCATCTTCTGCGCGTGAAAGATCCGTCAGGAACCAGGATGGACTCTTGGTCGCGATTTCCTTGAGAGTCGCCAGCACACCGTCCAAAACGCCAAGGAAGGGATACTGAACCTTCTGGCCATGCAATTCGGCCAGACCAATCTCCAGCTCCTTGATCGCGTCTACCGTCTCACGCGCCAGAGCGCGAGCCTCATTGCTGCTAGCCGGTTGGTCAAAGAAATCCGCAAAGAAATCCTTTAGCGCACGCACCTGGGAAGCGCTGAATTCGATCTGTGGTTCCAGCACGAGAGTGGCATGGGCATTAGTATTACGTAAGCTGCGCTCGAGCAGATCACCTTCCAGTGGATTACTGTCTTGGCGAACTTCAACCTTTCCTCGCGCACTAAGCAGGGCGAGGTTGCAGAGAATTGCGGCGTAATACCAACCGTAACTCTTACGTTCGAATCGCTCCAGCAGGCTTTTTACAGTAGTGCGAACACCGCTTCGAGCATTAGTCTGGATAAAGGCCAACAGCTCCTGCTCGGGCTCGCTCAGGCTGGTGGCATCGTTGGCAAGCAGCCCTTCCTGGTCCTGACGTAGGTACTTACCAATATCAACCTCGCTAAACGGCACATCCCGCAGCATTCGCAGGTTCGGATATGTGCTTTCGATGAGCTGGTAAAAACCTTTCAAAATTCGTGTCTGACCATCGGTGCTGGGGGCTTCGATATCGGCAGCATTGATGATCAGCTGGGCACCTGCCAGCAGATGCTTGGCACGCTCCTGGATTTCCGCAAGACGCTCGGTATTCTGGAAGCTCTTAGAGTCAAGGATTCGTTTGACAGCCTCTTGTTGAGTGCTGCTGTTCTGACGAATGTACGTCTCCGTGCGCTTGTACATGGTCAGGTCTTGCATGAAACGAGCATCGGCAGGCAACACGACACGCAACTCATCACGCCCCATGCTTTGCATGCGCTGCACGGTGAGATTATCGAAGTTGTCACTGAGCGGTGTTACAACATGGAGGGTGAGCTCATGCTCCCTACTGAGCACCCGATCATCCATCTTGCGGGTGTAGGAGTAGTCCTGGCCGTTCTCGTAGCGGATCTTGCGCTGCTTGATCGCGCCATCGAACAGCAGAACCTCTAGCTCCTTGAGGATATCCGCAGACTCCACCTCGGTGCTCTTGATCTCTTCCTCAATGTCCTTCTCTTCGTCTGTAAGGTACTCGTACAGATCGCCGTTGCGTTGGATGTAAGTCTGCTGCTCAAGCAGACTGAGCGCAGCTTCCAGTCTCTTGCGCTGGGCTGGCACGTCCTCGCCGAAACGCTCTAGCATCAAAACACTTAGATTTCGCAGAGTGGACTTGAACTCCTTGACATACTTAACCAGGAAAAGAGCCTTGAGGACACGGACAGCGTAATCATCACCTAGATGGTGCTCAGCAGTATTGATCGCACTCTGAATCGCACTTTTCAGTGCACCACGAATGCCTTCAAACATTCGATCAAAGGTGGCCAGCTGCCCAACCGGCTCGTTATCAATGGCGATCGCAACTTCGCGGAAGACACCGAGCATTGAGCGCTCACCCACCGAGTTGGCTTTACCTTCAAAACCGTTGTGCAGAGAAATGCCTCGGATGGCTGACTGGAACAGCGGGAACTGATACGGCACAAAGGGATAGCAGTAGGTGAAATGCTGCAGATCGCGGAAATTCTGGTAATGCTGACCCCCATCGGCGAACTCGAACAAGGTCTTAAAGTTGTTGAACTGTTGATCGTAGACGGTTTTCAGCAGGACTGCACCGCTATCGTTCTTGGTCAGCAGACGCTTCTGGATCACCTCGGCCACGTCAGCGCTGGTGAGCTTGAGACGGTTGGAAAAGCGAGCCTGGATTCGGGTGAAGTCGTTACTCTGCTGCTTGCTCATGTCACCGAGTACGGAGTTCATATCTTCCTGAGCGGTGACGATGATCCAAGCCCTGCCCTGGCACTTAGTCGCCAGGCTTTCGGCGACTGTTTGTAGGTTAGTCATCAGCTTGGTGTTTTCGGCGACGTATTGACCTACCTCATCAACAAAGAAATTCAGGCGATAATTGGCCGGCTGCTTATCTAACCAGGCTTTGACCTGGTTGCCAAAGTCCTCAATGGAGACACTGTATTGGGTGCGATACTTGTCGAGGATTCCCTTGGACAGCGTCGGCTCTTCGCCGGTGATCTGTGCATAAGCCTTTGCTATATTGCCGGACTCCAGCAGGGACTGTTCACGTCCACGCTCCCAGGTTTTTTTGGCGATAACCTGGTAGGCATCCTTAAAAGCATCGAACTGCTCGCGACTGTCGAGATCTCGTTCAAACTGGGCAATGTAACCTTGTCTGCCGAAATAACCGCACATCTCGTTGAAGACCTTCACGAAAACCGACAGCAAAGCGTCGATTTGTGTCTTACTGATAATGTCGGCCTTCTGGTCAATGTTGAACAAGATGCTCTTCGACGAAATGGCAACGGCCTTCTTGAGCTTGCTTCGCAGTAGCTCATCGTCCTCGTGGATCTTGGGCAGGAAGATATCCAAGGCAGAGGTGCCATCAATGCGTCGGTTTTCCAACAGAAGCGCCAGCATCTTCAACAAGTGCGATTTACCCGACCCGAAGAAGCCAGAGACCCACACACCATTGGCGCCGTGATAGTCGGTGTAAGCATCAAGGAAATGCTCCAGACGCTTAGCGACCTCATCGGTCAGCACATACTCACTCAGCTCGTTGTAAAGGCTAGCATCATCATCTGCCTTGATCACCCCTTCGATAGGACGGCTGACGGGGTTCAGGAAAATGCCGTTGAGTTCCATCTACTGCTTCCTCAGGCCTGTGTCTCGAAAATGTTGAATGCGCGGTAGTACTTGTCGTCATGCAGCAAGCCAAACAGCTCTAGCGAAGCTCCCTGTTCCAGCGAGTAGCGATACTCGCCAGGGAAGAACATGACCGTTGGCTTGGACTTTGCTGTACTTTGCAGATTATTCAGCACGTTGTGTGAGCGAATATAAGGGAACACCTCACCGATGCCAGAGAGAAATAAAACGTCATACTCAGCAGCTGCGAGGCGTTCTCCAATTGCAGGGATCAGATACTCCTCGATGCCCAATACGTTCTGCAGAGTCTCCAGCAGTTGATCTTTTTCTGCCTCCTGCTCGATGGAGAGGAGGTCATCCCAGAGACTACCTTCGTCACTGCTGCCCTCCCGGGCCTTGAGCAGTTCAATGGACAAGTCATACAGATTGATGTCTAGGGCAAGGATGCCTCTCCCTTGGAGGCAAGGAATGCTCATGTTCGCTAGCCGTGTTATCAACTGCCGGCGTACACGCTCCATTTCCACCGTTTCACTAGCCTTGAACTCGCAGATGTAAAAGGGTAGGTCATTGTTCAGCCCCCTCATCTCTAGAAAGCGCTGGCTGCTGATAACGCCCAGCAGATGTTCGAAGCGTACGGCCAACGACTGCTCGCTAATTTTCCGGCTCATTGAAGCCACCTCTGAATTTCGCTATCCGTGGCAGGAAAAACCAACAGATGCTCACGCCCATGCTTGGCTATCAATCGGGCGAGATAAGGACTAAGCAGCGCAGACTGAATCTGACCTTGATCGGAGAGCAGATCAGCCTCGCGCAGCATCTGAAATACACCATGGCGCAGACGGTTTTGGGTGGAGACTGCAAGCTCGTCCAGCTCCTTGTGCCAAAGTGCCTTAGCGTTGTAGAAAGCCTCGTAGTCAGCACTCATGATCTGGTGACGTCGGTTGAGATAGTACTCGTGCAATACCTCAATGGCGAAATCACGGATAAAAGAATAACGGCGGCAGGTCGCCGACCAAAGCAGGTAACTGCGTTCACGACGGTTACCTTCGACCAGAGCCTCCAGTTCTTCGACATCAAGCAGTACAAGTCTCCCGAACAACTCTATGCTAATGCGCTTGGCTGCACTAGCTGTACGCGCCTGCAGAAGGTTACCATTACGCACCTCAGCACGAGTCTGCGACCAGTCGCGCAGCGATAGGTAACGCTCAGCTACTAGAGGGGCTTCCTGTAGAAATAGGCCACCTGTTGTAAACGACAGACGGTAGCGTTCAGTGCTCATGCTGGCTCTCGTGCCACATCGTCGTTCGCCCCACCTCCTTTCACCCAGGCGTCTACATCGCACCTCTGGAACTTCCACAAACGCCCCACCTTGTGTGCAGGCATGCTGCGTTTGGAAATCCATGAGTAAACCGTGTCTTTGCTGACACCCAAGTGTTCTGCAATCTCATCGACGCTCAGCCAACGGTCAGTCATCGAATTTGCCTAGAAAAAACTGCAATCTTAACCGATTTGAACGGGTTAAGCAGGCATAAGCATGAGCTAAATGCCCAGATTCAGCACGCGAGCTTTAGATCGCCCACAAATCCTTCGACCTATCGAAAAAGCACGATAAGGCCGCTCCACCAAGCTCTGAAGCCCTGTCACAGTCAGGAACGTATGCACCTCAATCCAACCTCAGCAGCCTGGCTCCCAGTCATTATTCTGATGCTGCCGGGTAAAGCAGAAACGTTGTGGGGTGATGCGTGTTATCCGTAGTCGTTTAGCTCAGTGACCGCGCTTCGGGCCTGAGGCCGCCCAACATCGGGGGCCGTAATGACTATCAGCGGCTCAAGAATACTTGTCGCGGTATTCCGATCGGTATTCCAGCTTAAAATACAAATCGGAATTCACAAATTTAATCAACGAGTTACTTACTTAATTCAAATTACCCCGGCTCCACCAAACAAAGCGTCACGAAAAAGGCACCTCTAGCAGGTGCCTTTTTTTGTTTCCGGGTGGTTGTTTTCGCGCCCTTCATCCCGCCAGAGATCACTGCCCATGCTCCAAGAACGACTGGAATTGCTGAAGCTTCCCAAGCCTGCACGCGGGGCGATTGATGACCTGGTGCGGGCGTTGAATGCGGCGAGTACGCGCGAGGATCTCGAGCGTGAAGCGGCGCTGCAGATTGAGGTGATCGCCGAGCTGGCGAGTAGCCGGAAGGTGCGGCCTGCGGATGTCGAAACCCTGTACATCATCTTCGATGACGCCGTGCAAGAGCGCTTACAAGCGCTTCAGCAATAGACCCGCTCGACACCGTTCCCGTAGGAGCCGAGCTTGCTCGCGATAGCGCCCGCCTGACCACCACGCATCCCCGCTACCAACCCTGTGGGAGCGGGCTCTGCCCGCGAAAAACCCACCGCGAAACGTAGCCGCTGCCGAAGGCTGCGCTGGCCCTCAGCCCCACCAAAAATCCCCAGCAAACCCCACCTTGCGACAAACCCCATCCCCCGTTACCCTTCCCTCCGTCGCTGCCAAATCAGCGACCTGGGCGTAGGAACCCGGAACAAAACTAGGCGCGCACGTGCCAACCGTATCGACTGCAAGCGCTCACGCGCACCTGCAGCACGCTATGGCAGCTGTGCGTGGGCACGCTCGCGCGTGGCCGGTTGCCTAGAGTTCCGGTATTCCTACCCCACGTACAGCTGCCACCTAAAGCCCGTAGGAAGGCCTGTGGCAGCTCCATAACTCTGGGAGCTAGACCATGAATCATGATGTTCAGAATTTGACTGTTGAGCAGCTGCTTTATGACGCTGAGGGGGTTCTTCGGTGTGCGAAGGCTACGGCTTATGAGCATGCGGATGATCTGGCGGGGGATCGGCGGGATCATGCGTTTGCGGTGGTGCATTTGATTGAGATGGCGCGGGGGAAGGTGGAGGCTGCTTTGCGGGTGGGGGATGCTTCCGAGATTGACGATCGGAGTAATGGGATCTAATAGCAGTTGGTTGATTCCGGTCAGTCGCGAGACAACGTGGCTGACCGGGGACGGAGCTCCGTTCAAATGACAGCGCTGATGTAATCACTGGTGACCATCGCGAATACGTCTTCCCGGCAGGCAGAAATCCACGTACCCACGCCAATAGCCAAACGGCCAACATGGCGTTGAAGCGCATGGGCTTCCAAGATCGCTTGGTCAGCCACGGTATGCGCTCAATGGCCAGCACCATCTTGAATGAACATGGGTGGGACCCGGAGCTCATCGAAGTGGCACTGGCGCACGTCGATAAGGATGAGGTACGCAGCGCCTACAACCAGGCTGACTATATAGAGCACCGACGTCCAATGATGAAATGGTGGAGCGAGCACATTCAAGGCGCCGCCACAGGGAGCCTTTTGATCTCAGCAGTCATGACTGTGGTAGGAAGTTCAGCCCTCGCAACGGCTAATCTTGCCGCTGAGAACCTCGGCTAGCATGCGCGGATAGTCTCGTGCTCAGCAAGAGATGCTTCACACCCGGCAGCGCTAAGACGCATGCTGAGTGGCTCCCTCAGCTGGTCGCCAGCTGTTGCTTCAGTGAAGCAAGGCCGGTCACAAGCCGACTTTTTAATTTAAAAAATCCTTTAAAAACAAGGCCTTCATAATTCGATGGTTTTCAGCCCATACCTCCAGCCCATACTGAGATGCCTGTAGTTCTCTGATCAACAATCTCGGCCCAACCAACAATGTGCCATCACTCTGTCGTTATCCATTAGACTCCCGGTTTTTGTCGCCGAAAGGGAGAGCTAGCGTGATCGAACAAAAGGTAGAGGCTTACATCGAGCGATGGGGTGGTGGTAACAGCCGAGGAGGTAATGAAACTGCCAACCTTCAGATGTTCCTCACTGAGCTTTGCACTCTACTAGATCTGCCGCAGCCAGAGCCCGCGCGCGCAGAGCGTGGCGACAATGCCTACATTTTCGAGCGAAGTGTGACCGAACTGTTCGCAGACGGAGGCAAGACTAATCGCCGGATTGATCTCTACAAGCGTGGCTGCTTCATCCTTGAAGGCAAAGACACCGGTAAGCAGACCGGTAGCGACGGCTGGGACGCATCTATCACCAAAGCCCTAAAGCAGGCTGAGAACTACGCCCGCTCCCTTCCCCCAGAGGAAGGTCGCCCACCATTTATCATCATTGTCGATGTCGGTAAGTCCTTTGCGCTTTACTCCGAGTTCAGCCGATCCGGTGGAAATTACGTTGCTTTCCCGGACCCACGAACTCACAAGATCTCTCTAGAGAAACTGCGCGACGTTGAAACTAGAGAGCTTCTGAAGAAAGCTTGGCTTGATCCTCAGAAGCTTGATCCTACACGCTATGCGGGAAAAATCACGCGCGACATAGCAGGTCAGCTCGCTACACTTGCCAAATCCCTTGAGGACAGCGGCCACCCTGCCGAGCAGGTCGCCAGCTTCCTGATGCGCTGCCTGTTTACCATGTTCTCAGAAGACGTTGGGTTGCTTCCGGAGCGCTGCTTTACTGAGCTACTTCAGAATTTACAGGCCAAACCGGAGTCGTTTTGCCGGCAGCTACGGAGTCTCTGGCAGACAATGAACACCGGCGGTTTTGCGCCAGCGCTAGATGCCGAGGTGCTTCGCTTCAACGGTGGGTTATTTGCCGATGCTCATGTCATTGAGCTTAACGCTCAACAAGTCAAACTGCTGACTGCTGCCTCGAAGGCTGAATGGCATTATGTTGAGCCGGCTATTTTTGGCACCCTGCTGGAGCGCGCCCTCAATCCGCGCGAGCGCCACAAGCTCGGTGCACATTACACTCCACGTGCCTACGTTGAGCGCCTAGTGCTACCGACCATCATCGAGCCACTGCGTGCTGAGTGGGCAGAAGTCCAAGCCGCAGCCCTGACGTACAAACAGCAACGTAAAACTAAGGAAGCCATCGCCGAGATCCGCAAATTCCACCATCAACTCTGCCAGACTCGCGTGCTTGACCCGGCTTGTGGTAGCGGTAACTTTCTATATGTAACCCTTGAACACATGAAGCGACTTGAGGGTGAGGTACTGGAAGTGCTTGGTAGCCTTGTGAAATCGGGATCCTTTGAATTGGAGGGACTAACTGTAGACCCTCACCAGTTTATAGGAATTGAGATTAATCCACGTGCTGCCAAAATTGCCGAAATGGTGCTATGGATCGGATACCTTCAATGGCACTTCCGCACCTATGGAAAGGTCAACCCACCAGAGCCGGTATTACGGGATTTTCACAATATCGAGCACCGTGATGCGCTGATCACCTACGACTCTGTTGAGCTAATCACTGATGAGGCTGGCAAGCCCATCACACGCTGGGATGGAGTGACCTACAAAACAAGCCATATTACCAAAGAAGAAATTCCCGACGAGTCTGCGCAGACCGAACAGTATCGCTATTTAAACCCACGTAAAACAGAGTGGCCGCGAGCAGATTACATCATTGGCAACCCGCCATTCATTGGGACTAAGTTGATGCGAGACGCTCTAGGAGATGGTTATGTCGATGCAATTCAGGTTGCTTCGCCTGAAGTCCCACAAGCTACCGACTTCGTTCTTCGTTGGTAGCATCACGCGGCGAGCTTAGTTATCTCTGGCGAAATCAAGGCGTTTGGATTCATCACGTCTAATTCCATTCGCCAAACTTATAACCGCCGTGTACTTGAACTGTTTTTGAATAACGAAAAAACACCACTCTCTCTTACCTTCGCTATTCCTGACCATCCTTGGGTTGATACCGCCGATGGAGCAGCAGTCCGAATAGCCATGACAGCAGCGAAAGCCGGTTACCACGAAGCTAATGTGCTTCTAGTTACCAAGGAACACGACAAAGGGCAGCCTTCCGACGAGGATTTGGTCGACCGGGTAACAACTGTGAGCGGTAAGGTGCATGCTGATTTAAAAATCGGCGTCGACATGACAAAGGCGGTCAGCCTATCGGCAAACAAAAAACTTTGTGCAGTAGGATTCAAAACGATTGGCAAGCCCTTCCAGGTAAATGAGTCTACAGCCAAGACTTTAGGCTTGGGCAGCATTGCTGGAATTGAAAGATATATTCGCCCCTACCTAAGTGGTCGAGATCTAGCTGGCCAACGGCGTGGCCTCTATGTGGTAGATTTTTTTGGGGTGGAACTGAAGGATGTAAAGGAGTTCTATGCCAGCACCTACCAGTACCTACTGGATCGAGTTAAGCCATTGCGAGAGCAAAATAGAAACAAAAAATTCCAACATTATTGGTGGGTTATTGGGCACCCTAGGCCGATTTTCCGAAAGTTTACTTATGGCCTCTCTAGATACATAGCCACGATTGAATCAGCAAAGCACCGTTACTTTGCATGGGTACCATCAGAGGATGCACCCGACAGTACTTTAGTAACGTTCGGCCTTAGTGATGCGTTTTTCCTTGGCGTACTTTCCAGTCGCCTGCATGTGGCTTGGGCGCTTGCAGCAGGTGGCAGGCTTGGTGTGGGCAATGATCCCCGCTATAACAAAACTCGCTGCTTCGAAACCTTCCCGTTCCCCCACGTTCCACCTGCGCAACAGTCGGTTATCCGTGAATTGGCCGAGCAATTAAACGCTCACCGCCGTCGCCAACAAGCCGCAAACCCCGAACTGACCATGACCGGCATGTATAATGTGTTAGAGAAACTACGCGCCAATGAAGAGCTGAATAATAAAGACAAAGTCATTCATTCCCAGGGCCTGGTATCTGTGCTGCGTGAACTTCACGACAATCTCGACAGAGCGGTGTTCGCTGCCTACGGCTGGAATGATCTAGCCGAAAAGCTGGTCGGCCTCCCCGGCGCGACTACACCATTGCCGGACAAGTCGGAAGCTCAGGCCGAAGCGGAGGAGGAACTTCTGCAACGCCTAGCAGAACTCAACACTTATCGTTCCGATGAGGAGAACCGCGGCCAAGTCCAATGGCTGCGGCCGGACTATCAGCATCCCGCTGGTAAAGATTCGCTGGAACAAGTTGAAACAGAGCAGGAAGACGAGGACGAGGACGAAGTCGAAAGTACTGCTCCAACGGCAAAAACCAAAAAAACTGCTTGGCCTAAGAGTATGCGAGAGCAAATTGCTGCCGTACGCAAAACATTGAGCGCCGAACCTATGACGGCAGAAACTATCACCACACACTTTACGGCTCCGAAAAAAACGTCACCGCTTATTCTTGAGGCACTAGCAGCTTTAGAAGAACTTGGGATGGTTCATTTGGAAGGCGATTGCTATCGACTTGCAAGCTAACCCTTAGCACTAGCGCTAAGTTTTGACACGAGAAACATTTGCCTGCACCGAAGCTCTGTATATGGTGATATCTTCCAAAGGCATTGATAGATCCGCGCCATACACAGCTTACTTTTGGCGCGGATCGCTAAAAAGGGATGAGATATGAGCGATATTCAACTCTTCCGGATGAGTACAACTGGTGATGCTCATGAGCTACCCGGTCGGGCAGTTGCTGTTGAAAAACAGCTTCAAAGCCTTATAGAAGCCCAGATGGAAACTTTTCTCGGAGTACGCTTTATTGCGACCGAGTACACCACCGGCAAAACTCACAAAGGCCGTATAGACTCTCTGGGCCTCGATGAAAACGGCTGCCCAGTTATCGTCGAATATAAGCGGCATAGCAACGAAAACGTGATCAATCAAGGGTTATTCTACCTTGACTGGCTACTAGACCATCAGGCGGAATTCCGCTGGCTGGTGATGGAAAAATTGGGTAAGGATGCAGCCGATCAAATTGAGTGGAGCGGCACGCGACTGTTATGTATAGCTGCAGACTTCACCCGCTACGACCAGCATGCCGTACAGCTAATTCAACGTAACATCGAGCTTATCCGATATAAGCTATTTGGAGATGATCTACTTCTGCTAGAACTGGTCAATGTGGTGAGCGTGGCGGACACCTCCGCCACAGCTAAGTCTATGGATAGTAGCGCAGATAAACCGGCATCTGTCGGTAAGGATAAGACTTGGCAGGAACAACTAGCCCAAGCTCCGACGGAAATCGCTGCACTCTTCGAGCAGACGACTAGCTACCTGCATTCCCTCGGCGATGATGTGCAAGAGAAGCCTCTCAAGCTCTACCTGGCTTTCCGCCGCCTGAAGAACTTTGCGAGCGTAGTAGTTCAATCTAAGCGGCTGCAGCTTTACCTCAAACTCAATCCAGATTCGGTCGAACTAATGGAGGACTTCAGCCGTGATGTACGAGCTATCGGTCACTGGGGTACCGGCGACTTGGAATTGAGCTTGCGCAACCAGGATGACTTGGAAAGGGCCAAGGCATTGATTGAGCGCAGTTATCAGGAGAACTAGATCTTACGCCGTCGTGTACCGATTCCAGTACCGATTCCAATACCGGGCGCATGATTGTTTGGAAATCAGGGATGGGTATCCAGGCTCCTCATGTTCAATCAATGCTGCGCTGCACGCCCGCAGCCCTGCCCCCATCGGGAAAACCTAGGGCCGATGAACGTGCAGATACATGGAGGTCTGGCTATCAAACCACCTGATACTCCCCCTCAATCGGCGCACGCGCGCCAAACGCCTGGGTCAGATGGCTTTCCAACTCCGCCAACTGCTCCTGCCGCCTGCGCAAGTCTTCCAAGCTCTGCTCCTGCTCCAGCAAAATCTTCTCGAACGCTTTAATCTGCGGCGCGAAAATCTCCATCACCTTTTCATGGTCCTGAAGCAACTTCATCGGCTCAGCAAAGTGGCTCTTCACTACTTCAGCCAAGTCACTCTGCAACTGCTTCAGCTCGGCCTCCGCACGTTGCTGCTGGACCACGCTGATGGCGTCGGTCAGCACCTGAATCCCTGCACCGATCGGGCCGGCCCAACGGCTGATATTGGCCGCTAGCTTAGTCGCTTCCCAGGGTTTGAACTTGTAAACGTAACCCGTGAGGTTCTTTAGCGTTTCCCGCGCGAGGAACACCCCGTTCTTGATGCTTTCGACCGGAATCTTGGAAACCGCGCTCAACGCTCTGCTGGAGGCTGCCAAGGCTGAGGCTGCAATGCTGTCGGCGAAGTCGGAAGAACTGTCGAGCTGATGTTCGATCTTCGCGCTGATGCCATTCATGATGCTGGACGATTGGTTGAACGCGGTGCTGAACAGGTGATCGATGCGAAAACGCAACTTTTCGCCAATATCGTCCTTGGTGAAGCCAATTTTCGATTCCAGAAACGCGTGCACTTGGTCACGGGGCAACGTGCGAATGCAGTTGAGCAGGTCGGTCTCGAGGTTGTTCAGTTCCTCGTAGAGGTTGCCGACTGTAGCTAGGACCTTGCGCTTGCCCTCCGCAATGTCCTCTTGAATGCGCGCCGAATCGAGGCGCTGGTTATCGGCCAGTAACCTGAACTTGATCAGCTCGTCTTGCGCGACGGCGATCTTCTTGCCCAGTACATCGCGCACTACATCGATGCCGGTCTTTTTGATCAAGGTATCGCGGCCGCTGTCGTCCAGCACTTGCTGAGTCACCAGCTTGAGTTCGCCGATACGCGAGCGCTGGTCGTAAAGGTCTTTTTGCTCCAGCCAGAAGTCCAGTCCGCGACTGTTGGGGTTGGAGGCAACGCACACCACGTTGATCGCTTCGCGTTCAGCAGGCGTTAGCTCGACGAAGCGCTGCAGCTTGTTCAGCAGGTTCGTTTTCTTGATGGCGCTCTGTTGCTCGAACTCTTCGGGGTCGCGCAAGTCTGCGACCTCGTCCATTTTATTGATGACGAAAATGGTCGAGCTGAGTTTGTTCAGGTCGCGTAGCACCCAACGCACGATGTCTTGGTGGCTGTCTTTCAGCGGGTTGGTGGCGTCGACGACGTAGAAAATCAGGTGCGCTTCGGAAATATAGTTCTTGGTGATATCGCCGTATTGCACCACGGCGCCATTTTCCGCTGCCTTCTCTTTGTCACCGAAGAGACCAGGGGTGTCGACAATTTCACAACGGTCCTGAAGGTTGTCAGGGCGGTAGATCGCCAGCGCGTCCGAGGACTCGTTGGTGTCGATCTTCATGTCCTTCATTACCTGGCCAAGCCAACCGGCAACCACGCTGGTTTTGCCATCAGAGAATGCCCCGAGCAAGGCGATACGCAGGGCATCGGACTGCACGTCACCAATGGCTTTCTTGATTTTGTCGAGGTCTTGCGAAACATCCAGGCCCAATTCTTCAAGCGCGCCAACCAGCTTGTGCAGGTTGTCGAGCGACTTGATGACCTCGGTCTTGCTGGCGTTGAACTGTTTAAATTGTTCCATGGGGTTTGGCTTCCACTTTCTGTTTGAGGGCCTGGATCGAGGCAATTTTTTCATCGAACAAGGCGGTGACATCGGCCATCTTCCGGCGCTCGTCTTTGAGCTGGCGCAGCACGCTGTCTTCGATCTGCTCGCCGATTTTCGCCAGCATCCCTTTGGTGTCGGTGGCGAACGTCTTGGTGACTTTTTCGCGCTCGGTTTGAATGGCCTTGGCCACCTGTTCCTGGGCTTCAGCGATTTTTTTGCCGCGCCCGCCAAAGAAGTAGCTCAGGCCCGCAGCCAACAGGCCGAACAAGCCGCCGACGATTGCCCCGACTATGTTGCCTATCCCTGGGAATACGGTGCCTATGCCGAAACCGCTGAGTGCATAGCCGCCAACACTGAGCAGGAAGCTGCCGACGTCGGAGAAGTTGAAACTGATGGCGTCCATGGCGCTGGAGAGCGACAACGAGTTGTTCGCCGCTTCGCTCAACTGTTGCTGGAAGCTCACCCGCTTGGCATTTTCTTGCAAGCGTTTGAGCGCACGTTCGATGACTTGGGTAAGGTCCTCGAGCAATTGCTGCTGGATGGCTTCCAAGCGCTCGCGTAGCCGATCCTGGCCTTCGCTGACATGTTGTTGAATCACCCGTTCCACATCATCTTTGTCGCTGAAATGCTCCTCAACCGCATCACGGGCTGACGAGTTCAGTTCATTGAAGAAGCGGTCCAATGCGCTATTACGCTTGGAGGTGAAGCTGCTTTTGAGCTCTTCGAAGCTTTTGCGGATGACGTCCTGGCACTCCTGGACCTCGGCACCGATTTTCTCGGAGAAAGCCTGGTGCTCGTCTCGCTGCTTTTGCAGGCCATTGACGGTGTCTTGCAACAGGCGGAGCACTTTGCGCTTGTTGCTTTCGACAATGTCCACCTCGAAGTTGGCGCAGCTGTTGCCGATGACATCCTGCAATTGATCCAACCGGCTAAAGCTGCGCATGGCCTGCTGACTAGTGAAGTCTTGCAGGTAGGTGCGCTGCGACTTGAGCAAGTCGGTGCGGCTGGGGTGGATACTGGTCAGGCCTCGCTGATCGAAGGCCACGCTGGCAAAGCCCAGTAGCCCTTGAAGCGTTTGGCAGCCACTGACCAGTTCGGCACCGAGCATGTCCTCAAGCACTTCTTGGGTCTGGTCGCGCATCGCTGTCGCGTCTTTGTGGGTCTGCTCGAGCGACTCGCGGTCGCGCCCGAATTCGTAGGTGTCACCCTTGCCGCGCAAGTTGCAGATGGCATACACCTTGGCATCACGGTTCAGGTAATGCTTGATCTTCTGCGCGGTGTTCTGTTCGGGCTTTTTGTTGGTGCCGTTCACATAGAACACCAAATGAGCCTTGGCGATAGCGGCTTGCACCATCGCTTCGTATTTCTTTTCGTTGCCTTCGATGCCTGGCACGTCGATCAACTGGAACGACTTGCCCTCGTGGGTGAAGTGATAAACGACGTTGTCCTGAGTGAAGTCTTCCTGACCGGTACCGACGATTTCGCCATCGACTTGGCCGGCAACGCGCTGCAGGCGCTCAAGTTGTTGCTGTTGCTTCAGCAGAGTGGGCAGCGTGTTGCTGACCAGCTCGCTCAAAGAATGTTGTTCGCGCATGGGGAAGTCCGGAGTCTATGAAATGAAAGTCAGTTCAAGGCGATCACCGCCCCGGCTCACATCAACTGCATATAGCCCAAGGCACCAGCAATGGCACCGATCACCACACCGCCGAACAGCCCCAACCACAACTTCATTTTGCCACTCTGCTCAAGCGCGACGCGGGTGGCTTCGCCCTGGCGCTGGCATTCACTCAACTGCGCTTGAGTTGCCTGCAACTGGTTACCTTGCTCGGTCAGCTGTTGCTGGCTGCGCTGGAAATCGGCCCGCACGCCTTGCAGCTGAAGCTCTACCTGCTGCATCGCGCTTTGAGTCTGAGTGAGCGCCAGCTGGTTCTGGCTTAACCGCGCCTCGCTGCCCTGCAGCGATTGGCGTGTGCTTTCCAGTTCGGTAGTCGCACTGGTCAGGCGCTCTTTGCTGTAAGTGAGATCCTGCTGGCTGTGCGCCAGTTGTTGGCGGGTACTCACCAAGTCGCGCTGGGTCTGGTTGACCAGCGCCCCGATATCGTCGCCTAACGTGGCGATGTCTTCGCAGAAATTCACGTAGCGTGTGCTGAGCTCTTCGATCAGCTCATCGCTTTTGCTAGAGAACACCGCCTGGATGTCTTTGGCGGTCGCTAGGTTACGCTCGATCTGTGCTTGACGCTTTTTCTCTGCGAACAGGACCCGCAGGCTTTCGATGATCGTGCTCTTGCCGGCGTTGGTTTCGCCAAAGAATGCAATGGTGAAGTTTTCCCACTCGGCGTGCTTCTCCAAATAGGTGATTTCACCGTCGAAGCGCGACTTCATTTCGCCGAGCTTTTCCTTGACTTTGGCAAGGTGCGCGTTGCCTTTGTCGTTACTCACGTCCAGCCGGGAGACATCATCCAGCGCGGTGGCAATGTCATTCGCTACCCGAGCGTACAGCTTGGAGAAATCTTGAGCCCTACTCATATCGTTCCCTGTTCATTCTAGGCTGAATCCAATTCCGCTCGGTAAATTGCATTTTGCCACTACAACTGTCAAGTTCACCTTCGCCGCACCGACAGCCACTATTGAGCGACTAAACGTTGTATCGGCAAAAACCTGGCCCCTAAGCCAGAAACGCAGCAGGTCGTGATCGCCAACTTGAACGCGCTGAAACCTTGGCTCTATGACTGATTCAACGCGCTCGTTGCATCCCATAACCACGAAAACCAGGAAGAAACACACACTCATGACAGCCGTATCTCCCCCCACAACCATCCCGCAGAGCCCATCCCCCGCTTCAGCGCCCGACCCCTCCGCCTCCAGCAGCCCCCGGCAAGCACTATTCAAACTCCTCGCCGATATCAAATGGTGGCTGCCGGTAGTTTCAACGCTTATCTCAATCTCACTCCTCACCAAGTACCTCTGGGTAATCCATCACCCCGAGTTGATCCTGAGTTCGTTAGGTAACCCCTCAAACCTCGTCGCCTGGTTATTCTTCAGCCTACTGATACTTGCGTCGCTGCTGCTCATCGTATCGGTGCCGTCTGTGGTCTTCACGTTGAGCATGTCTGTATGCACCGTTAACAGAGAACTGGAAAAGAGGCTCGCTTTCCGCTTTGGCCTCATCGTAGGCGGGGGCTACCTACTGCTATCGCTCAATCTGCTGGGGGCCATGTTTGATTACACAATGGCCCCAGGCTACTTCTTTCCTATCGTCGTAGTCGCTGCCGCTTGTGCCGTGATAGTTCTGCTTCGCGGCGATGCGCTCCTGCATAGCAATGTACTGGAGCTGCCGCCGGGTCCCCGCAAACCCTTGCATCGCAGACTCTATTACACAGCCCTCGTTGGCTGGCTAGGTGTGCTGCTAGCGTTTACTTCAGTGAGTGGAGTGATGCCTGCCCAACTAGCCATCATGACGTGGCGAGGCGGAGATAGCGACGAAGAGGCATTCGGGGCTATCGCTCTCTGCTTACTGATAATGTTCCTGTACCTAGCGCCAGTTCTCGTCTTTTATCTGACAAACGGCAATGCGATGCAGCGCACCGGCAGAGCCGCACTAGTGCTGCTCGGGTGCATCTTCGTTAATGCCATGCTGTTGCCAGCCCTCTTGGACCTGTGGGTCTATTCCGCCGCCAATCTGATCAAAATCAGGGACAATACCGAGCTGAGCTATGTGTTGAACGAAAAGGATTATCCGAAGGAGGTCTTCAGCAGCGACCCGTGGCAACTGGAGAGCTACGACGGGCCGAATGGTTTGTATAGCGTCAAGGCGTTTCGTCAGTTCCGCTTCGGCGATACGTTGTTAATCTGTCCCGCTAGCTATCGAAATATCGCTTTGAAAGAGATCGGCAGCTACGCACACCGCTGTATTGCGTTGTCTGAGGCCAAGGTGCATGTAGCCGCTCCTGTATTAAGCAAGGATGCCGCGACGGTAGCCAAGCCGAATTGATCCTGCCCCCATGCCTACCCACGTTCCGGTGTTGATTCAATACCGGAACGCAAGATATAAATCTGTCCCCCTTTTATCGCGGCAGACAAACGGTTCGAGCGAACGAGTGCCCATGGCCGTATCTGGTTCTCCACCTGGTTGCTGTCGATGTCCACAGCCCTATCGTCCAGGTACCTGGTACATTCCCCCTGGAATAGAGACTGCTCATCCTATATCTTCCAGGGGGGACCTTAGCCCCCTGCCAACTCACCCCCCCGGATAAGCAACCTCAATCCACCCATCCTCCTTCCCCCCAACCCCACAATAATCCCGCACCACCCGCTCCACATCCTCCCCCACCCGTTCAATCACCCCCCGCAATTCCAACCGCTGAAACCACCGCGCCGGTATCGCCGCCGCCCCGTATTCCACCCCCAACAAATGCCCCGCCACCAACCCGGTACTATCACTGTCCCCACTATGATTCACCGCCCGAATCACCCCCTCCTCCAGATGCTCAGCCGTCAACGCACACCACACCCCGATGGCCAGCGCCTCCTCCGCCACCCAGCCGCCGCCCAGTTCGCCAATACGCTCCGGCGTAGGCCGATACCCCTCACGCACGAAGAACAACACCCGCTCCAGCAATTCCCGCACCTTTTCCATGCCCGGCTTGTGCCCATGTTCGGCCAGGCTGTCGACCACGGCCTTTTTCAGTCCCGCCACCTGATCCACCATTCGCTGCAGCATGTCGGCGAACAGCCCCGCGGCCAGATAGCCACTGGGATGCCCATGGGTCAGCCGTCCGGCTTGCGCGGCGTATTCAAAGGCGTTGGCGAAGAAGGCGAACGGGGCGCTGCGCATCAGCGCGCCGCAACCCTTGCTGCGGTTTTGCGCCGGGGCGCCCAGGAAAGGGATGGCCTTGAGGGCGCTGACGCAGGTGGTGCCGGGTGCGCGCCGGGCCCACAGGGCTTTTTCGCTGATCAGCCAGCCGTCGCTGCTGACGTGGATGGCCGGGCGTTCGTTTTGGGTCAGCAGCCAGCGCAGCAGGGCGTGGTGGACCACGCTGGGCACGTGGCAGGTGCGCCCGGCGCTGCGGCGCACGTAGGCGCGCAGCAGGCCTTCGGCGGTGAAGAGCATCATTTGCGTGTCGTCGGTGACGGCGCCGATCTGGCCGTAGGCCGGGGTGAAGTCGGTAATACCGTGGCGGCCGTATTTGGCCTCGATCACCGGCCACTCAAGAAATTCTACCGGGGCGCCAAGGGCGTCGCCGACAGCGCCGCCCAGCAGGCAACCCTTGATGCGTTCGAGTCGGTTCATGAGGTGTCCTTACAGGGCGGCTTCGGTGTGTTGCAGGCGGGCCAGCTTTTGCTTCAAGTCGGCGATGCAGGCTTTTTCGGCGCGCAGGGCGGAGCGCAGCTCGCGGTTTTCCATTTCGCGGATGCGCGCCCAGTGCACGCCGTTCTGGCAGTTGCGGGCCAATTGCCACAGGTCGCGCAGACGCAGGTATTGCATCAGGAGGATCAGCAGGATGACGCCCATCAGGGTGATGGCGCCTGTCGAAACCAGGTCCGACGTACTCATGTTCATATCCTTTGGATGACGGCTTGAATTGCCTTTGCCAGACAAACGATATGTAGTGTTAAACGACAGGTCTAGAATGTAGACTTATACAGGTAAACATTCCGCACACATGGAGTCGCGATGAAACGCCTGCAGGAAATCGAACAAGTCCGCTGGGACCTGGCACTTCGCTATCGTTTGATCGAAACAGTCGCCTGGTGGGAAGGCCGGCTGACCACGGGGCACCTGATGCAGAGCTTCGGCATCAGCCGGCAACAGGCCTCGAAAGACATCAATACGTACATCAACGAACATGCGCCTGAAAACCTTACATATGACAAAAAAATAAAGGGCTACGTGCCCAGCAAGGCTTTTGCCCCGCGGTTTATCGAGGACAGTGCCAGCGCCTACCTGCACCTGCTGTACCAGAACAATGAGCGCAAGGATCACATCGAGGGGCTGGCACTGGCCTATGCCCATACGCGGGTGCTGGAGGTGCCGGACCGCCCCATTCGGCCGGAGGTGCTGCGGCCGTTGCTGAAGGCCTGCCGCGAGGGGCTGCGGCTTGAGACCGAGTATGTGTCGCTGAACACACCCCAGGCCGAGATACGGCTGATAGCCCCGCACACCTTGGTGTACACCGGCATGCGCTGGCATGTGCGCGCGTATTGCGAGAAGAACCGGCAGTACCGGGATTTCGTCCTGAGCCGGTTGCGTGGCGAACCGGAGCTGCTGGACGCTTCGGTAAATGGCGCCGATCAGGACGAGGACTGGAACACCGACATTCCAGTGATCTTTACTGCCGACCAGCGGTTGAAGCCTGAGCAAATGGCGATTATCGAAACGGACTTCGGCATGGTCGACGGGCAACTGGTAGTGCCTAGCCGTCGGGCACTGGTGAAGTATGTGTTGCAGCGGTACCAGATCGATCCGAAAAGCCATAACCCCAAGGCGGCGGCGCAGCAGATTGTGGTGCAGAACCTGGAGGCGTTGAAGCCTTGGTTGTATGACTAGGAGTAAGCTGCGGTCGATAGAGGCCGCTTTACCCGGGCGTGTCCCTGTACCTCAATCCCCCCCTTCACAACACCACTCCCGATGCGCCCGAACAGCCGCCAAAGACGGCCCCGGCGCCCCACCCGTCGTATCCCGAATCCTCTTCCCCACAAACCCAAAATACTCAGACCCAGCGAGACACGGCTTAACCTGCACAGTAAGACCATCACAAAGGTAAATCAGCCCCTTGTCCCACAGCGTGTGCAGATCGCCACGTAGCAAAAGCCCATTACTAATGTGATTCGTCTCCGGCCCAAGATACGGGGTGATGTGCGCAGCCTCCAACACCTCCACAACCTGGCAGCCGCTGATGGCGCAGAGCCCGCCATAGGCGGTCAGCAACCCACTCCGAAACTTTCCTTGCCCCTGGCGGGTGGCGATCTCTCGCTGTGTGCGCTTGCGGTTGTCTTCGACTCCGGTGGGAGAGTAGCTCGGGGACTCGTCGGCTTCTTGAGCTGCGGTGACGCCATCCTCTGACAAGGTGGTGCTCTCGAGGGTGAATACTCCGCCCTCCCAGGCGACGACGTTGGCGAGGCCTAGCACCCGGTAGGTCGTGACGGCAGGTTTTCTCGATAGTTGAACCAGCACCGCTACTGGCACTCCATCGAGCATGCACTGTTTCAGGCCTTGGTTGGTGAACAGGGTTTCGGCATCGCCACGCTTGCTCTCTTCCTGGGCGTAATAGTAGCGCCAGCTTCCGTCGTTTTGGTACTCGGGGTCTAGGTCGCTGTAGGGGCTGCCCAGCCGCTGGCTAATCGATAGGGCGTAGGCAAGTTCCTTGGGTTTGTAGATGCCCTTGGCTGAAATGGCGACGGTGCTTGGGGCTTGCTGGAGTTGGTCCCAGGTGAGTACCTGTCCGGCGTGCTGTTCGAACCAAGCCAGCAATTGGAGGTGCATGGGGTTAGAGACGGGTGGGGCTGGGGGGAGTTTCGGGACGTCCATGTGCGGGGGGCGCGCGTGCGTTTCTGTAGGGATAAGGACGTTATCTTGTAGGAATTTTCCTGTCTAGGTTGATCCCGCCGATTACGTCGCAACGCTAGACATGGACGCGGTCATAGCTACCAACGTTGAACCCATCCCCTCAGGTGATTAGCATGTGCCATCACTCAAGGAAGCCTTCCCATGGCAAGACGCCGGGCACGACCCAACGCTGAGTCCTATCTGATCAACGCGGCTGCGGTCGCGGTCATTGCCATTGCCTTCTATTTCGCCCGGCTCGCGGTGCTGGAGTATGTCGCCACCCAGCAGATCAAACAGATCGAGGCCACGCTGCAGCAGGCTCAAGCTCAGCAGCAGCGTCAGTTGATGCTGGCGCAGCAGAAGAAGGCGGCGGACGCGCAGGCTGCGCGGTTGGCTAGGCAGCAGTATGAGGAACAGGCGCTGCGCCAGGCTATCGAGGATCGGGCCAAGAACGTTGCCTGGGACCGCTATTACCATGACCCCGAGGGGTGTGATAACTGGCGTACGGATGCGCAGATGGTGAAGTGCCTGACGTACAAGACCAACGAGAAGAATGAGTTTGATCGACGCTGGGCTGCGGGGGAGTTTCGGGGGGCTAGCCTCAGCCGTTTGGGGCAGTGAGGTGAGGCTGCGCTGGGGGCTTTGCTTCGCTTGAGTTTGTTGGCGTAGGCAAGGGCCAGCGCAGCCTGCGGCAGCGGCTACGGGGTGTGGCAGCCTGGGCTACCGTGCCTTGGGCAGCCCCGCAATAGCCGCCTCCACCAACGCCCGCGCTATTTCACTCACGTGCTCCACGTTCCGCGCCAACGCGCGCCATTCCTCTGGGCAGTTTTCCACCAGTTCGGTGGCGCCGGCACTGGCGCTGCGCAGGTAGGCGCTGGCTTGTACCAGGACTTCTTCGAGTGGCATGCCTTCGCGTACGGCGAAGATGGGCATGTCGCCTACGCAGGGGCCGAAGGCGTGGTGGGCGGTGACGTGGGGGCTCAGGGGGACGGGGTGGGTGGTGTAAGGGGAGATGCCTTCGGCGGCGAAGGTTTCGGGTGGCGCGGGTGGATCGGGGACCGGCTTGAACATGGTGTACCTCTGGCTGGTGCAACTGAAGCCGCCGCCTTCGCGACTAAACGAAGGGAGGCGACCGTACGCGGGTTAGTCGACCGGTAGCCAGCACCCGGCGCGCCGAAGCGCCCCACGTACGATCACCATAAAACGCTGCTGGCAAACCTGCCGGCAACACTTCAGGAGGGCGCTTTACGCGCCTGGCTCTGTTCCGAGCGACTAAACCCGACCGCTGATAAGTAGCGGCGACCGGAGAGTAGCCCCAGAAAAAAACCAGCGCAAGCGCCAATCATGAAAGCGAAACATGGAAACTTTTAGCAATCATTTCAAAGCCGTAAGGCGATTATCGCAGACTTTGTAGGATCTGTCCTACACCTTTCCACTGTCCCAAACAGATCACGCTTTAGGCAACGCCACCAACTCAACCTGCGCCCCCCACGGCGTCTGAAAGTAGAACCAACGAATCCCATCCGGGTTAGTGATCGGCTCATTGAGAATGGTCACGCCCCTGCCCTTCAACAGCGCCAGGCTGCCGTCGATGTCGTCGGTCTTCAGCGCGACGTGGCTGGCACCCGCATCATCACCATGGGGCTGCTGGCGGTTGATTTCGGTGCCGCGGTACTGGAACAGTTCAAGCTTGGCGCCGCCCTGTAGTTGCAGCATCACGAAGCGCTGCAGGTCGCTGGAAGCATGCCAGCGGAACTGGGCTTTCCACTGGCTCGGAATGCTGCCTGGCTGCATGTCGGAGATCACCTTGGCGCCCATCAGGTCGGTGAAAAAGCGCGTGGCGGCGTCGATGTCGGGCACGTTCATGCCGACGTGGTCGATGGTGGACACCGCCAGGGTGGGCGGGGTGGCGGCTTGGGCGGCGGCGCCCAGCAGCAGGCTGAGGGCAAGTGCGGCGAGTTTTGGCATACGCATGTGAAGCACCTCCTTTGAGTGGGCGGGCGGCCTGGGGTGGGCCGCCCGGCGCGTGGGTCAGACCTGGGCTTGGCCGCCATCCACGAACAGTTCAATGCCGTTGACGAAGCTGGCGTCGTCCGAGGCCAGGAACAGCGCGGCGCTGGCGATTTCTTCGGCTTCGCCGACGCGGCCCATGGGGATGAGCGAGGCCAGGTAGTCGAGCAGGCCTTGCTGTTGCGCAGCGTCGGGGCCGGCCAGGTCGACCAGGCCGGGGGTGCGGGTGGCGCCGGGGCTGATGGTGTTGATGCGCACGTGGCGGTCTTTCAGGTCCAGTATCCAGTTGCGGGCGAAGGACCTTACGGCGGCCTTCGAGGCGGCGTAGACGCTGAAGGCGGCGGTCCCCGAGCTGCCGGCGGTGGAGCCGGTGAGGATCACCGAGGCGTTTTTGGCCAGCAGTGGCAGGGCCTTTTGTACGGTGAACAGTACGCCTTTGACGTTGCGGTCGAAGGTGTCGTCGTAGTGCTGTTCGGTGATCTCGCCCAGGGGCACCATGGAGCCGCCGCCGGCGTTGGCGAACAGCACGTCGAGGTGGCCGTGGGTGGCGCCGATCTGGGCGTATAGGCTGTCCAGCTGGTCCAGGCGGGTGGAGTCGACTTGCACGCCGGTGGCGTTGCCGACTTCGGCCACGGCGGCGTCGAGTTCGGCCTGGCGACGGCCGGTGATGTAGACGTGGGCGCCTTCGGCGGCGAAGCGTTTGGCGGTGGCCAGGCCGATGCCAGTGGTGCCGCCGGTGACCAGTGCGATTTTGCCTTCAAGTTTGCGAGCCATGATGTTTCTCCAGGGTTGAATCGTTAGGTTGTGTTGCGGTGTGGGAGAAGCATATCGACGGCCGTTGCGTTTCAAAATAGAATCATCTGAAACTCATCATTGCAGATTTGAAATGAGCAAACTTCCCGATTTCGAAGGTCTGGCCATGTTCGCCAAGGTGGCGGAGGAAGGTTCGTTCGCGGCGGCGGCGCGGGTCATGAGTGTGTCGGTGCCCACGGTGTCGCGGGCGGTGGCGCGGCTGGAGGAGCGTTTGGGCGGGCGGCTGTTCAACCGTACGTCGCGGCAACTGTCGTTGACCGAATTCGGCGCCAGCATGGCGGCCAAGGCGGGGGACATTTACCGCCAGGCTGAAGAGGTGGAGAGCGAGGCCCAGGAGTTGTCGGTGCAGCCGCGTGGGCAGGTACGGCTGGCGGTGCCGATGTCGTTCGGGCTGCGCTGGGTGGCGCCGCTGATGCCGCAGTTGATGCGCCAGTACCCGGAGCTGTCGGTGGACTTGCACCTGTCGGATGCCGCGGTGGACCTGATTGCCGAGGGCTTCGATGCGGCGCTGCGCATTGCGGTGATGCCTGACTCGTCCCTGGTGGCGCGGCGCATTTGTGCGGTGACGCAGTATCTGGTGGCGTCGCCGGCCTACCTGGCGGCGCACGGCATGCCGCAGCACCCGCGCGAACTGGCGAGCCGGGCCTGCCTGAGTTACGCCTACCGCGCGCGCAGCCAGGTGTGGCGCTTTACCCATGTAAGCGGCACTGAAGAAGACGTGGTGCCCAGCGGGCCGTTGCGGGTGACGAACTCGGACGTGTTGTTGCCGGCGTTGCTGGAAGGCCTGGCGATTGCCGAGCTGCCGGAGTTCATTGCCAGCGAGTACCTGGCGGATGGGCGCCTGGTGGCGCTACTGCCGGAGTGGAGCATGGCGCGTGGCGGGCTGTATTTCGTCACGCCGTCGGCGCGCACGCGGCCGGTGAAGATCAAGGCGCTGTCGGATTTCTTTGCGCAGCATTTGGCGGAACCGGTGTGGCGTTGGCCCAAACCAAATGAACAAAAATGAAATGATGGCTTTCTATAATTGCCATTTTAACTGACTGGCCACTCCCTTACTGTGAGCGCACAGGCACACAGCAACGTGCCCACCTCAAGGAGAACGCCACCATGAAAAACGCCGTCGAACTGCTTCAGTCGTATCTTGAATCCATTCAGTCACCCCAGGCCGCCGCTGCGCTGTTCGCCGACGATGGCGTGCTGGAGCTGCCGTACCTGCAGTCGCTGGGCATTCCCCACCATGTGCAGGGGCCGCAGGCGATCGCCGGGTTTATCGGGTCGTTGCTGGGCAAGGTGCCTGGATTCAAGTTCCACAACGTGCGGTTCTTGATCGACACGCCTGACCAGGCGTTTGCCGAGTACAGCGTGGAGGCCCTGGTGCCGGCGACCGGGCGGGTTTATCGGCAGCTGTATGCCGGGCGGCTGGTGGCGCGCGATGGCAAGATCCAGTTGCTGCGCGAGTCGTTGGACACGATGGCGGCAGCGCAGGCTTTCGCGCCGGTGGAATAAGATGCCCCACTGGCAGCCCGGGCAACCGCGGCTGCCGGTACCGTTTGCGCAATTTCTATTACATGGTTTTACCCGGCTCTGGCACCATGCATCCCATGGAAACACCGTAACGCCCTCCAGCCTGAGCAAACACCATGAACCGTCGCAAGAAAATCAATCAAATCCTCAAAGCCAACGCCAAGAAGGCCAACGCCAAGCTGGCGCCCAAGAGCAAGCCGCAGTACATCAGCAAGGCGGACCGGGCGAAGCTGGCGTTGGAGGCGGAGCAGGTTGCGGGGGATGCCGCTGAAGTTTGAGCTGGCCTGCTCAGGTGCCCGACAATTTTTGTTTGAGCGATGCTAGCGTGCGCTTGAGCCGGCTGGGCGGCTGCGGGGGATAATCTTCGGGGTGCTCACGGCAACGGATGATCAAATCGGCGATTTGGCCGATGGTCTCGATGGCTTGCCAGTCTTCGCGGGGGGCGTTCAGGGGAAATGCCTTCTGCACCTCCAGGACAAATACTGTCAGGTCATCGTCGATGATTTTGAAGTCGGTCAGGAAGCGGGTGTGCTCGTTGACCTTGTCACGCGGGATGAAGCCGATGGTGCTGACGAAAATATCGATGACGGCGGTGACCAGCGCTTGCCTGGGGGTATCACTTTGCATTTTTGGCCTCGTATGCACACAGACCGATGCTGATTAAATCGAATACTGCCAGACGATGATTTGCGAAGAAGGTGCCAATTTCAGACCGGTCCGCCGCAGCTCATCCACGCCCAGTAAAACTGACATCGGCAGGTCTGTCTCGTGCAGCATGCAACAACCTTTTAATTTTCTCCGTGGAGCCGCAGAGGGTAACACCCCCTGCTTTTCCGCATTAGCGTAGAAATTGTAACTGCTGATTTGGGCCGTATTCTGCACGTGGAATTTACAGCAAGGGCCAGCGCAGCCTGGCGGCAGCGGCTACGCGTTGGTTACGCAGCCTCCATCTCCAGCAACCGCCCCACCAACACCTGCGCCGCTTCCATGGCATGCACCACGGCCAAGGCCAATCCTCCGGCGTTGAAACCCGGGTTTTCCGTCAGCTCGTAAGCCGCCGCCTCCCCCACCCGCAGCACTTCCGACAGATGCAGCAGCACCTCCTCGGCGCTGACGTCATAACGCACGCGGAAGAGGGATGCAGGGAGGGCTCGATTCGTTAAAGCGTCATTCATGGACATCTCCGTATTTCCTGAACCAACGTAAAGCGCCAACCACCCAAGCCTTCTCACAGAATTGGGTGGCAGCCGCACGCAGGGTGAGAACCAGGGAAATACGGGAAACCCGGTCGGGCCAAGGCCCGCCCGCGTGCAGCTGCCATAGAGCGAGCATGCAGCGACAGAACAGCCAGCGGGATGGCTGGCTGCGCTCCGATTTTCCGACGGGTTCTCACACCCGACCGCTGGTTTTCAGCGGCAGGGGAAGGCTATCACTGGGAATTGCGGACGCCTGTCGGACGGTGCCTATGCTAGCGCACTACCGAGCCGGGATTGGTGTAGGGCATAACTACGAAGGATGTGGGAAATGTCTGGGAAGGCTTTGCCTGGCAGGGGATTTCGGCGGCAGCGCCTAGGCGCGCACCGAACACCGTCCCGTAGCAGCGGCCACCAGGCCGCGTCAGAAAGCACCGCGCATTCCCAGGAACACCCCATTGCCCCCAGACGCAGCCTGCGGCAGCTGCTACGGGGCGTCGTGCATCAGCACTGCCCTTCCATTTACCGTTTATCACCACTGCCCTTCGAACAATCGCCCCCCGCCCGCAGTCTTAACCAAGTAACCGGTGCCAACTGCTGCCACCGCCCACGGCACTGGATTCACAGGTGGCATCGTCTAGACGGAGCCCTGCGTGGGCTCGGGAGTGGTGATCATGCAAGCGTTGCGATTACTCACGCTGTCCGGCGTCATGCTGGCAGGCCTGGCCTGCGGGCCGGTGCAGGCGGCCTGCACTGAGCCGGTGGACCCTGCCGGGGTGCACCTGGAGCCGATGAACCAGAACGGCGTCGCGTATATGTCCGGCGGTATTGGCATCGATGAATCGTGTGCCATCCAGAAAGAGCACGGCTACAGCCTGCAGCTGACGTTCTCCGCAGGGGCGGACAACAAGTATGAGTCAGGCATCAAGGTCAGCATTCAGAACGCCCAGGGCAAGCAAGTGCTGAGCGTGGATGATGCAGGGCCGATGTTGCTGGTGCAGCTGCCCGCCGGGAAGTACCAGGTGGTGTCGCAGTTGGATGGCCATGAAATGCGCACCCCGGTCGACCTGAGCACAGGCAAGCATCAGGCAGTGAACGTGCACTGGAAAGCCATGTAGCCCCGTAGCAGCTGCCGCAGGCTGCGTCAGGCAGGCACCGCGATTTGCCGGTATATGCGCGGCGTCTGGGACGCGGCCTACGGCCGCTGCTACAGGGTGGGTTAGGGTTGCTCGATAACCATCACCGCCACCACCTCCCCACCCACCGCCTCAAACTCATGGGGCCCATCCGCCGAATACCGCACGTAGTCCCCCACCGTCACCTCCACCGCCCGCCCCACCGGGCCGACCCGTGCGGTGCCGCTGCAGATGATGACGTGCTCGAGGGTGCCCGGCCCATGGGCCCGGGAGACTCGGGGTTCGCCCGGCAACACCTTGACCCGGTAGATGTCCCGCGGCGCGCCCGCCGGGCAGGCGGCCAGCAGGGTGGCGGCGTAGTTGGCCTGTTCGGACTCGGCAGCCGCGCCCTCGTTCGCGCGAATCACCTGCACGTGCTGGCTGGGCTGGGCGATCAGCCGGCTGACCGGCACGTCCAGTGCCAGCGCCAGGGCCCACAGGGTTTCCAGGCTGGGGTTGCCGGTGCCGGACTCCAGCTGCGACAGGGTGGATTTGGCCACGCTGGCGCGCTTGGCCAGATCGGTCACGGACAGCCCCGCACGCTCGCGCTCGCGGCGGATGGAGCTAGACAGCAAGGCAATGGGGCTCAAGGTCGGGTCAGTCATCGTTCACCAAATCATCCGTTCGTTCATCTTGACGAACAATTATCAGGCGTTCAGCATATCGTCCATTCGTTCGTTATGACAGGAAAACCACACCATGGATGGCAGGACACGCGGCACGCTGGAGATGACCGGGGCCATGCTGATTTCCGGCACGGTCGGCTGGTTTGTGCTGATGGCCGGGCAGCCGGCGGCCACGGTGGTGTTCTGGCGCTGCGCGTTCGGCGCGTTGGCAATGCTGGTGGCGTGCGTGCTGCGGGGCGCGTTCAAGGTCGCCACCACACCAAGGCAATTGCTGCTGGCGGCGGTGGGTGGCGTGGCCTTGGTGCTGAACTGGGTGCTGCTGTTCGGCGCCTATTCGCGCGCGTCCATTGCGGTGGCCACGGTGGTGTATCACACCCAGCCGTTCATGCTGGTGGCGTTGGGCGTGCTGGTGTTCAAGGAGCGCGTCAACGCAAGGACGTGGGCGTGGCTGGCGGCCGCGTTCATGGGGCTGCTACTGGTGGTCAACGGCCAGGCAAACGGACCAGGCGACTACCTGGCCGGCGTGGCCATGGCCTTGGGCGCGGCGTTCTTTTATGCGCTGACGGCCGCGATCACCAAGCGGCTGACAGGCATGCCTCCCCACCTGATCGTGCTGATTCAGATGGCGGTAGGGTGCGTGATGCTGGCGCCTTTTGCAGCGGTGACCAGCGCCCAGCCGCCGCTGCAAACCTGGGCCTGCCTGCTGGCCATCGGCCTGATCCATACGGGGTTGATGTCGACACTGCTTTATGGGGCGCTGCAGAAAATTCCGACAGCCCTGGTCGGCGCGCTGTCGTTTATCTACCCAGTGGTGGCGGTGCTGGTGGACCGGCTGGCGCTGGGCCACAGCCTGTCAGTGGGGCAATACGCTGGCGGGGTGTTGATTCTGGCGGCCGCAGCCGGCATGACCTTGCAGCCAAAGCAGCGGCGGTGACCAACCACCTGCCACCACCGCCTTGCTCAAGCCTTACTCTTCCTCTTCTTCCTCTTCCATGTTGTACCCGGCTTCATGGCGCAGGTAGCCTGCTGCCCCTCCGCGCGCGGTGCCCCATGGCTGTTCTATCACTTCCCCGCTGTCCCATTCCTGGTACAGATTTTCCCTGACCACTGCGCTATCCATAGCGGCCATACGTGAACGATCACTGTTTGAGCGGTCCATAACCACCTCCTTTGGTTGAAAGGAAAAGCCTAGCAAAGGGTCGGAAAAATGGTTTTCGACAAGGCTGCCGCATGTCGGAATGTCGGACAAAAGCGCCAACCACCAGCACGAAAGTTCATCCCCGACCTGCTTGTTGGCGGGGATGGCGCTCTGACATAATCCGCGCCCTGATTTGCGGCCCAGCGCTTGAAAACGCGCCCCTCCTGCTGCCGCAGACTGCGTAACGGACTACGTTGATGAGCTACTTTTCGATCGAATTCGGTCTCTGCTTCATTGTATTTTTCCTGCTGTACTGGTGCCTGAACTTCAGCCTGCGCGTGCAGAACCTGTTGTTGCTGGCGGCCAGCTACGGGATTCTGGCCAGCTTCAACCTGAACTTCCTGTACATCCTGCTGGGCTACAGCGCGGCAGTGTTCGGGCTGGGGCAGCTGAGCGCGCGCTACCCTGGCCGGCGGCTGACCTATGGGGCGATCCTGGCGCTGGTGCTGGGCTGTTTCTACTTCTTCAAGTACCAGGACTTTTTCGTCAGTGGCGCGCAGCAGGGCTTGCAAGCCATGGGCCTGGACGTGGCGCTGCCGCTGATGGAAGTGCTGCTGCCGGTGGGGATGTCGTTCTACATTTTCCACTCGGTCAGCTACCTGATGGGCATCAACCGCGGCACGCTGAAGCCGGCGGCGCCGCTGGACCTGGCGCTGTACCTGGCGTTCTTCCCCAGCCTGATCGCCGGCCCGGTGAACCGCGCCGAGCACCTGCTGCCGCAGATCCGCCCCACGGCGCCGCGCGAGGTGCTGGAGCCGCAACGGGCCCTGGGCCTGGTGGCGCTGGCGGTGGTGAAGCTGTTCCTGTTCAGCACCTGGCTGGCGAACAACTGGGTGGACCCGGTGTTCGACACGCCCACCGGTTTCTCGCCAGAACAGATCCTGCTGGCCATCTACGGCTACTCGCTGCAGATTTACTTCAACTTCAGCGGCTACACCAACCTGGTCACCGGTATCGCCCTGCTGCTGGGCTTCCGCCTGCCGCGCAACTTCGACTACCCGTACCTGGCGCGCAACCTCAAGGAGTTCTGGGACCGCTGGCACATCAGCCTGTCGAAGTTCATCCGCGACTTCGTCTACATCCCCTTGGGCGGCAACCGCCGCGGCTTCTGGCGCAGCAACCTGAACCTGTTCGCGGCCATGGTGATCTCCGGGCTGTGGCACGGCGCCAGCGTCAACTTCCTGATCTGGGGCGCACTGCACGGGCTGGGGCTGATCGGCTACAAACTGTACAGCCGCGCCTTCCCGGGTGAGCGCAGCTGGCCGGGCGCCGACCTGCTGGCGCGCCTGCTGACCTTCCACTACGTGGCGTTCGCCTGGATCTTCTTCCGCAGCGCCACCCTGGAAGACACCCAGGACATGCTGGCGGGCCTGACCCACCTGCCGTTCAGCGGCGTGGCCCAGGGCCCGTGGGGCGGCATTCTTGCCTGCCTGGCGCTGGTGGCTGCCTACCCCTGGCTGGTGCGCAGCCTGCGCAAGGCGTTCGCCGCCAGCCAGCACATACCCTGGCTGGTGTACCCGGTGCCCTTGGGCGTGTTCATTTCCATGGTCATCTTTGCCTCACCGTCGGGCGTGCCGGGGTTCATCTATGCAAGCTTCTAACGTGGTGGCCCGCCAGTTCATCAAGGCGTTGCAGGTGGCCGCCGGGCTGGTGGTGGCAGCGGTGATTCTGCTGTGGCTGAACCAGACCTCCGTGCGCCTGTACTGCCAGCAGAAATACCACGCCGACTGCAGCGTGCCGGGCCTGGGCGACAACCCCGCGTGGAGCGCGGGGGCGCAGTTGACCGAGGCCCTGGACGACGCCCGCACGGCGTTTTTCGCACGCCTGGACGACGCTCCGCCGCCGGCACCGCTGGTGGTGGCCGAGCCTGAGCCGGTGCCCGTGCCGGTGGTGGTGCCAGAGGTGAAGACGCCAGCACCGGTGAAGATCACGCCGCTGACCATCGCCAGCCTCAGCGCCAGCGACGAAGTATTCTTCGTCGGCGACTCGCTGATGCAGGGCGTGGCGCCGCACATGGCCAACACCCTGCTCAAGCGCTACAAGATCAACAGCGTCAACCTCAGCAAGCAGAGCACCGGCCTCGCCTACCCGGGCTTCTTCAACTGGCCGCTGACGGTGCAGCAGACCCTGCAGGCCAACGCCAATATCCGCCTGATCGTGGTGTTCCTGGGGCCCAACGACCCGTGGGACATGCCGGTTGCCAAGGGCAAGCCGTTCCTGCGTTTCCATAGCGCCGACTGGGAAGCGTCCTACCGCCAGCGCGTGGAAAGCATCTTCGAACTGGCCAAGGCCCACCACGTGCAGGTGATCTGGGTAGGCCCACCGAACATGCGCAAGGACAAGCTGTCCACTGCCATGGCCTACCTGCGCGACCTGTACAAGAGCGAGACCGAGCACTACGGCCAGCTGTACCTGTCGGCCAACGACGTGCTGGGTTACCACGACGACGCGTTCTCGCCCTACCTGGAGAGCGCCGACGGCAAGAAGGTCAAGACCCGTGTCGATGACGGCATCCATTTCACCACCACTGGCCAGAAGCTGATCGCGGAGCGCGTGATGTCGCTGATCAATGTCCAGACCCATGACTTAACGGAGCGTTGAATGAACCGACTGCCTGGCCCCATGACGCTGCTGAGCGCCCTGCTGTTGAGCGGCTGCAGCCCGGTCTCGGCCGTCGCCACGCAAACCGCGCCAAGCCCCGCGAAAGTGGTGCGGGTGAACAAGGCCGCCGACGCCGAGCCTAACCTGCGGCTGCTGCAGAACAAGCTGAAGAACGCCCAGCGCCAGGCGGTCACTATCGTGCAGCTGGGCGATTCGCACACCGCCGCCGACCTGCTCACCGGCGAGCTGCGGACGCGCTTCCAGCAGGACTACGGCAACGGCGGTATCGGCTTTATCTCCGCCACGCCGGTGCCGGGCACCCGCTATGACCAGGTGCGCCTCACCGCGGCCAAGAGCCAGTGGGCGCTGACCTCGGCGCGCAACCAGCACAGCGACCGCTTCCCGCTGGGCGGCTACCTGTCGGTGCCGCAGACCGCCGGTGCCCACGTGCACCTGGAGCCTACGCCGCCCACCGACCTGCGCTACCGGGTCTCGACCCTGTACCAGGCCGGCAGCAACAACACATTGCAGGCGCGCGACGACTACACCCAAACAGCGCGCCCGCTACCCGCGACCAATGGCCAGTGGCGCTTCAGTCCGGCCATCGGCAACCTGGCGCTGCCGCTGGACCTGACCTTCGCCAGCAGCCAGAACCTGGCCGTGGGCGGCTGGAACGTGCTGGGCCAGAACAACAGCGGCGTGGTGTTCTCGACCCTGGGCATCAACGGTGCGCAGTTCAGCGTGGTGGACAAGTGGCAGCCCGGCTGGATGGACACCTTGAAGGCGCTCAAGCCTGACCTGCTGATCATCGCCTACGGCACCAACGAAGCCTTCGACGACGACCTCGACCTGGGCCTGTACGAGAGCCAGCAGAACCAGCGCATCCAGCAACTGCGCCAGGCGCTGCCGGGCACCGTGCTGCTGATTGTCGGCGCGTCGGACTCGATCAAGAACAAGGGCGCCAGCGGCTGCCAGGCGCGCCTGCCGCGCAGCCTGCACGGGGTGATCGACACGCAGCGACGCGTGGCCAGCCAGAACCGCACGCTGTACTGGAGCTGGCAGGCGTTCATGGGCGGTGACTGCTCGATCAACAGCTGGCAGGCCCAGGACCTGGCGCGGCCGGACCTGGTGCACTTCACAAAAGAGGGGTACATCAAGGTGGCCAATGGGCTGTATGACTACCTCAAGGGCGTGATTCGCTGACTCTGGTAGCAACAAACATCTTGTGGGAGCTGGCTTGCCAGCGAGCTTTCGGGGCCCCCAACAGCTCGCTGGCAAGCCAGCTCCCACACTAAACGCCGCTGCCACGGCATTGTAGTGATCCGCTTTTCGCTCCGCCCATCTGCTCCTTCTTGTCCCCCCGCCTCCTGCGCTATGATTCTTGGAATGTCATCTTCTGGCATACCGAATACCTTTTGTCGCCCCGCCCTGCCCTCACCTTGCACAAAGGGGCTTGCACGCAGAATATTATGGTATACCATCATACAACAACACCAATCCCATCCCTAAAATGGAGCAGGCCATGAGTTTCGAAATCCGCAAGATCGTCAGCTACACCGAGGAAACCCTCATCGAAGGCGGCAAGGCCACTGACAAGCCGGTAACCATGGTCGGCCTGGCCGTGGTGATCAAGAACCCCTGGGTGGGCAACGGTTTCGTCGAAGACCTGAAGCCGGTGATCAAGGCCAACTGCTCCGAGCTGGGCGCGTTGATGGTCGAGCGCCTGACCGCTGCCATCGGTGGCGCCGACAAGATCGAGGCCTATGGCAAGGCTGCCGTGGTGGGCGCCGATGGCGAGATTGAACACGCCTCCGCAGTTATCCACACCCTGCGCTTCGGCAACCACTACCGCGAAGCGGTGAAGGCCAAGAGCTACCTGAGCTTCACCAACAAGCGCGGCGGCCCGGGCACCTCCATCCAGATCCCGATGATGCACAAGGATGACGAAGGCCTGCGCTCGCACTACATCACCCTGGAAATGCAGATCGAAGACGCCCCGCGCGCCGACGAGATCGTGGTGGTGCTGGGCGCCGCCAACGGTGGCCGCCTGCACCCGCGCATCGGCAACCGCTACATCGACCTCGAAGAACTGGCCGCTGAAAAAAACAATTAAGGCTTGCAGGAGCGTTCCATGATTCGGCCTACCGCTGAAACTACCCCGGCCGGCACCAGTTACCTGGCGACCGGCCAAGGCCACCCGGTGATACTGATTCACGGCGTGGGCCTGAACAAAGAAATGTGGGGCGGGCAGATTGTCGGCCTGGCGCCGCATTACAGTGTCATCGCCTACGACATGCTGGGCCACGGCGCCAGCCCGCGCCCGGCCAGCGGTACGCCGTTGGGCGGCTATGCCGATCAATTGCTGGAACTGCTCGACCACCTGCAGATCCCCCAGGCCATCGTCATCGGCTTCTCGATGGGTGGCCTGGTGGCCCGCGCCTTTGCCCTGCACCACCCCACCCGCTTGTCGGGGCTGGTGGTGCTCAACAGCGTGTTCAACCGCAGCGCCGAACAGCGTGCCGGGGTGATCGCGCGCACCGCCCAGGCTGCCGAACACGGCCCGGACGCCAACGCCGAGGCGGCCCTGTCGCGCTGGTTCAGCCGCGAGTACCAGGCGGCCAACCCGGCGCAGATCGCCGCCATCCGCCAGACCCTGGCCAGCAATGACCCCCAGGGTTACCTCACCACCTACGAACTGTTCGCCACCCAGGACATGTACCGCGCCGACGACCTGGCCAACATCCAGGTGCCGACGCTGATCGCCACCGGCGAGCTGGACCCCGGCTCCACGCCGCTGATGGCCCGCCAACTGGCCGAGCGCATTCCCGGCGCGCAGGTTGCCGTGCTGGACGAACAACGGCATATGATGCCGGTAGAGTCGCCGCGCCTGGTCAACCAGGTGCTGCTGGACTTCCTCGCCCACGCGCTCGTTACCCAGAACCCAGCCAAGGGGATAGTTGCATGACGCTCGAACGTTTTCAGATGTGCATCGATGGCCAATGGGTCGATGCCCTGTCCGGCAAGACCTTCGACAGCCTCAACCCGGCCACCGCCCAAGCCTGGGCGCAGTTGCCCGACGCCGACGAAGCCGATGTGGAGCGCGCCGTGCAAGCGGCGCAAACAGCCTTTGAAAGCCCGGCCTGGCGCGGCCTGACCGCCACCGCGCGGGGCAAGCTGCTGCGCCGCCTGGGCGACCTGATTGCCGAGAACAAGGAACAGCTGGCGCAACTGGAAAGCCGCGACAACGGCAAACTGATCCGCGAGACCCGCGGCCAGGTGGGCTACCTGCCGGAATTCTTCCACTACACCGCCGGCCTTGCCGACAAGCTGGAAGGCGGCACCCTGCCGCTGGACAAGCCCGACCTGTTTGCCTACACCGTGCACGAACCCATGGGCGTGGTGGCCGGCATCATTCCGTGGAACAGCCCGCTGTACCTCACCGCCATCAAGCTGGCCCCGGCGCTGGCCGCCGGCAACACCATCGTGCTCAAACCGTCGGAACACGCCTCGGCGACCATCCTGCAGTTGGCGCGCCTGGCGCTGGAAGCCGGCATCCCGCCGGGCGTGGTCAACGTGGTCACCGGCTACGGTCCCAGCACCGGCGCGGCGCTGACCCGCCACCCGCTGGTGCGCAAAGTCGCCTTCACCGGTGGCGCCGCCACGGCCCGCCATGTGGTGCGCAGCAGCGCCGAGAACTTCGCCAAGCTGTCGCTGGAGCTGGGCGGCAAGTCGCCGAACATCATCTTCGCCGACGCCGACCTGGACAGCGCCATCAACGGCGCCGTGGCCGGCATCTATGCCGCTTCGGGCCAAAGCTGCGTGTCCGGCTCGCGCCTGCTGGTGCAGGACGAGATCTACGACGAATTCGTCGCCCGCCTGGTGGAACGCGCCCAGCGCATTCGCATCGGCAACCCGCAGGACGAGACCAGCGAGATGGGCCCCATGGCCACCGCGCAGCAGCTGGCCGTGGTGGAAGGCCTGGTGGCCGCGGCCATCGCCGAAGGCGCCACCCTGCGCACCGGCGGCAAGCGCGCCGACACCGGCAGCGACGGCTGGTATTACGAGCCGACGTTGTTCGAATGCGACAGCAACTCGATGAAGATCATGCAGGAAGAAGTCTTCGGCCCGGTGGCCTCGGTCATCCGCTTCAAGGACGAGGCCCAGGCGCTGGCCATCGCCAACGACTCGCAGTTCGGCCTGGCCGCCGGCATCTGGACCCGCGACCTGGGCCGCGCCCACCGTTTGGCCCGCGACGTGCGTTCGGGCATCATCTGGGTCAACACCTACCGCGCGGTGTCGGCCATGGCGCCCATCGGCGGTTTCAAGAACAGCGGCTACGGCCGCGAGAGCGGCATCGATTCGGTGCTGGCCTATACCGAGCTGAAAACGGTATGGATCAACCTCTCCCAGGCGCCCATGCCTGACCCCTTCGTGATGCGTTAAGAGACCCGCTGCCATGATCGAACCCGGCATCTACAAAGAAGTAATGGCGTCCTTCCCCTCCGGGGTCACGGTGGTCACCACCCTGGGCCCGGACGGCGGCATCGTCGGCATCACCGCCAGCGCCTTCAGCGCCCTGTCCATCGACCCGGCGCTGGTGCTGTTCTGCCCCAACTACGCCTCCGACACCTACCCGGTGCTGCGCGACAGCAAGCGCTTCGCCATTCACCTGCTGTCGGCCGACCAGAAGGCCGAGGCCTACGCGTTCGCCGGCAAGGGCAAGGACAAGGCCGCCGGCATCGAGTGGCACCTGAGCGAGCTGGGCAACCCACTGCTGGCCAAGGCCACGGCGATCATCGAGTGCGAACTGTGGCGTGAATACGACGGCGGCGACCACGCCATCATCGTTGGCCAGGTGAAGAACCTGATCCTGCCCACCGAGCCGGTGACGCCGATGGTGTACCACAAGGGTAAATTGGGGGCGTTGCCCACCATCACCTGACTCTTGTGGCGATCGCACAACCCGTAGCCGCTGCCGCCAGGCTGCGCTGGCCCTCACGTTCACTCGAGATCTCCAGCGAGGCACCCGGCCAGCGCAGCCTAACGGCAGCGGCTACGTTGCGTGGCATTCGCATGGTAAACTCGCCCATGATTTTCGGCCCTTGTCCGGCCCGCATTCCGGCCCTGAGGTACCCCCACAACTAATCAGAGCGGACCCGATGAAACGCCTGCCCCTCGACGACAGCTTCAAGGTCAATCGCAACCCGGTCACCCTGCGCGAAATCGTGCTGGATAAACTGCGCAGCGCCATCATGAATTTCCAGCTGCTGCCCGGCGACCGCCTGGTGGAGCGCGACCTGTGCGAACGCCTGGGCGTGAGCCGCACCTCGGTGCGTGAAGCCCTGCGCCACCTGGAATCCGAAGGCCTGGTGGAGTTCGCCGACGCCAAGGGCCCGCGCGTGGCCATCATCACCCTGGAAGACGCCCGCGACATCTACGAGCTGCGCTGCGTGCTCGAAGGCCTGATCGTGCAGCTGTTCACCCTGAACGCCAAGGCCAAGGACATCCGCGCCCTGGAAAAAGCCCTGGACGAGAACCGCAAGGCCCTCAACGAAGGCGAGCTGACCCAGGTGCTGGACTCGGTGCAAGGCTTCTACGACGTGCTGCTGGAAGGCTCGGGCAACCACATCGCCGCCACCCAGCTGCGCCAGTTGCAGGCGCGCATCAGCTACCTGCGTGCCACCTCGGTGTCCCAGGAAAACCGCCGCGGCGCGTCCAATGAAGAGATGGAGCGCATCGTCGCCGCCATCAAGAGCGGCGACCCGCTGGCCGCCCACCAGGCCTCGGTGGACCACGTGCGCGCCGCCGCCAAGGTGGCCCTGGACTACCTGCGCCTGAAGCAGAACGACACCAGCAAGCTGCGTGACATCGCCACCCCCATCGTCCAGAAAGAACCCCGCATAGGGAGTTGATCATGCCCAGCCCGCGCTTCTGCCCGCAATGCGGCGCCGCCAGCCTGGCCAACCAGGTGCCCGCCGGCGACACCCATGAACGGCTGATGTGCACGGGCTGTGGCTACATCCACTACGTCAACCCCAAGATCATCGCCGGCTGCATCATCGAACAGGACGGCAAGTACCTGCTGTGCCAGCGCGCCATCCCGCCGCGCCCCGGCACCTGGACCCTGCCCGCAGGCTTCATGGAAGCCGGCGAAACCACCGAGCAGGCCGCCGTGCGCGAGGTGTGGGAAGAGACCGGCGTGCGCGCCGACATCGTCTCGCCCTACTCCATCTTCAGCGTGCCGCGCATCAGCGAGGTGTACATCATCTTCCGCGCCATCGCCGTGGAGATCACCGGCGCCTTCGGCCCGGAAACCCTCGACTACCGCTTCTTCGCCCCGGACGAAATACCCTGGGATGCCATTTACTACCCGGCCATCCGGCAGATCCTCGAACGCTATATCGAGGAACGCCAGGCCGGGGTCTACGGCATCTACATGGGCAACGACGACAGCGGCAAGATCCACTTCATCCGCTGACTACACCGCGTCGTCGTCCCCCAGCGGGTACCCCTCGACTATGATGATTTCAGCCGTGGCCACCCCTTGGCGGTGGGCCTTGGCCTGCTGGTATTCCGGCGAGTTGTAGCAGTCGATCGCGTGCTGGTACGAGGGAAACTCGATGACCACGCTGCGCTGCGGCGTCTCGCGCCCTTCCATGGCAATGCTGCGCCCGCCACGCGCCAGGAACTTGGCCCCGTACAGGGCGAAAGCCGTGGGCGCGCGCTGGGTGTATTCGACGTATTGCTCGGGGTCGGTGACATCGACCTGGGCGATCCAGTAAGCCTTCATTACTACCTCGACAGTTTCGACTCAAGTTGTATTATGGTATACCAGAATAACGTTACAGCCTGCCAGTCATAGTGAGACAACACATGGCCTTCAATAGCACCGAAGAAATCATCGAGGACTTCCGTCAGGGCAAGATGGTGTTGCTGGTCGACGATGAGGATAGAGAAAACGAAGGCGACCTGCTGCTGGCAGCCGACCGCTGCACCGCCGCCGACATCAGTTTCATGGCCCGCGAAGCCCGTGGCCTGATCTGCCTGACGCTGACCGACGAACACTGCCAACGCCTTGGTCTTGAGCAGATGGTGCCGGCCAACGGCAGCGTGTTCGCCACTGCCTTTACCGTGTCCATCGAGGCCGCCACCGGGGTGACGACCGGTATCAGCGCCGCCGACCGCGCGCGCACGGTGCAGGCCGCCGTGGCTGCCGGCGCCACTGCCAACGACATCGTCCAGCCGGGGCATATCTTCCCCCTGCGCGCCCGCGAAGGCGGCGTGCTGACCCGCGCCGGCCACACCGAGGCCGGCTGCGACCTGGCGCGCCTGGCCGGCTTCACCCCGGCAGCGGTGATCGTGGAGGTGATGAACGACGACGGCACCATGGCCCGCCGCCCGGACCTGGAAGTGTTTGCGCGCAAGCACGGCATCAAGATCGGCACCATCGCCGACCTGATCCACTACCGCCTGAGCACCGAGCACACCATCGTGCGCAACGGCGAGCGCGACCTGCCCACGGTGCACGGCACCTTCCGCCTGGTCACCTACGAAGACCGCATCGAAGGCGGCGTGCACATGGCCATGGTGATGGGCGACATCCGCCGCGACGACCCTACCCTGGTGCGCGTGCACGTGATCGACCCGCTGCGCGACCTGGTCGGCGCCGAGTACAGCGGCCCCAGCAACTGGACCCTGTGGGCCGCCCTGCAACGGGTGGCCGAGGAAGGCCGTGGCGTGGTGGTGGTGCTGGCCAACCATGAATCGTCCCAGGCGTTGCTGGAACGCGTGCCGCAGCTCACCCAGCCGCCGCGGCAGTACAGCCGCTCGCAGTCGCGGATCTATTCCGAGGTGGGCACCGGGGCGCAGATCCTGCAGGACATTGGCGTAGGCAAGCTGCGCCACCTGGGGCCGCCGCTAAAGTATGCGGGGCTGACGGGGTATGACCTGGAGGTGGTGGAAAGCATTCCGTTTACCCTCTGACCCTGTGGGAGCTGGCTTGCCAGCGAGCTTTTCGGCGCCCCAAAAACTCGCTGGCAAGCCAGCTCCCACATTTTCTACCGTGCGAAGTCCCCATCCGCAGATGGCCGGTAAGGCGAAACTCTTGTACAAATCTTGGAATACCATAATATGATATTCCAGTAGACCGAAAGAATGTGTCAGGTGCGCCCGCCAGGGACAGCACAAACAACAAGCCCTGACGCGGTCGACCATTACCAGGTCCCCCTGGACCCACTGCTCCCGAAAGGCGGGCGTTGCTACAGCCCGCTCAAAACACAACAAATGAGGGCGTACAAATGGTGTTCAACAAAGGTGCTACCGCGGTTCTCGCCGCAGGCATTCTGGCCGTATCCACAAGCGTTGCATTTGCCGCCGACAGCATGAGTTTCGTCAGCTGGGGTGGCAGCACCCAGGACGCGCAGAAAGCCGCCTGGGCCGAGCCCTTCAGCAAGGCCGCCAACATCAAGGTGGTGCAGGACGGCCCCACCGACTACGGCAAGCTCAAGGCCATGGTCGACAGCGGCAACGTGCAATGGGACGTGGTGGACGTGGAGGCCGACTTCGCCCTGCGCGCCGCCGCCGAAGGCCTGCTCGAACCGCTGGACTTCAAGGTGATTGACCGCGACAAGCTCGACCCGCGCTTCGTCGGCGACCACGGCGTGGGCTCGTTCTACTTCTCCTTCGTGCTGGGCTACAACGAAGGCAAGCTGGGCGCCGGCAAGCCCCAGGACTGGACCGCCCTGTTCGACACCAAGACCTACCCGGGCAAGCGCGCCCTGTACAAATGGCCGAGCCCTGGCGTGCTGGAACTGGCGCTGCTGGCCGACGGCGTGCCCGCCGACAAGCTCTACCCGCTGGACCTGGACCGCGCCTTCAAGAAACTCGACACCATCAAGAAAGACATCGTCTGGTGGGGCGGCGGCGCGCAATCGCAGCAGCTGCTGGCCTCGGGTGAAGCCAGCCTCGGCCAGTTCTGGAACGGCCGCGTCTACGCCCTGCAACAGGACGGCGCGCCGGTGGGCGTGAGCTGGAAACAGAACCTGGTCATGGCCGATTTCCTGGTCATTCCCAAGGGCTCGAAAAACAAGGACGCAGCGATGAAGTTCCTGGCCAATTCCAGCTCGGCCAAGGGCCAGGCGGACTTCGCCAACCTCACCGCCTACGCCCCGGTGAACAAGGACAGCGTGAGCCTGCTCAAGCCTGAACTCGCGCCCAACCTGCCCACTGCCTACGCTAAGGATCAGATCACCCTCGACTTCGCCTACTGGGCCAAAAACGGCCCGGCTATTGCGACACGGTGGAACGAATGGCTGGTCAAATGAAGATGACGGCGGCTTCCCACCGTCACGGCACCGGCAGCGCCCCCAGCGCCGCCGGCGCCACACCCGGCAAGGCGACAGCCATGGCAAACACCCCCACCCTGGCGCAACGCTGGCGCGGCAGCCGCAACCTGCTGCCGGCCCTGCTGTTCCTGGGCCTGTTCTTCTTCGCGCCGCTGATCGGCCTGCTGCTGCGTGGCGTGCTGGAACCGGTGCCGGGCCTGGGCAACTACCAGGAGCTGTTCGCCAACTCGGCCTACGCCCGGGTGCTGTTCAACACCTTCTCGGTGGCCGGCCTGGTGACCCTGTTCAGCGTGCTGCTGGGCTTCCCGCTGGCCTGGGTGATTACCCTGGTGCCGCGCGGCTGGGGGCGCTGGCTGCTGAACATCGTGCTGCTGTCGATGTGGACCAGCCTGTTGGCGCGTACCTATTCCTGGCTGGTGCTGCTGCAGGCCAGCGGGGTGATCAACAAGGCGCTGATGGCCATGGGCATCATCGACCAGCCGCTGGAGATGGTGCATAACCTCACCGGCGTGGTCATCGGCATGAGCTACATCATGATCCCGTTCATCGTGCTGCCGTTGCAGGCCACCATGCAGGCCATCGACCCGATGGTGCTGCAGGCTGGCGCCATCTGCGGCGCCAGCCCGTGGACCAACTTCTTCAAGGTGTTCCTGCCGCTGTGCCGCTCGGGGCTGTTCTCCGGGGCCTTGATGGTGTTCGTGATGTCCCTGGGGTACTACGTGACGCCGGCGCTGCTGGGCGGCGCGCAGAACATGATGCTGCCCGAGTTCATCGTCCAGCAGGTGCAGTCGTTCCTCAACTGGGGCCTGGCCAGCGCGGCGGCGGCGCTGTTGATCGTCATCACCCTGGTGCTGTTCTACTTCTACCTGAAGCTGCAACCGGAAAGCCCGGTCGGCTCCAGCAACGCGAGGTAAGCCGACATGCTGCTGACCCCCAATGCCATGAGCACGCGCCTGCGTGTCGGCCTGTACACCACCACGGGCATCATCGCGCTGTTCCTGTTGCTGCCCATCGTGTTCATCGTGCTGCTGTCGTTCGGCTCGTCCCAGTGGCTGGTGTTCCCACCACCGGGGTGGACGCTGAAGTGGTACGTGCAGTTCTTCTCCAACGCCGACTGGATGGACGCCGCCGTGTCGAGCCTGAAGGTGGCGGTACTCACCACCTTCTTCGCCGTGGCCCTGGGCCTGCCCACCGCCTTCGCGCTGGTGCGCGGCAAGTTCCCTGGCCGGGAAATGCTCTACGGGCTGTTCACCCTGCCGATGATCGTGCCGCTGGTGATCATCGCCGTGGCGGTGTATGCGCTGTTCCTGAAGCTGGGCTACACCGGCACGCTGTTCGCCTTCGTGGTCAGCCACGTGATCGTGGCGCTGCCGTTCACCATCATTTCCATCATCAATTCGCTGAAGCTGTTCGACCAGTCCATCGAGGACGCCGCGGTGATCTGCGGCGCCTCGCGCTTGCAGGCGATCTTCAAGGTGACCTTCCCCGGCATCCGCCCGGGCATGGTGGCCGGCGGCCTGTTCGCGTTCCTGGTGTCGTGGGATGAAGTGGTGCTTAGCGTGATGATGGCCAGCCCTACCCTGCAAACCCTGCCGGTAAAAATGTGGACCACCCTGCGCCAGGACCTGACCCCGGTGATCGCCGTCGCCTCGACGCTGCTGATCGCCCTGTCAGTCATGGTGATGGTCATCGCCGCCGCCCTGCGTCGGCGCAATGAAATGCGTCTGGGAGTAGTCAAATGAGTGCCGTGATCAACGAAACCGCCCAGCCAGGCAAAACCCTGGTCAGCCTGCGCAACCTGAACAAGCACTACGGCGACTTCGCCGCTGTGGATAACATTTCCCTGGACATCCAGGACGGCGAATTCCTCACCTTCCTGGGCTCCAGCGGCTCGGGCAAGAGCACCACCCTGTCGATGCTGGCCGGCTTCGAGACGCCCAGCAGCGGCGAGATCCTGGTCAGCGGCCAGTCGCTGGTAAACGTGCCGCCGCACAAGCGCGACATCGGCATGGTGTTCCAACGTTATTCGCTGTTCCCGCACCTCTCTGTACGCGACAACATCGGCTTCCCGCTGAGCATCCGCAAGCACTCGGCGGACGAGGTGAAGAAGCGCGTCGACGCCATGCTCAAGCTGGTGCAGCTGGAGGCCTTTGCCCACCGGCGCCCGTCGCAGATGTCCGGCGGCCAGCAGCAACGGGTGGCCATCGCCCGCGCGCTGGTGTACGAACCGCGCATCCTGCTGATGGACGAGCCGCTGGGCGCGCTGGACAAGAAGCTGCGTGAAGACCTGCAGGACGAACTGCGCCAGCTGCACCGCCGGCTGGGCATCACCATCGTCTACGTCACGCACGACCAGGAAGAGGCCATGCGCCTGTCCCAGCGCATCGCCATCTTCAGCCACGGCAAGATCGTCGGCCTGGGCACCGGCTACGACCTCTACCAGAACCCGCCGAACGCCTTCGTGGCCTCGTTCCTCGGCAATTCCAACTTCCTCAAGCTCAAGGCCCAGGGCAACGCCGCCGCGACCTTCGAAAACCAACCGCTGTCGATTCGCCTCACGGCCAACCTGCGCACTGACCAGGACGTGCTGCTGATGGTGCGCCCGGAGAAAGCCCTGGCCCTGAGCGTGGCCCAGGCGGCCAGCGAGCCGTTGCAGGCGGGCTGGAACGAGGTGGCGGCGAAAGTCACCGAGGTGTTGTTCCTGGGCGAAAGCCAGACCTGCAGCGTGATCACCGCCGGCGGCACCGCCATGACCGTGAAGGCCTTGAGCGCCGCGGGCATGCCGCTGAAGGCCGGTGACCCGGTGCGAGTGCGCTGGGCCACGGCCGATGCCTGCGTGTACACCGAGTGGGCCGAAGGCGACCTTAACAAGGCGGCCGGCGCGCACTGAGCCTGATCCCACCCACAAAAAAGGCGCCTCAACAGGCGCCTTTTTTCATGCCGGAATCGCGTTGCCTGCATCGCGGCCAAGGCCGGCTCCTACCTCGGACTGTGTAGGAGCCGGCCTTGGCCGCGATGGCGTCAGAGGGAGCAACGCCCATGGGTCATTCGCTATACGCAAGCTTTGCGGCTTGGGCTTGATGGCCGCGGGTGGCCAGGCACCAGTACAGCGGGCAAGTCACCACCAACCCCACCAGCCACGACAGGTCCACCCCATCGATCACGTTCGCCCACGGCCCCACATACAGCGAGGTATTGGCGAACGGCAACTGCACCAGGATGCCAATGAAATACGCCACGATCGCATGGGGGTTAAACCGCCCATACACGCCACCATCGGCGGCAAAAATCGAGGCAATGTCATAGCTGCCACGCTTGATCAGGTAAAAGTCGATCAGGTTGATCGACGCCCACGGCACCAGCACCAGCAACAGCGCCAGGATCAACCCGATGAAGTGCGAGATGAAGTGCGACGAAGCGCCCAGCGCTATGAAGCAGCAGCCCGCCAGCACCACGGCCGACAGCAGCACGCGCACCTTGATGCTCGGCGTCCAGCTGCCGGCAAAGGTCTGGATCGAGGTGACGATGGAAAGCGTGGCGCCATACAGGTTCAGGGCGTTATGGCTGATGATGTTCAGCAGGAACAGCACCATCAATATCGGCCCCAGGCCACCGGTGGCCTGCTTCACCGCCGCCATCGCCTCGGTGCCTTCGGGGGTTGCCAGCACCGCCACCGCGCCAAAGCTGAACGACAGAATGGTGCCCAGGCAGGCACCGGCGTAGGTGGCCAGGAACGGCCGGGCAATGCCGATATCCGCCGGCAGGTAGCGCGAATAGTCCGACACGTAGGGCGAGAAGCTGATCTGCCAGATGATGCCCAGCGACACCGTGGCCAGGAAGCCCGACAGGTTGAAGGCGCCACGGCTGAAGAAGTCCAGCGGCAGGTCGTGGCTGAAGATCATCACGAAGCCGGCCAGCAGTGCGCTGCCCATCACCCAGGTGCCGATGCGGTTGAGGGTGTGGATAAAGCGGTAGCCGATCACACCGATGGCGGTGGCGCTAAGGGCGCCGATGATGATGCCGGCGGGCAGCGGCACGGCATTGACGATGCCGTGAATCGATTCACCTGCCAGGACGATATTGGAGATGAAGAAGCCCACGTAGATAATCGCCGCGAAGAACACGATCAGCAGCGCGCCGTAGCGCCCGAACTGGCCGCGGCTTTGCACCATCTGCGGTATGCCCATGCGCGGGCCCTGGGCCGAGGCCAGGGCAATCACCACCCCGCCGATCATGTGGCCAAGGACGATCGCGATCAGCCCCCACAGCAAGTTGAGGTGGAACACTTGCACCACCATGGCCCCGGTCACGATCGGCAGGGGGGCGATGTTGGTGCTGAACCACAAGGTAAAGAAATCGCGCGCCTTCCCATGGCGCTCAGCTAACGGCACGTAATCCACCGTATGGTTTTCGATCAGTTGCGTCTGTTCGGTCTTCTGGGACATGGATGCACTCGATTCTCTGTTCTTGTCTTTGTATGGAAATGCAATTCGGGGGCCGTTCATCGACGGCCTCCAGAACGAAGACCATATTATGGTATTCCAAGCTTTCCACAAGCGAAAACTTGGCATACCATCAGACAACAAAGCGGCATAAAACCAATTCAGCCGCTGCCTACCGAGGAACACCAAATGATCGACGCCACCGTCTACAAAAACGTCATGGGCTCCTTCCCTTCGGGCGTGACCGTGATCACCACCCTGGACGACGACGGCCAGGTCGTGGGCCTCACCGCCAGTGCCTTCAGCTCGCTGTCCATGGACCCGGCGCTGGTGCTGTTCTGCCCCAACTACAGCTCCGATTCCTACCCCGTGCTGATCAAGAACAAGCGCTTCGCCATTCACCTGCTGTCGGGCCAGCAGCAGGCCGAAGCCTACGCCTTCGCGCGCAAGGGCAAGGACAAAGCCGCAGGCCTTGAGTGGACCCTGAGCGAGTTGGGCAACCCGCTGCTCAAGGGCGCCGTGGCCATCATCGAGTGCGAACTGTGGCGCGAATACGAAGGCGGCGACCACGCCATCATGGTCGGCGCGGTGAAGAACCTGGTGGTCCCTGAACAGGGCCCAACCCCGCTGGTGTACTGCCGCGGCAAGATGGGCGCGCTGCCCGCCTTCGCATAAAGACATTGCAGATTGTTGGTATTATGGTATACCAATAATACGACCGCAGCGCCTTGGCGCTCCCACAGCATCAGGCCCGCTTTCGGCGGGCCAAAAACAAAAGATCCGAGGTACGCGTCATGAAGTTTTCCCTGTTCGTGCATATGGAACGCTGGGATGAGCAAGTCAGCCACCGGCAGCTGTTCGAAGACCTGACCGAGCTCACCCTGATGGCCGAAAAAGGCGGCTTCAGCACCGTCTGGATCGGCGAACACCACGCCATGGAATACACCATTTCGCCTAGCCCGATGCCGCTGCTGGCGTACCTGGCCGGCAAGACCACCACCATTCACCTGGGCGCCGGCACCATCATCGCGCCGTTCTGGCACCCACTGCGGGTAGCCGGTGAATGCGCCCTGCTGGACGTCATCAGCAACGGCCGCATGGAAGTGGGCCTGGCCCGCGGCGCCTACCAGGTGGAATTCGACCGCATGGCCGGCGGCATGCCCGCCAGCAGCGGCGGCAACGCCCTACGGGAGATGGTGCCGGTGGTGCGCAAGCTGTGGGAAGGCGACTACGCCCACGACGGCGAGATCTGGAAATTCCCCACCTCCACCAGCGTGCCGAAACCAGTGCGTACCCCGCCGATCTGGATCGCTGCCCGCGACCCTGACTCGCACAACTTCGCCGTGGCCAATGGCTGCAACGTCATGGTCACGCCGCTGATGAAAGGCGACGAGGAAGTGGTGGACCTGAAGAACAAGTTCGAAGCCGCGCTGGCCAACAACCCGAGCATCCCGCGCCCGCAACTGATGGTGCTGCGCCACACCCACGTGCACGCCAAGGACGACCCGGACGGCTGGCAGGTCGGCGCCAAGGCCATCTCGCGCTTCTACCGCACCTTCGACGCCTGGTTCGGCAACAAGACCACCCCGGTGAACGGCTTCCTCGACCCAAGCCCGGAAGAAAAATTCGCCGAACGCCCGGAGTTCCAGCTGGAGAACATCCGCAAAAACACCATGATCGGCACGCCGGAAGAGATCGTCGCGCGCATCAAGTATTACCAGGAGCTGGGGGTGGATGAGTTCAGCTTCTGGTGTGACAACAGCTTGCCCCATGAAGAGAAGAAGAAGTCGCTGAAGCTGTTCATCGACCACGTGGTGCCGGCGTTCCGCTAGTCCATGTGGGAGCTGGCTTGCCAGCGAGCTGTTGAGGCCCTAAAAGCTCGCTGGCAAGCCAGCTCCCACAAGGTTGTTGTTTCCCCATCGAACGCGTCGTCAGGGGTTCAGGAAATCAAGACCCCACCACCGCCCCACCCTGCACCACACCTGGCGCATCCGCCTCCGGCTTGATCCGCACCACCTCCCGCGCCACCGTCCACACGATGATCGCGGCAATGATGTCGAAGATCGCCAGCACCACGAACAACGGGCTGTAGCCAACCTGGGTGACCAGCACACCAAACACAGCGGTGAACGCCGCAGCACCGAGGAAGCCGAACATGCCGCCGGCACCGGTAGCGGTGGCCACTTCGTTCTTGCCGAAGGAGTCGGAGGTGATGGCGTACAGCGCACCCGACAGGGTCTGGTGGGCGAAACCGCCTACGCACAGCAGGGCGATGGCCATGTAGGGGCTGTCGACCAGGCCGATGCAGGCCGGGCCGATCATGCACGAGCAGCCGAACAGCATGACCATTTTCCGCGAGGTGAACAGCGAGACCTTGCAGTAGCGGTGGAAGATCGGGCTCAGGTAGCCGCCCAGCACGCAGCCCAGGTCGGCGGCGAGGAACGGCAGCCAGGCGAACATGGCGATTTCCTTGATGTTCATGTGCCGTTCGGTCATCAGGTACAGCGGGATCCAGGCGTTGAAGGTCTGCCAGGCCGGCTCGGAAAGGATGCGCGCCGAGGCGATGGCGTAGAAGTTGCGGCTGGCGACGATCTTTTTCCAGCTGCCGCGCTGCTTGGGTTCTTCCTTGAAGTGCGCTTCCTGGCCGCTGAGGATGTACTCGCGTTCTTCGTCGCTGAGGCGCTTCTGGTCACGCGGGTGCTTGTAGAGGAACAGCCAACCCACGCTCCAGACGATGCCGGCGGCGCCGACGATCAGGAACGCCAGCTGCCAGCCGCTGTGCAGGATGGCCCAGACCACCAGCGGCGGTGCCAGCAGCGCGCCCACCGAGGAGCCGATGTTGAACCAGCCAATGGCTACCGAGCGCTCCTTGGCCGGGAACCATTCGGTGGTGGCCTTGACGCCGGCCGGCAGGCCGGCGGCTTCGGTCAGCCCCAGCAGGCCGCGCAGGAACGCCAGGCTCTGCCAGCCGGTTGCCAGGGCGGCGCCGGCGCAGGCCAGCGACCAGGCGAGGGCGAAAACCGCGAAGCCCATCTTGGTGCCGATGGCATCGAGGATGTAACCGGCAATGGGTTGCATCAGCGCGTAGCAGATCTGCCAGGCGACGACGATGTGGGAATACTGCTCGGTGGAGATGGTCAATTCGCTCATCATCGTGGGCGCTGCGACCGACAGGGTGTTACGGGCCAGGTAGTTGACGATCAGGCCGCCCATGACCAGGGCCACCATCCACCAACGGATGCCTTTAATCTTCATCACATCACCTTGATTGTATTTTTGTTAGGTGAGCGTTATCCACAGGAGGGAATCGCGCTATCGACACATTTAGTCATACGTTGTCGTATAACCACCTTATAGCGATACTGGCGAATAGGTGTCAATGCCGATTCCGCGCTTCGTCGATTGACAGCGACAGGCTGCGCTCCCAATAATTCGCCGCAAGTTGTACGATGACATCTACCCAACAATAATTTACAAGAGGCCAGAGCCGCCCATGACCACCCCAAGCAAACCCCTCAACCGCCTGCTGCTGACCGGTGCCGCTGGCGGCCTGGGCAAGGAACTGCGCCAACGCCTGAAGCCTTTCTGCCGCACCCTGCGCCTGTCCGACATCGCCAGCATCGGCGCCGTGGATGACAAGACGGAAGAATTCCAGCTGTGCGACCTTTCCGACAAACAGGCGGTGCACCACCTGGTGGAAGGCGTGGATGCCATCGTGCATTTTGGTGGCGTGTCGGTAGAGCGCCCGTTCGAAGAGATCCTGGGCGCCAATATCTGCGGGGTGTTTCATATTTATGAAGCAGCGCGCCGCCATGGGGTGAAGCGGGTGATTTTCGCCAGTTCCAACCACGTCATCGGCTTCCACAAGCAGACCGAGGTGCTGGACGCCCATAGCGCCCGCCGCCCGGACAGCTACTACGGCCTGAGCAAATGCTATGGCGAAGACATGGCCAGCTTCTATTTCGACCGCTACGGCATCCAGACCCTGACCATCCGCATCGGCTCCTCGTTCGCCGAACCGCAGAACCGCCGCATGCTCAGCACCTGGCTGAGCTTCGACGACTTGACCCAGCTGATCGCCCGCGGTTTGTACACCGCCGACATCGGCCACACCGTGGTGTACGGCGCCTCCGACAACACCCCCAACTGGTGGGATAACCGCTACGCAGCACACTTGGGCTACCAGCCCAAGGACAGCAGCGAGCCGTTCCGCGCCAAGGTGGAAGCGCAGCCGATGCCGCCGGCCGATGACCCGACCATGGTTTACCAGGGCGGCGCGTTCGTGGCAGCCGGTCCATTCGGCGACAATTGACGGCCCCCTGACGCGGCCTTCGGCCGCTGCTACCCGCCGTAGCAGCGGCCGAAGGCCGCGTCCTAGTCACCACCGCATGGCAGGATCAGTGGTTGTAAGCACTCTCATTATGCTCACCCAAGTCCAGCCCCAACTCCTCGGTAGCTTCATCCGCGCGCAAGCCAATCACCGCCTTGATCACCTTCAAGATGATCCAGCTCACCGCGAAGCAATACACGAAGGTGAAGCTAACGCCCTTGAACTGCGCCCACAGCTGCCCGGCGATGGTGACGTTGGGTACGTAGCCGCCCAGTGACGGTACGCAGAACACGCCGGTGAGCAGCGCGCCGACGATACCGCCGATACCGTGCAGGCCAAACACGTCGAGGCTGTCGTCGTAGCCGAAGCGACGTTTCAGGCTGGTGGCGCCCAGGTAGCAGATCACCCCGCACAGCAGGCCGATGGCCAACGCACCGCCAGTGCCCACGTAGGCGCACGCCGGCGTGATGCCCACCAGGCCCGCCAACGCACCACTTGCCAGGCCCAGGGCGCTGGGGCGGCCGGCCTTGAACCATTCGGTGAACATCCAGCCGATGATGCCAGCGCAGGCGCCCAGTTGGGTGTTGATCATGACGATGCCGGAGATGCCGCTGAGGCCACCGCCCGAACCGATGTTGAAGCCGAACCAGCCCACCCACAGCATGGCCGCGCCGACCATAGTGAAGCTCAGGTTGTGCGCCGGCATCGGCGTATGTGGATAACCCTTGCGCTTGCCCAGCAGGATGCACGCGGCCAGCGCCGCGACGCCGGCGTTGATGTGCACGGCGGTGCCGCCGGCGTAGTCCAGGGTGCCCCAGTTGTGCATCAAGGCCCCTGCCCCGCCCCACACCATGTGGGCGATGGGCGCGTAGACCAGGGTGAACCACACGGCCATGAAGATCAGCGCCGCCGAGAACTTCATGCGCTCGGCGAAGGCGCCGGCGATCAGCGCCGGCGTGATGATGGCGAAGGTCATCTGGAAGGTCACGAACACGCCTTCGGGAATGTCGCCGACGATGCTGTCAGCGTTCATGCCGGCCAGGAACACCCGGCTCAGGCCGCCGACGAAGCTGTTGAAGGTCACCTGGCCGTCGACCATGTTGGTGGTGTCGACCACCATGCTGTAGCCGTATATCACCCACAACACGCCGACCACGCCGGCGATGCCGAAGCACTGGGTGAACAGCGACAGCATGTTTTTCGCCCGCACCAGGCCGCCGTAGAACAACGCCAGGCCCGGCAGGCACATGAACAGCACCAGGACGGCGGCGGTGATCATCCAGGCGCTGCTGCCCAGGTTCAGGGTTGGCGGCGGGGTGTCGGCGGCGTTGGCCAGGGTGGAGAAGAGGGTTAATGCAAGGAGGGAAATGCCGGGTAGACGGTTGACCATTTTCGAAGCTCCTGCGAGGAATGGAAGGTTGTCTGGCAGCAAGCTAAGTGGGGAAAACTTCGGGCGTTGTTGGCCTCTTCTTGGGGCACTGACGCGGCCTGCGGCCGCTGCTACGGGGGTAGCAGCGGCCGCAGGCCGCGTCCGGGCTCAACTCAATACCCGCTGCCAGGCACCCAACTGGTCCCCGCCAACGGCACCCGCGCCATGGCCGCGGCTTCCACGGTCAGCGCCACCAGGTCCTCGGGGTCGAGGTTGTGCAGGTGCGACTTGCCGCAGGCGCGGGCCATGGTCTGCGCTTCCAGCACCAGCACGCGCAGGTAGTTGGCCAGGCGGCGCCCGCCTTCCACCGGGTCCAGGCGCTTGGACAGTTCCGGGTCCTGGGTGGTGATGCCCGCCGGGTCGCGGCCGTTCTGCCAGTCATCGTAGAAACCGGCCGCCGAGCCGAGCTGCTTCAGTTCCTCGTCCAGGCGCGGGTGGTTATCACCCAACGCGATCAGCGCGGCGGTGCCGATGGCCACCGCATCGGCACCCAGGGCCATGGCCTTGGCCACGTCGGCGCCGTTGCGGATGCCGCCCGACACAATCAGCTGCACCTTGCGGTGCATGCCCATCTCCTGCAAAGCCTGTACCGCCTGTGGAATGGCCGGCAGAATCGGAATGCCGACGTGCTCGATAAACACCTCCTGAGTCGCGGCGGTGCCGCCCTGCATGCCGTCCAGCACGATCACGTCGGCGCCGGCCTTCACCGCCAGCTTCACGTCGTAGTACGGCCGGCTGGCGCCGATCTTCACGTAGATGGGCTTTTCCCAGTCGGTGATCTCGCGGATCTCGGCAATCTTGATCGCCAGGTCATCCGGCCCGGTCCAGTCCGGGTGGCGGCAGGCCGAACGCTGGTCGACGCCAATGGGCAGCGTACGCATGCCCGCTACGCGCTCGGTGACCTTCATGCCCAACAACATGCCACCGCCGCCGGGCTTCGCCCCCTGGCCGAGCACGATCTCGATGGCGTCGGCTTTGCGCAGGTCGTCCGGGTTCATGCCGTAGCGCGACGGCAGGTACTGGTATACCAGGTGCTGCGACTGGCCGCGCTCTTCGGGGGTCATGCCGCCGTCACCGGTGGTGGTGCTGGTGCCGGCAATGGTGGCTCCGCGACCCAGGGCCTCTTTGGCGTTGGCCGACAGCGCGCCGAAGCTCATGCCGGCGATGGTCACCGGGATCTTCAGGTGAATAGGCTTCTTGGCGAAACGGTTGCCGAGGATAACGTCAGTGCCGCACTTCTCGCGGTAGCCTTCCAGCGGGTAGCGCGACACGCTGGCGCCCAGCAGCAACAGGTCGTCGAAATGCGGCACCTTGCGCTTGGTGCCGCCGCCGCGAATGTCGTAGATGCCGGTCTCGGCGGCACGCTGGATTTCCTGGATGGTCAGGCGGTCGAAGGTGGCGGACTCGCGCAGCACCGGAGGGTTCTTCTCGCTCATATCAATGCTCCTCAGTACGCGGACGCGTTATCGACTTTGAAGTTGTACAGCTGACGGGCCGAGCCATAGCGCTTGAAGTCGCTGGCCTGGTGGGCGAAACCGGCGCGGTTGAGCAATTCCTGCAGTTCTTCCAGGTGCTCGGCGCGCATCTCTTTTTCGATGCAGTCCGAGCCCAGGGACTCGACCTTGCCCTTCACGTAGATGTGGGTTTCATACAGCGAGTCGCCCAGCGCATCGCCGGCATCGCCACACACCACCAGGCGCCCGGCCTGGCCCATGAAGCAGCTCATGTGGCCGATGCTGCCGCCGACGACAATGTCGACGCCCTTCATGGAAATGCCGCAGCGGGCGCCGGCATCGCCCTCGATCACCAGCAGGCCGCCATGGGCCGTGGCCCCGGCCGCCTGCGAGGCGCTGCCCTTGACCCGCACGTAGCCGCTCATCATGTTCTCGGCGCAGCCGACGCCGACGTTGCCGTGCACGGTGATTGAGGCCTTCTGGTTCATGCCCGCGCAGTAGTAGCCGGCGTGGCCCTGGATATCGATGGACAGCGCCTCGTTCACGCCCACGGCGAGGTTGTGCTTGCCGTTGGAATGGGTCACCACCCACTCACGGTCTTCAACGTTGTTGACCTGGTCGTGCAGCGCCTGGTTGAGGTCGCGCACGCTGGCAGTGGAAAGGTCGATGGTTTTCATGTGCGTGCTCCTTAGGCCGACTCGCGTTCCCAGACGTAAAGGGTGGCCGGTGCCGGCTCCCAGATTTTCGCGTGCTCGATGCCCGGCAGGCTCGACAGCGCCTGATACTCCGAGGCCATGGCCACGTAGTCATCGGTCTCGGCGAGGATGGCCGGCTTGCAGGCGATCGGGTCGCGGATCACCGCGAAACCGTTGCGGGTGCCGATGGCGAAGGTGAAGAAGCCGTCGAGGTTTTCTAGCGAGTTATCCAGCGCCTCCTTCAGCGAGTCGCCCTGCTGCAGGCGCCAGGTCAGGTAGCCGGCGGCCACTTCAGTGTCGTTGTCGGTCTCGAACGTGATGCCTTCGCGCTTGAGCTCTTGGCGCAGACGGAAGTGGTTGGACAGCGAGCCGTTGTGCACCAGGCACAGGTCGGCGCCGGTGGAGAACGGGTGGCTGCCTTCCATGGTCACCGCGCTTTCGGTGGCCATGCGGGTGTGGCCGATGATGTGGCTGCCCTTCATGCCAGCCAGGCCGAAGCGCTGGGAAATTTCCCGTGGCAGGCCCATGCCCTTGAGAATCTCGATGCTCTGCCCGGCGCTCATGATGCGCAGTTCAGGCGCCAGCTCGGCCAGGGCGGCGCGGGCGCTGGCCTCGTCGGTGTTGACCTTGAGCACCGCAGCGGTAGCGTTCTGGAACCAGTCCAGCGAGCAACCCAGCTGGCCTTCAAGGGCGCTCATCAGTGCGTGAAAATCGAAACCTTCGGTGGTGCTTTGCAGGGTCAGCTTGACCCAGCCATCAGCCACTTCGTCGCCGTAGATGGCAAAACCGGCGCTGTCGGGGCCGCGGTCGGTCATGGCCTCCAGCATTGGTTCGAACAGCTTGCCCAACTGGGCTTCGAGCTGCGGGTTCTTCAGGTACAGCCCCACGATTCCACACATAACAGGTCTCCTTCGCTGGGCGGCACAGGCGCCGCCAGCGCTTCATTGAAGGGTAAGAATCAGAAGAATTCGGTGTAGCGCTGGATCTCCCAGTCGGAGACGTGGCGGCTGTATTCCACCCACTCCATGCGCTTGAGCTTGATGAACTCGCCGACGATTTCCTGGCCCAGCACTTCGCTGAACAGCGGGTCGGCTTCCAGTGCGTCGCAGGCTTCCTTGAGCGACTGCGGCAAGGTCTTGATGCCGCGCGCGGCGATTTCTTCCAGGCTCAGCTTGTAGAGGTTTTCGTTGCAGACCTGGTCGGGCATCAGCTGGCGGTCGATGCCGTCGAGGCCCGCGGCGATGATCGCGGCGCTGACCAGGTACGGGTTGCAGCCGGCATCGGGCAGGCGGAACTCCAGGCGGCCATAGGGCACGCGGACCATGGCCGAGCGGTTGTTGGCGCCGAAGGCGATGAAGGCCGGGGCCCAGGTGGCGCCGGACAGCGAGTTGCCCACCACCAGGCGCTTGTAGGAATTGACCGTGGGCGCCGCGAACGCACACAGCGCCGGGCCGTGGGCCAACAGGCCGGCGGCGAAGTGGTAGGCCAGCTTCGACAGGCCCATGCCGCTGGGGTCACTGGCGTCATGGAAGAGGTTCTTGTTGTCGGCGCTGGCGATCGACAGGTGGAAGTGCATGCCATTGCCGGCGCGCTTGGGGTCGGGCTTGGGCATGAACGAGCAGATCATGCCCAGGTCGTTGGCGATCTCGCCGGCGGCCATGCGGAAGAAGGTGAAGCGGTCCGCCGAGGTCATGGCGTCGCTGTAGGTGTAGTTGATCTCGAACTGGCCGTTGGCGTCCTCGTGGTCGATCTGGTAGATCTCGAAGTCGACCTTCTGCAGCGCCTCGGTCAGGCGTTCGAGGAATTCACGGGAGCGCGACAGGCCCTTGTAGTCGTAGCAGGGCTTGTCGAGGTTGTCGCTGGCGTCCACCAGTTGCAGCTTGCCGCTGCCATCGCGGCGCATCAGGTTGAATTCGGGCTCCAGGCCGGTGTTCAGGGTCCAGCCCTTGTCGGCCAGGCGCTGCACCTGTTGCTGCAGCACGTAGCGGCTGTCGTACGGGTGGGGCTTGCCGTCCACATGGCCGATGCACACCACGCGGCCGTAGCCCGGCTGCCAGGGCACCGGGGTCAGGGTGGCCAGGTCGCCGCGGGCCATGAAATCCGGGCCGTGGGGCTCCATGCCCATGCCGCAGATGGCGAAGCCGGCGAAACCCGCGCCTTCCTCGGCCACGGTCTTGAGGCCACACACCGGCACCGACTTGGTCTTGGCCGCACCGTGGATATCGACGAACTGGGCCAGCACGTACTTGATCCCGTGCTGCTCGATAATGCGCTGGGTTTCTTCTGGCAACATGTGCACTTCACTCCTCGCGACTGGCTGGCTGATCGTTTATTCCGCTAAAGAAACTTACTTTCCCAATGGGAATGCAAGCCGCTTGCCAGATTTGCCGATGCCGGTGCCTGTTCGCGAAAACGAGCTTTGTACTCTGTCTATATGGGAATATAGTTTTCCCAGGGGGAATACCAGCAAACGCCGGACGGCGGAGCTCCCCGGATTTGCACATTCATGGTGCGAAACTAATATTAATGTACAGAAACCGTGCAGGCCTTTATGAACATGCCTATCGACCCCCAACCACGTTTGAAGCTGGAGCAGTACCTGGGGATGCAGATCAAGCGCCAGCGCCAGGCGCAGGAACTCAAGCTGGCCGACGTGGCCCGCATCGCCGGCATCAGCCAGGGCATGCTGAGCAAGATCGAGAACGCCCAGGTGTCCACCAGCCTCGACACCCTCAGCCGCCTGTGCGACGTGCTGGGCATGCCCATGTCCAAACTGTTCAGCCAGTACGACCAGCAAGGCAGCAGCGCCCTGCTGGTGAAGGCCGACGAAGGCCTGGAGGTGGTGCGCCGCGGCACCGAGAAGGGCCACACCTACCACCTGCTGAACCACACCCGCGGGCCGAAGAAGAGCTTCGAGGCGTACATGGTCAGCATGGACGACGCCAGCGAGGAGTTCCCGACCTTCTCGCACCCGGGCACCGAGTTCCTGCACCTGCTGGAAGGCGAGCTGATCTACCGCCATGGCAACCAGCTGTACCGCATGGAGGCTGGCGACAGCCTGACCTTCGACGGCGAGATCCCCCATGGGCCGGAGCAGCTGGTGCAGGTGCCGATCAAGTTGCTGTCTATCATGAATTACGGCAGCGAGAACCAGTAAGCCGGGGGCCTTGATCAAAACCTGTGGGAGCTGGCTTGCCAACGAGCTTTTTGGGGCCTGAAAAGCTCGCTGGCAAGCCAGCTCCCACAGGGATTGATTTCGTGCCTCAACCCCCCCCAATAAAATTCCTGCCAGTTAAAAAACTTTCACCACCCCTCTAGACGCCCCCCGCGCTTTCCCCTATAAAACCCACCAAGGAATATTTTATTCCCCACAGGCAATTTCCTGTGGGACGCCTTTTTTCGCCCTGCGATGCGCTGCCGCCACCCTTCCCCCGAGGACAAGCCATGCAACACGAAAAACACCAATTCATTCTCAAGATCAGCTGTCCGGCCACCTCGGGCATCGTCGCGGCGGTGACCTCGTACCTGGCCGGCAACGCGTGCTACATCGGCGAGATGGCCCAGTTCGACGACGAGCTGAGCGGGCGGTTTTTCATGCGGGCGGTGTTTCGCTTCAACGACGGCCACGCCGGTGACATCGATCAATTGAAAGCCGGCTTCGGCGACGTGGCCGGCCAGTTCGACATGGACTGGGAGCTGCACGACAACAGCCAGCCCATGCGCGTGCTGCTGATGGTGAGCAAGTTCGACCACTGCCTCACCGACCTGCTGTACCGCTACCACAAGGGCGAGATGGACATGACCATCACCGCCATCGTCTCCAACCACCTGGAACTGCGGCCCATGGCCGAGCGCGAGGGCATTCGCTTCATCTACCTGCCCGTGACCAAGGACACCAAGGCGCGCCAGGAGGCCGAGCTGATGAAGGTGGTGGACGAAACCGGCACCGACCTGGTGGTGCTGGCCCGCTACATGCAAATCCTCTCCGACGACCTGTGCAAGCAGCTAGCGGGGCGCGCCATCAACATCCACCACTCGTTCCTGCCCGGCTTCAAGGGCGCCAAGCCCTACCACCAGGCCTACCAGCGCGGCGTGAAGCTGATTGGCGCCACCGCCCACTACGTCACCAGCGACCTCGACGAAGGCCCGATCATCGAGCAGGAAGTGCAGCGCGTGGACCACGCCTACCTGCCCGACGATCTGGTCGCCATAGGCCGCGATACCGAAACCGTGGCGCTGTCCAAGGCGGTGAAATACCACCTGCAGCACCGCGTCTTCCTCAACCAGGACCGCACGGTGATCTTCCGGTGAACAGCCTCAAGTTGATCGACGGCAAGGCCGCCGCGGCCGGGGTGCTGCGCCAGGTAAAAGCCGATATCGCCCGGCACGGTATCCACCCGGCCCTGGCGGTGATCCTGGTGGGCGATGACCCCGCCAGCCACGTCTACGTGCGCAACAAGGTGCTGCGCGCCGAGGAAGCCGGCATCCGCTCGCTGGAATACCGCCTGCCCGCCGATATCCCACAGGCCGACGTGCTGGCCTTGATCGCCCGGTTGAACGCCGACACCAGCGTCAACGGCATCCTGCTGCAACTGCCGCTACCGGCCCATATAGAAGAAGCCCTGGCGTTGCAGGCGATTGCGCCGAGCAAGGACGTCGATGGTTTTCACAGTGAAAACGTCGGCGGCCTCAGCCAGGGCCGCGACGTGCTCACCCCCTGCACGCCCAGCGGCTGCATGCACTTGCTGCAGGCCACGCTGGGCGACCTGAGCGGCAAGCACGCCGTGGTCATCGGCCGCTCGAACATTGTCGGCAAGCCCATGGCGGCGTTGCTGCTGCAGGCCCATTGCTCGGTCACCGTGCTGCACTCGCGCAGCGTCAACGCCCGCGCGCTGTGCCGCCAGGCCGACATCGTGGTGGCCGCCGTCGGCCGCCCGCAGATGCTCGACGCCAGCTGGCTGAAACCCGGCTGCGTGGTCATCGACGTGGGCATCAACCGTATCGAAGCAGGCGGCCGCAGCCGCCTGGTGGGCGACGTCGATTTCGACAGCGCCCTGGCCGTGGCCAGCGCCATCACCCCGGTGCCCGGTGGCGTCGGGCCGATGACCATCGCCTTCCTGATGAAGAACACCCTGACCGCTGCGCTGCAGCAGGCCACCCCCCCACGCAGCCCGTCGGAGGCCCCATGCCTTTCAACCTGTTGAAATATGGCCTGAGCTCGGAGTACCCGGTCGAGGTTGACCTGCCCGCGCCCAAGGAACTCAAGCCCCGCTACGACGTGGTGATCATCGGCGGTGGCGGCCATGGCCTGGCCACGGCCTATTACCTGGCCAAGTACCACGGCATCACCAACATCGCCGTGCTGGAAAAGTCCTACCTGGGCGGCGGCAACACCGCACGCAACACGGCGGTGATTCGCTCCAACTACCTGACCAGCGAAGGGGTGAAGTTCTACGCCGAATCGGTGCGCCTGTTTGAGGGCCTGTCCAACGAGTTCGACTTCAACATCATGTACTCGCACCGCGGCCAGCTGACGCTTGCGCACACCGACGCCACCGTGCGCTCGTTCCGCCAGCGCGCCGAGGTCAACAAGCACTTCGGCGGCCGCACCGAGATGATCGACCGCCAGCAGATCCGCGAACTGGTGCCCACCCTCAACCTGGACCCCGGCCACCTGCCGGTGCTGGCCGGCCTGTGGCACATGGACGGCGCCACCGCCCGCCACGACGCCGTGGCCTGGGGCTACGCCAAGCAGGCGGCCAAGCGCGGCGTGGAGATCCACCAGCTCACCGAAGTGCAGGAACTGGTGATCGAGAACGGCGCCATCACCGCCGTGAAGACCAACCGCGGCACCGTCCAGTGCGGCTGCGCGGTGCAGGCCATCGCTGGCATGAGTTCGCAGATGATGGCCAAGGCCGGCATTCGCTCGCCGATCCAGACCTTCCCCCTGCAGGCCATGGTGACCCAGCCGTTCAAGCCGTTCCTCGACCCGCTGGTGAGTTCCTCGGCGCTGCACTGCTACGTGCAGCAGACCAGCCGTGGCGAGGTGGTGTTCGGCGGCGGTTCCGACCCGTACCCGCTGTTCAACACCCGCTCCACCCTGGACTTGAAGGAAAGCCTGCTGGCCCACGCCATCGAGATGTTCCCCTTCCTGGCCAACGCCAAGCTGATGCGCCAGTGGGCCGGCATCACCGACATGACCCCGGACTACAGCCCGATCATGGGCCTGAGCCCGGTGAAGAATTACTACCTGGACGCCGGCTGGGGCACCTGGGGCTTCAAGGCCACGCCCATCTGCGGCAAGACCATGGCCGAGCTGGTGGCCAGCGGCGGCAAGGTGCCGGAGCTGATCAAGCCGTTCAGCCTGGCGCGTTTTTCCACCTTCAAGCAGGTCAACGAAATGGGCGCCACCGCGGCCAGCCACTGAGGAACGGACGATGAAAATCATGAATTGCCCGCTCAACGGGCCGCGCAACATCAGCGAATTCACCTACGGCGGCGAGTTCAAGGCCATGCCCGACCCGGCCACCTGCACCGACGCCGAATGGGCCGACTACGTGTTCAACTGCGAGAACCTCGCCGGCGTGGTGCGCGAGTGGTGGATGCACACACCGTCCAGCTACTGGTTCCTGGCCGAGCGGCACACGGTCACCGACGAGATCATCCGCACCTTCGACCCGAAGGAAGTCTTCACCACCCGCGTCGAATTCCCCACCCAGGAGATCGCCGGATGAACCGCCTCCCCGCCCCCATGGGCCTGCTGATCGACCGCGAACAGCCGCTGACTTTCAGCTTCGACGACACGCCCTACCAGGGCTTCGCCGGCGACAGCCTCGCCAGCGCCCTGCTCGCCAACGGCCGCTTCCTGCTCTCGCGCTCGTTCAAATACCACCGCCCGCGCGGCCCGTTGAGCATGGCCGGGCAGGACGCCAACAGCCTGGTACAACTGCCGCGCGAGCCCAACGTCCTGGCCGACATGCAGCCGCTGGAGCAGGGCCTGCAAGCCAGCGGGCAAAACTTCAACGGCACCCTGGACAACGACAAGGACGCCTGGCTGGGCAAGTTCTCCAAGTTCATGCCGGTGGGCTTCTACTACCGCTCGTTCTACAAGCCCAAGGGCATGTGGAAGGTGTGGGAACCCATCATCCGCAAGAAAGCCGGCCTGGGCGTGCTGGACCTGACGTTCCAGCCCGAGTACTACGACAAGGCCTACCTGTTCACGGACCTGGCCGTGGTGGGTGCCGGGCCTGCCGGCCTGCAGGCAGCGCTGACTGCGGCCAATGCCGGGGCCAAGGTGCTGTTGATCGAGCAAAGCCCGCTTTTGGGTGGTTCGCTGACCTACGCGCGCTTCGACATCGACGGCACCCGCGCCGAAACCCTGCGTCGCGAACTGGTGAGCGCCGTCGAGCAGCACGCCAATATCCAGGTGCTCACCCGGGCCACCTGCAACGCCTGGTTCACCGACAACTACCTGCCGGTCATCCAGGGCAAGCGCCTGTACAAGGTGCGCGCCAGCCAGTGCCTGGTCGCCAGCGGCTCGTTCGACCAGCCGGTTATTTTCCGCAACAACGACCTGCCCGGCATCATGCTCACCAGCGCCGCCCAGCGCCTGATGAAGCTGTACGCGGTGAAGCCGGGCAACACCGCCGTGGTGCTCACCGGCAACGACGACGGCTACCTGGCGGCGCTGGACCTGCACGACCAGGGCGTGAAAGTGGCCGCCGTGGTCGACCTGCGCAACGGCCCCGCCGACCGCGCCCTGCTGCGCGCACTGGACCAGCGTTCGATTCCGCTGCACGTCGACACCACAGTGTTCGAGGCCCTGCACGAGCGCGGCATGCGCCACGTCAGCGGCGTCGAGCTGCGCAAGATCACCGGCCAGGGCCAGGTGGCCAGCAGCGCGGTGAAACTGGACTGCGACCTGCTGTGCATGTCCGGCGGCTACATGCCGGTGTACCAGCTGCTGTGCCAGGCCGGTGGCAAGCTGGCCTACGACGACCAGCTGGCGGAATTCACCCTCAGCGGCCTGCCGAAGATCCTCCACGTGGCCGGTTCGGTAAATGGCTGCCACAGCCTGCAGAACGTGCTGGCCGACGCCAGCAACTGCGCCGCCGCCATCGCCGCCGCCCTGGGCCTGGGTGCCCCGGCGCGCGCCAGCCTGGCGCCCGAGGCCCGGGTCAATTTCCCCTGGCCGATTTTCCCGCACCCCAAGGGCAAGGACTTCGTCGACTTCGATGAAGACCTGCAGGTGCAAGACATCATCAATGCCACCAGAATCGGCTACCGCGACGTGCAGTTGGTGAAGCGTTATTCCACCGTCGGCATGGGCCCGTCCCAGGGCCGTCACTCGGCGCTGCCCACGGCGCGCCTGGTGGCGCAAGCGACCCAGCGCAACATCAGCGAGACCGGCGTCACCACCGCGCGGCCGCCGTTCGTGGCCGAGAAACTCGCCCACGTTGCCGGGCGCGCCTTTGACCCGTATCGGCAGACACCGCTGCACCGCCGCCACCTGGAAGCCGGGGCGAAAATGATGCCCGCCGGCATCTGGCAGCGCCCGGCTTACTACGGCAAGGCCTCGCAGCGCGAGCAGTGCATGCAGGCCGAGGCGCTGCACGTGCGCAACAAGGTCGGCATCATCGACGTTTCTACCTTGGGCGGCCTGGACGTGCGCGGCCCGGACGCCGCCGAACTGCTCAACCGCCTGTACACCTTCGCCTTCCTCAAGCAGCCGGTGGGCCGTTCGCGCTACGCGCTGATGACCAACGAGCACGGCGTGGTGATCGACGACGGCGTGTGCGCACGCTTCGCCGACAACCATTTCTACGTCACCGCCACCACCAGCGGCGTCGATCGTATCTACCAGCAGATGCTCAAGTGGAACGCCCAGTGGCGCCTGAACGTCGACATCGCCAACGTCACCGCGGCCATTTCCGCGGTGAACGTGGCGGGGCCGGACGCGCGCAAGGTGCTGGAAAAAGTCTGCAGCGACCTGGACCTGTCACCGGCCGGTTTCCCCTACCTGGCGGTGCGCCAGGGCACCGTGGCCGGCATCAAGGCGCGGCTGCTGCGGGTGGGCTTCGTCGGCGAGCTGGGCTATGAAATCCACGTGCCCGCCCGCCACGCGCTGAAGCTGTGGGATGCATTGATGGACGCCGGCAAGGCCTTCGACATCCGCCCCTTCGGCGTCGAGACCCAGCGCCTGCTGCGCCTGGAAAAAGGCCACGTGATCATCAGCCAGGACACCGACGGCATGACCCACCCGGCCGAGATCGACATGGGCTGGGCGGTCAGCCGCAGCAAACCGTTCTTCGTGGGGCGGCGCTCGGTGGACATCCTCGAAGCGCAGCCCATGACTCGCAAGCTGGTGGGCTTTACCTTGCCCAAGGGCAGCGTGCAGCCGCTCGAAGGCCACCTGGTGCTCAGCGGCGCGGACATCAGCGGCAACGTCACCTCGTGCGAATACTCCGCAACCCTGGGCCAGGTGATCGGCCTGGCCTACGCCGGTTTCGACCAGAGCCAGCCCGGGCAGAAGATCCCGATCCGCGTGGAAGGCGGCATCGTCGTCGAAGCCACCGTGGTCAAACTACCGTTTTTCGACCCTGATAACCTGCGCCAGGAGTTGTAAGCCATGTCCAGTCTCAAAGCTGAAGATTACATCGGGCAGGCTGTGCAGCCCTGCACCCTGCTGGACCTCACCGACCTGCCCCGGGTGGGTTTCCGCGGCGCCGACAGCGCCGCCTACCTGCAACAGCGTGGCTTCGAACTGCCCCAGGCCGCCAACCGCGCCGTGGCCCAGGCCGATGGCAGCCGCGTGGCGCGCCTGTCGCAGACCGAGTACTTGCTGCTGGGCAGCCAGGGCGATCAGGGCCAGCGCATTGCCGATGAGGAGGCGCGCTGGGCGCTGGACCACAGCGCCAACTACCTGCTGCCGCGCCAGGACAGCCACGCCTGGATACGGCTGGGCGGCAGCCTGCTGCCGGCGCTGATGGCCAAGCTGTGCGCCGTCGACCTGCGCGCCCAGGCCTTCGCCCCCGGCGCGGTGGCGCAGACCTCGGCGGCGCGCATCAACGTGATCATCATCAACGCAGGCGGCGAGGTGCCGACCTTCGACGTGCTGTTCGACCGCGCCTCCCACGAATACTTCCTGTCCGCCGTCCAGGACGCCCTGCAAGAGTTCGCCTGATACACCACCCACCTGTAGCCGCTGCCGCCAGGCTGCGCTGGCCCCCACATTCACTGGACACCTTCAGCGAGGCACAGGGCCAGCGCAGCCTGACGGCAGCGGCTACAGGCTTATGACTAAAATTTCATGTTTGCGCTTTCCCCGCCGATAAACCGTGCCTAAGAAGAAAAAAACTGCTGGCTGCCAACGATAAAAAAATACCCCCCAGCAACCAACGATCAAGAAGCGCACAAGTTTCCGGAGGGAAGAATGAACAGTTGGTTTGCCAACATAAGCGTGAACAAAAAGCTGGGACTGGGCTTTGGCCTGGTGCTGGTACTGACCACCCTGCTGGCCGCCACCGGCTGGAACAGCATGGGTGGCCTGATTAACCGCAGCAACTGGATGAGTGACATCACCCAGCTCAACTCTGCCTTGACCAAACTGCGCGTGGCGCGCCTGCAGTACATGCTCGCCAACGGCGACGACACCGCGGCGCAATTGGTGCAGACCACCCTGGACGGCTTCGAGGCCCAGCAGAAGAAGATCCTCGACACCTTCAAGAGCCCGGAAAACATCAAGCTGCTCAAGGAGCAGAACGGCCAGCTGGAAGCCTACAAGGTCTCGCTGAACAAGATGCGTGCCGCCTACCGCGCCAGCAACGCCGCGCGCCAGGACCTGAACGACACCGCCCTGGCGGCGTTCCAGACCATCGACAAGGTCAACCTGTCGGTGCAGGCTGACCGCCGCATGGAAGAAGTGGTGGCCGTGGCCAAGGCCAAAGACCTGCTGCTGGTGGTGCGCTACGAAGTACGCGGCTACCTGGGCGACGCCAGCGCCGCCAACGAACAGACCGCGTTCGCCCAGCTCGACGCCGCCCAGGCCGCCGTGGCCCCGCTGTATGGCGCGCTGCCGGGCCAACAGGACGGCATCAAGCTGTACGAGGGCGCCGTCAACAGCTACCGCGCTGCGCTGAACCGCTTCAAGGCCGCCAACGCCGACATCGTCCAGGCCCGCAAGGAAATGACCGACCAGGGCAACGAGATCGTGCGCATCAGCGACGCCCTGTACAAACTGCAACTGGACCGCCGCGACAGCGAGAGCGCCCAGGCGCAATCGGTGCAGTTGATCGCCACGCTGCTGGCCCTGCTGTTCGGCATCGCCGCCGCCCTGATCATCACCCGCCAGATCACCCGCCCTATCCAGGAAACCCTGGACGCGGTGAAACGCATCGCCGACGGCGACCTGACCCAGACCCTGCGCGTGACCCGCAAGGACGAGTTGGGCGTGTTGCAGCAAGGTATCCAGAACATGGGCACCACCTTGCGCGAGCTGATCACCAGCATCCGCGACGGCGTGACCCAGATCGCCAGCGCCGCCGAGGAACTGTCGGCCGTGACCGAGGAAACCAGCGCCGGGGTCAACAGCCAGAAGGTGGAAACCGACCAGGTGGCCACTGCCATGCACGAGATGACTGCCACCGTGCAGGAAGTCGCGCGCAACGCCGAGCAGGCCTCCATGGCCGCCACCGATGCCGACGGCCAGGCCCGTGACGGTGACAAGGTAGTGAACCAGGCCATCGACCAGATCGAACGCCTGGCCGCCGAGGTCAAGCGCTCCACCGAGGCCATGGGCCACCTGCAGCAGGAAAGCGACAAGATCGGCAAGGTCATGGACGTGATCAAGGCCGTGGCCGAGCAGACCAACCTGCTGGCGCTGAACGCTGCCATCGAAGCGGCCCGTGCCGGTGAAGCCGGCCGCGGTTTCGCCGTGGTGGCCGACGAGGTGCGTGGCCTGGCCCAGCGTACGCAGAAGTCCACCGAGGAAATCGAAGGCCTGGTGGCCGGCCTGCAGACCGGCACCCAGCAAGTGGCCAACGTGATGCTCAGCAGCAGCGCGCTGACCGACAGCAGCGTGGCCCTGACCCGTCAGGCCGGCGTGTCACTGGAGAACATCACCCGCACGGTGTCGAACATCCAGCTGATGAACCAGCAGATCGCCGCGGCGGCCGAGCAACAGAGCTCGGTGGCCGAAGAGATCAGCCGCAGCATCATCAACGTGCGTGACGTGTCGGAACAGACCGCGGCAGCCAGCGAAGAAACCGCGGCCTCCAGCGTCGAGCTGGCGCGCCTGGGTGGACAGCTGCAGATGATGGTCAGCCACTTCCGCGTGTAACGGCTACAAACCTGGTGGGAGCTGGCTTGCCAGCGAGCTTTTCGAGGGCCTGAAAAGCTCGCTGGCAAGCCAGCTCCCACAGGTCACTGCACGGTCTTGAGCGTGCGGTCGTCGTAGTACAGGGCGTTCTTGTCGGTGCCCTGCTTGAAGAAGTACCCGTAGTCCTCCAGGTACCACACCGTGTCCACGCGGTTGTAGGGGTCCCCTTCCCCGCTGCACCGCAACTTCTTCGCCTGGCCGCTGAGGCTGGCGTTGAGCTGCGCCGCCGGCGCCTCGCTGTCCACCTTGCACTTGACCACCTGGCGGCTCTCGCCCAGGTCGCCCATCATCGAGTTCTTGCGCTTGCCCTGGGTGATGTAGGTCAGCTCCTGGCCCACCGGCATCTGCTGCCAGTCACCGCTGAAGGTCAGGTTGGTGAGCATCGAGTCCTCGGTCATCACCGTCTTGCCGAAGAAGCGGGTCTTCTGCGCCAGCGCCACCAGGCCACGGAAGCTCACTTCGCTGCCTTCGTAGCTGTCGGCGCGGGTGCGGATGCCCAGCTGGCCGCTGGCCTTGTCGACCTCGAAGAAGCGCTCTTCGCGAATCGGCAGGTTGCTCTTGGCGGTGTTGGCCATGCCGGTTTCCAGGGTCTGCTTGAACGCCTTGCGCGGCGGCGCCAGGTTCAGGTGCTTGATGGCGGTCATGGGCACCGCGCCCACCGCCGGCAGCGGCGTGTTGATGGGCGCCTTGCTGCGCGGGCTGAACGCCGGCAGCTGGGCCAGCGCCTCGGGCTTGGCGCACACGGCGCGGAACAGCGTCTGGTACTCGGGCACGCTGCGGCTGAAGGGCTGCGGCTGCGGGTCCTTGAACAGCTTGCCGTCGGTCACCTTGTCGCGCTCGTCGACGTCGTAGCCCATCAGCAGGCGGAAGCTCTGCTTGCCGCAGTCCACGGCGTAGTGCTCGCGCTTCTGCGCGCTGGGGGCGTTGTAGGGGCGGCTGGCGGTGACGGTGGGCTCGTCGAGGGCGGCCCAGAAGCGCATCTCGTCGCCTTCGGCCTTGAGGCTATTGCGGTCCAGCAACACCCAGAACACCTGGTCGCCGCCCTTGATCACCCGCCACTCCGGCACCGCGGTGGCCTGGCACGCGGCCTTGAAGGCGGCGTTGCTCTTGAGGTTGCCGGCCAGTTCGTCAGGCACGTCGCGCGGCGGCATGTAGCCGCCGTTGCTGCTGCCGAAGTACACGCGTTTCTCGCCCTGCACGTAGGCAATGCGCGCCTGGTAGCTGCTGCACGACGCCTCGATTTGCGCGGCGAACGGGTAGGGTTGCTGCTCGGTGACGGGGGGCACGGCCAGGTAGCTGAGGGTGTCGCCGTTGCGCATCACTGACTCGGGCACGGGCGGCAGGGCCAGGGTGTCGCTGAGCATTTTTTCCGCGTCGGTTGGCACGTGCGGCTTCGGCGCCTCGGGGCTGGGCGCGTGCTGGGCGCAGCCGGCCACGAGGGCAATCAGCAGGGCCAGGGGCAGACGTTGCATAACACTTCTCTCCATGAAACACCCACCCGTAGCAGCTGCCGCCAGGCGGCGTCCTTGGCCACCGCCGGTGCATCAGGGATCCCGCGGTGGGGCCGGACGCAGCCTGCGGCAGCTGCTACGGGTTTAGTGGACCTTTTTCAGTTGGCGCTGGCTGTAGTACTGGTCGTTCTTGTCGGTGCCCGACTGGTAGAAGTAACCGTAGTCCTCCAGGTAGTACAGGGTATCGACGCTCTGGCGCTTGTCACTGCTCACGGTGCAGCGCACCAGCTTGGCCTGGCCGCTGAGGTGCGGGTTGACCTGGGCGGCGCTGACCTGGCTCTTGATGGCGCACTGCACGTTGGTGTGGGTGAGGATGGCGCCGGTGTTGCCGCTGACCGCGCTGGTGTCCAGCACCACGCCCACGGTGCTGCCCACCGGCATAGTGCGCCAGTCACCGGTGAAGTGCGCGTCGATCACCGACGAGCTTTCGAACACGGTGTCCAGGCCATGGAAGGTGGTCTTGCTGGCCAGGGAGAACAGGCCACGGAACGAGATTTCGCTGCTGTCGAAGCCATCGCTGGTGGAACGCACCGCCAGCTGGCCGGTGGTGGCGTCAGGCTTGATGAAGGTGTCGACGTTCAGCGGTACTTCGCCGTTGGGGCCGTTGGCGGTGCCGGTCTCGGACAGGTAGGTGAGCGGCTTGCGCGGCGCCGGCATGCCCAGCTTGTGCACGGCGGCCAGTGGCAGCGCCATCACCCCGGGGAACGGGCCGGCCAGCGGTGCTTTCACCCGCGGGCTGAACGCCGGGAGTTTTTCCAGCGCCTGCGGGTTGCCGCAGATGGCCTTGTAGGTGGCGTGGTTGTCGGTGTCGCGGGCGATCTGCTGGGCCTCGGGCACGAAGTGCACGGCGCCGTCGGTGACGTTGTTGCGTTCGTCCAGGTCGAAGCCCGACAGCACCTTGAAGGTCTGCTGGGTGCAGTCCACCGCCACGTATTCACGCTTCTGCGCCATGGGCGCGTAGTACGGCAGGTCGAAGGTGGTGACCGGTTCATCCCACGCGGTCCAGAAGCGCAGGGTGTTGCCCTGGGGCTTGATACTGGCGCGGTCGATCAGGGTCTGCTGGCCGTTGGCGGCGGTGCGCACCACACGCCAGTCCGGCTGCGGCGTGCTGGTGCAGGCGTCGACGAAATCGGGGTTTTTCAACAGGGCCTGGGCCACATCCTTGCGCATGCGCACGGCGGGCATGTACAGGCCGTCCTGGCTCTTCACGTAGGAGCGCTTGCCGCCGTCGAAGTACATCAGCTTGGCGGATGGCTCCACGCACGAGGCTTGGATCTGCATCATGATGTCCTGGCGCAGGGTGTCATCCTTGGGGCGGATGACCATGAAGCTGAGCTGGTCGCCGTCACGCAGCACGCTGTTGCTCAGCGGGGTGCGCTTGACCATGTCGAACATCAGCTGGTTGGCCTTGTCGACCGGGGCCGGCACCTTCAGCGTCGGCTGGGCCTTGGCCACCGGGGCGGCGGGCGCGGGCGCCGGGGTGGACTGGTGGGCGCAGGCGGCGGTCGCGGCGATGGCCAGGGCAAGGGCAACACGTTTCATGGGTTTTCCTGATTTGGCAGGCGAGGTCCCGGTAGCCGCGGCCGCAGGCTGCGGCTACAGGGTGGCGCGCGAAAAGGAAACCATCTTACCGCTAGTGACGGTTCACTTCATGAACTTCATTTGGCCAGCAGGCCCACCCCACGGCCACGCGGGTCGGAGGCAGTCTCGACCTTGCGGCCATCGACCTTGATGGCCTGGACATCACCCATTTCCCAGCCCTGGTCCTCGAGCTTGTAGCCCATGGCCTTGAGCTCTTCGGCCGTTTGGCCGGTGAGCGGCGCGTAGCTGTCGTAGTAGATGGTGTCCTTGGGCAGCAACTGGTGGTGCACGCGCTGCGCTGCCACGGCCTTGGCCAGCGGCAGGCGGTAGTCGTAGGTGTTGTTCAGCACCTGGAAGATCGAGGTGAAGATCCGCGAGCCACCCGGGGTGCCCAGCACCAGGGTCACGCGGCCGTCGCGGGTCACCAGGGTGGGGCTCATGGACGACAGCATGCGCTTGCCCGGCTCGATGGCGTTGGCGTCGCCGCCCACCACGCCGAAGGCGTTGGCCACGCCTGGCTTGGAGCTGAAGTCGTCCATCTCGTCGTTGAGCAGGAAGCCTGCGCCCTTCACCACCACGCCGCTGCCGTAGTCCCAGTTCAGGGTGTAGGTGTTGCTGACGGCGTTGCCGTCGTGGTCGACGATGGAGAAGTGCGTGGTCTGGTGCGCTTCAAGGCCAGGGTGCACGTTCTCGGTGGCGGAGATGGCGGTGGGGTTGACCTCGTCGGCGCGCTTGAGCAGGTAGGCGGGGGCAATCAGCTTGTTCACCGGCACGTCGTTGAAGTCCGGGTCGCCCAGGTAGTTGGCGCGGTCGGCGAACACGCGCTTCTCGATCTCGGCCAGCAGGTGGATGTAGCGCGCCGAGTTCAGCGCCACGCCCTTGAAGTCGTCCTTGCGGATGTCCTTGATGCCCAGCAGCTGGGCCAGGGCGATGCCGCCCGAGCTGGGCAGCGGCGCGGTGTAGATGATGTTGCCGCGCCAGTCGATGTGCAGCGGCTCACGCCAGTTGACCTTGTAGTCGTGCAGGTCCTGCTTGGTGATCAGGCCCTTGTCGGCCTGCATCTGGGCGACCAGCAGGTCGGCGGTCTTGCCTTCGTAGAAGTCCTTGGCGCCCTGGTCGGCGATGCGCTCCAGGGTCTGCGCCAGCTCCGGCTGGCGGAAGGTCTGGCCGGGCTTCATGGTGCCGAAGTAGTCGTTGAAGTTGGTCTGGCCGTTGAACAGCTTCAGCGCGTCCTGGCGGTACTGGAACTGCTTGTCGGCGACGGTGAAGCCGTCTTTCGCGTAGCCGATGGCCGGGGTCAGCAGCTCGGCCCACGGCAGCTTGCCGAAGCGCTTGTGGGCTTCCCACAGGCCCAGCACGGTGCCGGGCACGCCGCTGGCCTTGGCGCCGACCAGGCTGAGGTTCTCGATGACCTCGCCCTTGTCGTTCAGGTACATGTTGCGGCTCGCGGCCTTGGGCGCGGTCTCGCGGTAATCGAGGAAGTAGGGCTTGCCCTTGACGTACAGGGTCATGAACCCGCCGCCGCCCAGGTTGCCGGCCTCGGGGTAGGTGACGGCCAGGGTGAAGGCCGTGGCGACGGCGGCGTCCACCGCGTTGCCGCCCTGCTTGAGAATCTGCGCGGCGACCTTGGCGCCGTATTGGTCGGGCGCGGCGACGGCGCCGCTGTCCAGCAACGCTGCGTAGGAGTGGGTGCTGGCGAAAATGGCGGCACTCAGGGCAAGGGTCTTGAACAACACAATACGCATCGGGTGTCCTTACTGTTGTTATGAATTGCAGCCACAGTTAGGCCCAGGATGGCGGTGGTTTCAACCCCTACAGGGCAAAACGGCCGCCCAGGGGCGGCCGCGTTGCTGCTGGTTTCAGAGCATTTCGTCGAGAATCCACTGCTGCGCCGAGCTGCGCTTGGGCGCCCAGCCCAGCAATTCCCGGGCGTTCCTGCCACGCACGCGGCTGTTGGAGCCCAGGCCGTAATTGGCCATTTCATAGCCCCATTCTTTTTCCGCGTCGGCCAGTGGCCAGTCCTGGGGTTCACCCAGGCCCAGGGCGGTGGCCATGGCGCGGGTCATGTCGACGAAGGCTGCCTCGCCGCTCTCGACGAAGTAGAAGGTGCCGGCCGGGTTCTTCGCCAGCGCCAGCAGGTACAGCGCCACCACGTCCTCGATGTGCACGTTGGACCAGATGTTCTGGCCAGGGCCCACGTGGCGGACGATGCCGCTCTTGCGCGCCTGCTTCAGCAGCCGTGGCAGCTGCACGCTGTCGCGCTTCACGCCCAGGCTGTGGCCGTAGATCAGCGTGTTGCAGATGACCGCCGAGCGCACGCCCTGGGCGGCTGCGGCCAGCACCAGGTTGTCGATGGCCACGCGCGCGGCCTTGTCCACGGTGGGCTCGGGCAGGTGGCCTTCGTAGTAGATGACGTCGCTGCCCTTGCCGCCCGAGGCGTCGCCGACAATGCTCGAACCGCTGGTGTGCAGCAGCGGCTTGTCGGAACCCTGCAGGCCTTCGATCAAGGCTTCGACGGCGCCGCGGTGGTCGCTGCTGGCGGCGTTGATCACGGCATCGCTGGCGCGCGCCTGGGCAATCAGCAGTGCACGGTCATCGAGGCTGCCCAGCACCGGGGTGATACCCAGGGCCTGCATTTCCTCGGCCTGCTCGGCGCTGCGCACCAGGCCGGTGACCTGGTGGCCGGCCTGGACCAGGGCGGTGGCGATCGAGCCGCCGATGAAACCGGCGGCACCGGTGACGAATACGTTCATGCTCAAACTCCCGTTCGATGTGTGGAGGCGGCCAGTATCGAAGGGTTATCCGTGCGGAAACAGCCGGTGGCGGCCAATAGACTTTTGCCCGCCGGTCACGAATCCCCTTGGGCGTAGCAGGCCAGCTTTTCCTGCATGAAATCCAGGAAGCACTGGATGCGCAACGCCAGCTGCGAGTTGCGGTAGTACACGGCGTTGATGGTCTGCCGCTCACCAGTGTTGGCCGCTACCAGCAGCGGCACCAGGCGGCCCTGGGCGATGTCCTGGTGGGTCATGAAGTCTGACAGGCAAGTAATGCCCTGCCCGGCCAGCGCCAGCTGCCGCAGGGTCTCGCCACTGGAGGCGGCCACCCGCGGGCTGGCCTGCCAGCGGTCGCCGTCGGCGTGGCGCAGCGGCCACAGGTTCAGGTGGTCGGGCTGGGTGAAGCCCAGCAGGCTGTGCTCGCGCAGCTCTTCCACCTGCCGCGGCGTGCCGTGCTGGCGCAGGTATTCGGGGCTGGCGAGGATGTTCAGCGGGCTGCGGCCCAACAGGCGCGCGTGCAGGGTGGAGTCGGCGAGCACGCCGATGCGGATGGCGACATCGGTGCTCTGTTCGAGCAGGTCGATCAGCAGGTCGTCGGTGTTGAGTTCCAGGGTGATGTCCGGGTAGCGCGCGCGGAATTCGCCCACGTACGGCACGATGGCGTGCAGCATGAACGGCGAGGCGGCGTTGACCCGCAGGCGCCCGGACGGCGTCTGGTGGCGCACCGCCAGGCGTTCTTCCAGCTCGTCCATCTGTTGCAGGATCTGCTTGGCCTTTTCGAAGAAGAACCGGCCTTCTTCAGTGAGGTCCATGCGCCGCGTGGTGCGGTTGATCAGCGTGGTGTCGAGCTTGCTCTCCAGGCGCGACAGCGTGCGGCTGATGGCCGAGGGGGTCTGCCCCACCTGCTCGGCCGCCGCTGAAATGGAACCGCACTCGATGACCGAGATGAAGACCTGGAGTTCGTCGGATCTGGCTTTCAACCTGGGTTTCCCTGTAAGGCTCGCCGCCAGGCCGGCTGGCGCGCTGGTCACCCACTTTACCTTACAGCTGGAAACCGAACACCTGCGCCAGGTGTGCCTGGTAGCGTGCGACGTCGCCCTCGATGTTCGGGCGCTTCATCACGTCCACCGCCAGGAAGGTCGGCAGGCCGGTCATGCCCAGGAACTGATTGGCCTTGTGGAACGGGAAGTACACAGCGTCCACGCCCTTGGCCTCGAAGAAGTCGCTGGGGTCGTCGAAGGCCTGCTGCGGGGCGTTCCAGGTCAGCGACAACAGGTACTGCTTGCCCTGCACCAGGCCGCCGCTGCCGTATTTCTGCGAGGCGTCGGAGCGCGTGCGGCCGTCGCTGGCGTACAGGCTGCCGTGGCCTTCGGTGAAGACTTCGTCGATGTACTTCTTCACGGTCCAGGGCGCGCCCATCCACCAGCCGGGCATCTGGTAGATGACCACGTCGGCCCACAGGAACTTCTGCACTTCTTCGGCGATGTCGTAGCCGCCGTCGATGAAGGTGGTCTTCACGTCGAACCCGGCGCGGTCCAGCACGGCCACGGCGGCGTCGTGCAGGGTTTCGTTATAGCGGCCTTCGGAGTGGGCGAACTGCTTGCCGCCGTTGAGCAACAAAATCTTTTTCATGGGAAAGGTCTCGGTAAGGAATGCAGCGCACTCTACCGGCCTTGCGCGGGCGGAATAAGGCCTGATCGGGCAAATTACATTTGCTTGAATATCACGAATGACGGCGGATTGTTGCCTTTAGAATCGCTGCAACTTCCCTGGAGATCCCCCCATGCACGAACAACACGGCTTCATCCTCAAGGCCAAGACCAGGCCGCACATGGCCGACGCCTTCCGCGACCTGTTCCTCGGCTACGTGAGCGCCAGCCGCAGCGAGCCGGGCTGCATCGAGTACCACATGCTGCGCGACCTGAATGACCCGACGCTGTTCGTGTTCTACGAGATCTGGGCGTCGAAGGCCGACCTGGACGTGCATTCGGCGTTGCCGCACATGGCGGCGTTCTTCGCCCAGCGCATGGAATACCTGGAGGCGGATTTCGACGTTCAGCGAGTGGAGATGTTGAGCCCGTCCAGCGCGGTGTGAGGTTCCCCCCGTAGCCGCTGCCGAAGGCTGCGCTGGCCCTGTGCCTCGCTGGAGATTTCCAGCGCACGTGATGGCCAGCGCAGCCTGGCGGCAGCGGCTACGGGACCTGTGTCAGCCATTGATGAGCAAATGCGCGCCCAACAGCGCCAGCCCGGTGAAGAACACCCGCTTGAACATCACCGCGCTGATGCGCTGGCGCAACCATTGCCCCAACTGCATGCCCAGCAGCGCCGGCACCAGCAACAGCAAGGACGCCCCCAACTCGCCGCCACCCAGCTCGCCATGCCACAGCAGCCCCAGCGCCAACGCCAGGGTCGAGACGCTGAACGACAGCCCCAGCGCCTGCACCAGCTCGTCACGGTTGAGCCCCAGCGCTTGCAGGTAAGGCACCGCCGGAATCACGAACACCCCGGTGGCGGCGGTGATGATGCCGGTGGCCACGCCACACAACGGCCCCAGCCACGCCTCATGCCGGGCCGGCACGCGCAGCACCGGCAGGAACAGGCCGCTGAGCGAGTACAGCACCAGCGCGCCGCCCAGCGCATGCACCACCCACTTGCCGCCATCGATGCCCAGCCACAGGCTGCCGATGCCAGTGCCGACGAAGATCGCCAGCAGCATGGGCCACAGCCGCACGACCAACCCGCGCAAGTGCCCGCCGAGCATCAGCTGCCAGATATTGGTGAAGGTCGATGGCACGATCAGCAGCGCGGCTGCCTGCGCCGGAGCCATAGCCAGGCCCAGCAGGCCCATGGACACCGTGGGCAGCCCCAGGCCAATCACGCCCTTGACCGTGCCGGCCAGCAGGAAGGTCGCCAGCACCAGCAGCGACAAGCCCCAGCCCATTTCCTGATACAACGCGAGTAAGGTATTCATGGCCCCATGCTGACGACTCGGCGGCCGGCTGAAAATCTGCCATATACTGAGCCAGCCTCTTGTCCTGGTTGAGGCTGGAGCCTGCCATGCATTTCGATCTCGTCGACCTTCGCCTGTTTCTGCACACCCTGGACAGCGGCAACATGACCGCCGGCGCCCAGCGCACGCACTTGTCCCTGGCCGCCGCCAGCGCGCGCATCCGCGCCATGGAAGCGTCGCTGGGCATCCCGTTGTTCGAGCGCAACCGCCGTGGCGTGCAACCCACTGCCGCCGGCCAAGCCCTGGGCGAGCACAGCCGGCGGGTGCTGCAACAGGTGGAGCACCTGCAGTTCGACCTGGCGCAATACGCCCAGGGCATTCAGGGCCAGGTGCGGCTGCTGTGCAACACCGCCGCCCTCACCGAATACCTGCCCGAGCTGCTGGGCGACTTCCTGCAGCGCCACCCCGGCGTCGACCTGGACGTGGAGGAAATGCCCAGCCAGCGCATCCTCCATGCCCTGCGCCAGGGCGCGGCGCCGCTGGGCATCGTCTCCAGCGCCGTGGCCACCGAAGGCCTGCAGACCCGGCCGTTCCGCGACGACCCGCTGATGCTGATCATGCCGGTGGACCACCCGCTGGCGCGCCAGCCCAAGGTGACTTTCGTCGACAGCCTGGCCCACGGCCATGTGGCCCTGGCAGCCGGCAATGCCCTGGGCATTCTGGTGGAGGAACAGGCGCTGCACAGCGGCCGGCGCATGCAGGTGCGGGTGCGCGCCGAGGGCTTCGATGGCGCGGTGCGCATGGTGGCGCGCGGCGCCGGCGTCGCCGTGGTGCCGCTGGCGGCGGTGCGGCGCTGCCAAGGCCAGTTGCAGTTCGCCAGCTGCGCCCTGCCGGAACCCTGGGCGGCGCGGCGCCTGCTGCTGTGCTCGGCGGACTTCGACGCCCTGCCCGGCCACGCCCAAGCGCTGGTGGCCAGCCTGCTGCCGCAAGGCTGAGCGCGCAAACAGGCACCCGGGTGTCGACCTCAGGCATCCGCGCCGGGCGTGGGCGGGTCAGCATGCGGGCTCTTGAAACCACTGCCGGAGCCCGCCATGTCCAAACCCCTCGTTGTGCTGCGCGACACCCACCCTCTGCCCGTGCTGGATGCCTGCAAGTGGGAGAAGCTGGAAGGCGACCCGCACACCGTCAACCTCAACGCCTACACCAGCGAAGACGGCAGCAAGATCATGGGCACCTGGATCTGCACCCCCGGCAAGTGGCGGGTGGACTATGTGAAGTGGGAATACTGCCACTTCCAGGAAGGCTATTGCGTGATTACCCCGGACGGCATGGAGCCGGTGCACCTGCGCGCGGGGGATATCTTCATCGTCGAGCCGGGGATGAAGGGCACATGGGAGGTGGTAGAGACGGTGCGCAAGTATTTCGTTTTCGCGTGAAAGCGGGACGCGGCCTGCGGCCGCTGCTACGGGATGTACGTAGCAGCGGCCACAGGCCGCGTCAGCACTCTCAGGGTTTCTGATACCCCTTCACGATCGCCGAGAAATCCAGCCCGCCGTCACCGCGCAAGCTCATCGCCTGATACAGCTGCTGCGCCACCGCCCCCAGGATCACCGGTTGGTGCGCCTGCCTTGCGGCTTCGGTGGCCAACCCCAGATCCTTGAGCATCAGCTCCGCACCAAAGCCACCGGTGTAGCCACGGGCCGCCGGCGCCGTGGGAATAATCCCCGGCCAAGGGTTGTAGGTGTCCGCGCTCCAGCAGCGCCCGGTCGAACTGTTGATGATGCCCGCCAGCACCCCGGTGTCGATGCCCAGCGCGTTGCCCAGGGCCATGGCCTCCGAGACGCCGATCATCGAGATGCCCAGCAGCAGGTTGTTGCAGATCTTGGCGATCTGCCCGGTGCCCACTTCGCCGCAGTGGACGATGTTGCGGCCCATCTGCGCCAGCACCGGGTGCAGGGTGTCGAACAGCGCCGCGCTGCCGCCGACCATGAAGGTCAGGGTGCCGGCCGCCGCGCCGCCGGTGCCGCCTGACACGGGCGCGTCGCCCAGGTCGACGCCCTGCTTGGCAGCGGCGCTGGCGATGTCGCGGGCGGTCTGTGGGTCGATGGTGCTGCAATCCACCGCCGGGGTGCCGGGGCGAATACCGGCCAGCACGCCGCCCTCGCCCAGGTACACGGTACGCACGTGGGCTGCGGCCGGCAGCATGGTGATCACCAGGTCGCTGGCCGCCGCCGCTTCGCCGGGCGAGGCGCTGATGATGCCGCCCTGGGCGGCCAGTTCGTCGAGCACGGCCTTGTTCAGGTCGAACAGTTGCAGGCGGTGGCCGGCCTTGAGCAGGTTGCGGGCCATGGGCGCGCCCATGTTGCCCAGGCCGATAAAGGCGATGTTCATGGGCAGTCTCCTAGCGCAGGTTGATGGTGGTGTTGACGCCGTCGTTGACGCTGTCGTCGTCGAACCAGCGCGCCGTCACCGTCTTGGTCTGGGTGTAGAACTGCACCACCTGCTTGCCGTACGGGCCCAGGTCGCCGAGCTTGGAGCCGCGCGAGCCGGTGAAGCTGAAGAACGGCACCGGCACCGGGATGGGAATGTTGATACCCACCTGGCCCACGTCGATCTCGCTCTGGAACTTGCGCGCCGCCGCGCCGCTCTGGGTGAACAGGCCGGTGCCGTTGCCGAACGGGTTGCGGTTGACCAGGGCAATGGCCTCGTCGAGGGTGTCGACGGTGAGCACCACCAGCACCGGGCCGAAGATTTCCTGGGTGTAGATCTGCATGTCGGTGGTCACCCCGGAGAACAGGGTGGGGCCGACGAAGTTGCCTTCCTCGAAGCCCGGCACCTGCACGTCGCGGCCGTCCAGTTCCAGCACGGCGCCCTCCTTCACCCCACTCTCGATCAGGCCCAGCACACGCTGCTTGGCCTGGCGTGAAATCAGCGGGCCGACGTCGGTGCCGGCCTCGCTGCCGGCGTTGACCTTGAGCTTTTGCGCCAGGGCCTTGAGCTCGGGCAGCCACTGTTTCGCCGCGCCCACCAGCACCGCCACCGAGGTGGCCATACAGCGCTGGCCGGCCGCACCAAAGGCGGCGCCCACCAGGGCGTTGAGGGTTTGTTCGCGGTTGGCGTCGGGCAGCACCACGGCGTGGTTCTTGGCGCCCATCATCGCCTGCACGCGCTTGTGATGCTGGCCGGCGAGGTTGTAGACGTGGGTGCCCACTGCCGTGGAACCGACAAAGGAGATTGCCTTGATGTCGGCGTGGGTGCACAGCGCGTCCACCACCTCCTTGCCGCCCTGCACCACGTTGAGCACGCCCTTGGGAATGCCGGCCTCCAGCGCCAGCTCCACCAGTTGCACGGTGGACAGCGGGTCCTGCTCGGAGGGCTTGAGCACGAAGGTGTTGCCGCAGACGATAGCCATGGGGAACATCCACAGCGGGATCATGGCCGGGAAGTTGAACGGGGTGATGCCCGCGCACACGCCGATGGGCTGGCGCAGGGTGTAGGTGTCGACGCCGCCGGCGACGTTCTCGACGAACTCGCCCATCTGCAGGCTGCCGATGGAACAGGCGTGCTCCACTACCTCCAGGCCGCGGAAAATGTCGCCTTCGGCGTCGGCCAGGGTCTTGCCCTGCTCGGCGCTGAGGGTCTGGGCGATGCGCTTGGAATGCTCGCGAATCAGCGCCTGGAACTTGAGCATGATGCGCATGCGCGCGCCCACCGGGGTATTGCGCCAACTGAGGAAGGCTTTTTGCGCCGCCGCGACGGCGGCATCCACCTCGGCCTGGGTGGCAAACGGCACCCGCGCCAGCACCTGCTGGGTGGCCGGGTTGACGATGTCGCGCCACTCGCTGGCCTGGGACTCGACCCACTCGCCGTCGATCAGCAGCTTCACCTTGGGGATACCGGCATTTACCGAAACGTTCATCAAGACCTCCGCGTAATTGTTTTTGTGCATGGCGTGATGGCTCTTTCCTGGAGTATAGATGTGCAAACATCCAACAAGAACGCGGATAAAAGCCGGTCCAACATGCAAAAAAACATCACCTCCCTGGGCAACCTGAACTGGGATGACCTGAAGTTTTTCCTCGAGGTCGCCCGCACTCGCAAGGCCAGCAACGCCGCCCGGCGCCTGGGCGTGGACTACACCACGGTGTCGCGGCGCATCACCTCGCTGGAAACCGCCATGGGCACCCTGCTGTTCGAGAAGTCGCGCACCACCGGCTTCATCCTCACCGCCGAGGGCCAGCGCCTGCTGGGCTACGCCGAGTCCATCGAAAGCACCCTGCACATGGCCTGCGAGCAGGTGTCAGGGTCGGGCGTGGCCCTGTCGGGGCACATCCGCATGGGCTGCACCGAGGGCTTCGGCAGCTTCTTCATCACCCCGCAGCTGAGCCACTTCGTCGATGCCTACCCGGCCATCAGCGTGGACATCCTGCCGCTGCCGCACTTCATCAGCCTGTCCAAGCGCGAGGCCGACGTGGTTATCGCCCTGGAACGCCCGGAACACGGGCCCTACGTGTGCTGCAAGCTGTGCGACTACCGCCTGCAGCTGTACGCCACCCAGGCTTACCTCGACCACCACCCGCCCATCCGCCACGGCCGCGACCTGGCCGGGCACCGTTTCATCAGCTACGTCGACGACCTGGCCTTCAGCCCGGAGTTGCTGTACCTGGCCAACCTGCTGCCCAACGCCAGCGCCGGGCTGCGCAGCACCAGCGTCATCGCCCAGTACGTGGCGGCGCGCCAGGGGCATGGCATGGCGATATTGCCGTGCTTCCTGGCGGCGCAGGCTGACGACCTGGTGCCGGTGCTGGCGGGGGAAATCAGCGTAACGCGGCAGTTCTGGATGTACTGCCGGGAGGATCTGCGCAAGTTGAAGCGGATCAATTTGCTCTGGGATTACATCCGCGAAGTGACGGAGCTGAACGCCCCCTTCCTGATGGGCGAAACCCAGCTTCTGAATTTCACCACGCCCGCGTAGCCGCTGCCGCAGGCTGCGCTGGCCGGGGTGCCCCCTGAAGATCTCCAGTGAGGCAAAGGGCCAGCGCAGCCTACGGCAGCGGCTACGCAAGTTTCGCGGCGATCACACCGCCAGGTTGGTGGGCTCCGCCTGGTGCCATCGGCCTCGGCCCAGCCGCTTGGCCTGGTGCAGGGCGTCGGCGGCGGCCGCCAGCAGCTCGGTGGCGGCCTGGCCGTGGTCGGGGGCCAGGGCCACGCCGACACTGATGGAGGCGTGCAGGCTGTCGGCGTTGGGCAGCACCAGCGGTGCGTGCAGCGCGGCGATGATGTTGTCGGCGATGCGCCAGGCATCATCGCTGTCGTTGAGCGGCGACAGCAGCACGGCGAATTCGTCGCCGCCCAGGCGCGCCAGCAGGTCGTTTTCGCGCAGTTGCGTACGTACCCGGCCGGCCAGGCAGATCAGTACTTCATCCGCCGCGGCATGGCCATGGCGGTCGTTGATGGCCTTGAAATGGTCGGCGTCGATGTACAGCACGGCCATGCGCCGCGGCTGCTTGTCACTGAGGTTGCGCGCCAGCCGCGCTTCGAAGAACACCCGGTTGGGCAGGCCGGTGAGGATGTCGAGGCTGGCCTGCAGGTACGGCTCGGGCTGGCTGTGGGCGCTCAGGTGTTCCAGCTCGTCGAGCAGCGCGTTGACGTCGCTGCCCAACTGTTCCAGGTCATCCACCTCGCTGTGCGGCACCCGCCGTTCAAAGCGGTGCTCGCGCCGTGCGGCATCGGCGACGTTGGCCAGGCTGTGCAGCGGCTCGGTGATGTCGCGCAGCAGGCGCCGCGACAGGTACAGCGCGCCCAGGGTGCCGAGCGTCGTGCAGATCAGCGCGCCAGCGATGCCGCCCAGGGCCAGGCGCCATTGCGTGGCCGCCGGCAACGCCTCGATGGCCTGGGTGCGCCAGGCGAATGCGCCCAACACGATCATGCAGCCGGCGCACAGGCCGGCCGCGCCCAGCGCCACCGCCAGTTGCGCACGCCGCAGCGCGCTGCGCAGGGTGCGGCCGCTCATGGTGCAGGCTCCCACATGCGCTTTCCGTAGCCAATGACACCCGCCATCCAGACAGCTCCCTGATGAAAACCCATGTGATGCCCGGTCGTGCCAAAACGATAGCACAGCCTTTTCACCTTACCCGGTTCGGTAGCGGGCTATTGGTTCAAGGATTTCTGAACTATCGATTTGAGCTTTCCTATTCTTCCCGACACACGGCCCTGCCTAAGATCCAGCCATCCAACCGGACCGGTTCCGCCAGAGACCCGGCCATTCGCGTGCCCTTTTGCTACTGCCCAGCCCAATGACGCCCCGGCCCATGCCGCCAGGGTGCTGAGTAGCATGAGGAGCCTCGATGAAACTGGAAACCTTCCGCACCCTGTGGGGTTACACCGCCAGCAAGGCCCAGGCCCTGGAAGAACTGCAGGCCGCCGGCTTCGACGGCATGGAGGCGCGGCTGCCGCTGGTGGCCCGTGAGCGCAGCGAATTCGCCGCGTTCCTGCGCGCCAACTCGACGGGGTACATTTGTACTCTGTTCACCGCCTACGACGTTTTGCCCCAGCAATCGGCCCAACCCGCCGAACACCTCAATGACCTGGACACCAAGCTGGCCTGGGCCGGCGAGCTGACGCCGCGCTTCATCAACGTGCTGGCCGGCAACGACCGCTGGCCCCTGGCCCAACAGGTGGAGTTCTTCGGCCGCGCGCTGGAGCTGGGCCACAAGCATGGCCAATTCCTCAGTTTCGAAACCCACCGCTCTCGCTCGCTGTTCAACCCCTGGGTGACCCTGGAGCTGATCCGCCAGCTGCCGGACCTGCGTTTCACCAGCGACATCAGCCACTGGGTGGTGACCTGCGAGCGCCTGCTGGACGACCCGGCGGACGACCTCGGCGCGTTCGTCGAGCGCGTGCATCACATTCAGGCCCGGGTCGGCTACGACCAGGGCCCGCAGGTGCCGCACCCCGGCGCCCCGGAATACGGCCGCGAACTGGCTTTCCACCAACAACACTGGGAGGTCATCTGGGCCTCGCAACAGGCGCGCGGCTACCAGGTCACCACCCTGACCCCGGAGTTCGGCGCCGACGGCTACCTGCACCACCTGCCCTTCACCAATGTCCCGGTCGCCGACCTGTGGTCGCTGAACGTGTGGATGGCCCGCACCGAACGCGCCCACTTCGAGCGTTTCCGCGCCGCCCACTGCTGAGGAACCCTGATGAATAACATTGAGCCCAAGGCCAACTTCAAGAGCATCCCGGTGGTGAACATCGCCGGGCTGTTCAGCGTCGAACTGGAACACCGCCTGGCGGTGGCCGAGCAACTGGGCCGCGCCGCCAGCGAGGTCGGTTTCCTGTACATCACCGGCCACGGCATCGCCCCGCAGCTGATCGCCAACCTGCGCCAGGCCGCCCGGGACTATTTCGCCCAGCCGCTGGCGGCGAAGATGCAGCACTACATCGGCACCTCGGCCACCCACAAGGGCTTCGTGCCCGAGGGTGAAGAGGTCTACTCCAAGGGCAAGCCCGATCACAAGGAAGCCTTCGACGTGGGCTTCGAGGTGCCCGCCGACGACCCGCTGGTGCTGGCCAACACGCCGCTGCTGGGGCCCAACCACTGGCCCGAGGTGCCGGGTTTCAAGGCCTCGGTGCAGGCCTATTACGCCGCAGTGTTCGCCCTGGGCCGCAAGCTGTTCGGCGGCTTTGCCCTGGCCCTGGGGCTGGCCGAGGACTATTTCGACCCGCTGGTGACCCGCCCGCCCTCCAAGCTGCGGCTGATCCATTACCCCTTTGATGCAGACGCCGTCGACGCGCCCGGTATCGGTGCACACACCGACTACGAGTGCTTCACCATTTTGCAGGCCGACCAGCCGGGCCTGGAGGTGATGAACGACCTGGGGCAGTGGATCGACGCGCCGCCCATTGCCGACGCCTTCGTGGTCAACATCGGCGACATGCTGGAAGTGATGACCGCCGGTACGTTCGTTGCAACGGCCCATCGGGTGCGCAAGGTCAGCCACGAGCGCTATTCGTTCCCGCTGTTCTACGCGTGCGACTACCACACCCAGATCAAGCCCCTGCCCGCCTTCGCCCAAGGCGGCCAGGACTACGAGGAAATCGCCATCGGCGAGCACATGTACGGCCAGGCGTTGCAGACCTACCAGTACCTGCGCAAACGCGTGGAAAACGGCGAGGTGCAGCTGCCCGCCAAGGCCCGCAAGCCGTCGAGTTTCGGTCATTTGAAAAAACAGGCCTGACGTTCTTCCCCTTACTCTGGAGCACCCGCATGTCCCACATTACCCGCCTGACCCTGCTGGCCGCCTGCCTGCTGAGCACCACCGCCGCCCTGGCCTCGACCACCGCCACGCCCGGCCAGCTGAAGGTCGGCATGGAAATCACCTACCCGCCGTTCGAGTCCTACGACAGTGACAAGAACGTGGTGGGCTCCGACCCGGAACTGGCCCACGCGCTGGCCAAGCAGCTGGACGCCAAGGCCGAGTTCGTCGACACCAAGTTCCCCAACCTGATCCTGGGGCTGAACGCCGGGCACTACGACGCGATCATCTCCGGCATGTACATCACCCCGGAACGCCAGGCCCAGGCGCAGACCATTCCCTACGCGCGCACCGGCGCGGCGATCATGGTGCCGGCCGACAGCCCGCTGAAACCGGCGGTGCCCGAGGACCTGTGCGGCCTGAAAGTCGGGCTGGAGCAGGGCACCACCTGGGTGGCGCAGTTCCAGAAGCTATCCACCGATTACTGCCTGCCCAACAACAAGGGCGCCATCACCGTGAGCGAATACCCCTCGGCGCCCGAGGTGACCCAGGCGCTGTTGTCGAAGAACATCCAGGCCCAGGTGGAGATTTCCGGCGCCGCGCACATGATCGCCGAGAAGACCAAGGGCCGCGTGCTGGTGACCTCGCAGCAGCTGGTGTACCCGCAGACCCTGGGCATCTACGTGAAGAAGGGCAATGAGGAGACCTACCAGGCGCTGCTCAAGGCCGTGGCCCAGAGCAAGCAGTCCGGCGAATACGCGGCGATCCTGAAGAAGTACAACCTGGAAGAAGCCTCCAACTGACCCTGGCGCCGGCTGCCCTTGCCAGGGTGGCCGGCCGTTCAATGCGGAGCGGGTACCCATGCAATTCGACTGGTCCTATTTCATCTCGCTGTTCTCCATGCCCGCGTTCTGGGAAGCCTGCGTCACGGTGGTCGAACTCAGCGCCCTGGGCTGGTTCATCGGCATGCTGCTAGGCTTCGGCCTGGCCAGCGCCAAGCTGTCGAGCATCAAGTGGCTGAGCCTGCCAGCGGCGGTGTACATCTGGTTCTTCCGCAGCATTCCGTTGCTGGTGCTGGTGGTGTTCGTCTACAACCTGCCGCAGCTGTTCCCGGTGACCGGCAGCGTGCTGTCCAACCCCTTCTATTCGGGGCTGTTGGCGCTGGTGGTGACAGAGGCGGCGTACATGGCCGAGATCCACCGCGGCGGCCTGATTTCCGTGCACAAGGGCCAGAAGGAAGCCGGCCGTGCCCTGGGCATTGGCGCCCTGGGCCTGCAACGGCTGATCGTGATTCCCCAGGCGTTCCGCATATCCCTGCCAACGCTGATCAATGAATACATCACCGTGGTGAAACTCACCTCGCTGATCTCGGTGATCTCCCTCACCGAGCTGCTCACCGTGGGCCAACGCCTGTACGCGCAGAATTTCCTGGTCATGGAGACCCTGGCGGCGGTGGCCGTGTACTACGTGCTGATCGTCAGCCTGTTCGGCTGGCTGCTGCAGCGCCTGGAGCGCTACCTGGACCTCAGCCAGCGCAGCCCGCAGACCCTGGCGGCCAACCCGCTGGCGCAACTGCGCCAGAGCCTGGCGGCGCGGCTGCCGAGCACCGGGCGCAAGCCCCTGGCCGGCGCGGCGCCAGCGCTGCAGTTGCAGAACATCCACAAGCGCTATGGCGACCATGAGGTGCTCAAGGGCATCGACCTCAGCGTCGCCAGCGGCCAGGTAGTGTCGATCATCGGCCCGTCGGGCTCGGGCAAGACGTCGTTGATTCGCACCATCAACGGCCTGGAAAGCATCGACCAGGGCGAGATCGTGTTGTTCGGCGAAAGCTTCATTCACGCCGGCGACACGCCGAACAACCCGCAGATGCGCCGGGGCGTGCGGCACATCGGCATGGTGTTCCAGAGCTTCAACCTGTTCCCGCACCTGAACCTTGTGGACAACATTACCCTGGCGCCGATTTACCACGGTGGCGACAAGCACGTCACCCGCCAACAGGCCTTTGCCCTGCTGGATAAAGTCGGCCTGCTGGCCCACGCCAACAAGTACCCGCACCAATTGTCCGGTGGCCAGCAACAGCGCGTGGCCATCGCCCGCGCCCTGGCCATGGAGCCGCAGGTGATGCTGTTCGACGAACCCACCTCGGCGCTGGACCCGGAGCTGGTGGGCGACGTGCTGAAGGTGATCGCTGACCTTGCCAAGGACGGCATGACCATGCTGATCGTGACCCACGAGATGGACTTTGCCCTGTCGATTTCCGACCGGGTGGTGTTCATGGAAAACGGCAACGTGCAGCTGGATGCCAGCCCCGAGCGCATTCGCCATGCGCCCGAGGCGGAGCGGGTGCGGCGGTTCATGGGGCTGGGGGAAGCGGAGCCTGCCCACTTCGTAGCCGCTGCCGTAGGCGGCGCGGGCCCTTATCTACGCTGAAGATTTCCAGCGCACTCGCGGGCCTGCGCAGCCTGGCGGCAGCGGCTACGGGGCCTCAGTGTTCCAGCATCAACCCGCTCAGGCGTTTCACCTTGCGCCGCACGGCGTCTTCGAAAACCCCGGCGCGGGGTTCGATCAGGCTGAACCAGTGCTTGGCGCGGGTGATGCCGGTGTAGATCAGCTCCTTGGTCAGCACCGGGTTGAGCGCGTCGGGCAGGATCAGCGCGGTGTGGGCGAACTCCGAGCCCTGGGACTTGTGCACGGTCATGGCAAACACCGTTTCCACGTCATTCAGGCGGCTGGGCAACACGAAGCGCACGCCACCCTGGCCGTCGTTGCGGGGAAAGGCCACGCGCAGCACCTGGCGGTCTGGCGCACCGCTTTCGGGCAGGCGCAGGGCAATGCCAATGTCACCGTTCATCAGGCCCAGGCCATAGTCGTTGCGGGTCATCAGCACCGGCCGGCCTTCGTACCAGGGCTGGTCGCCTTCGATCAGCCGCGCGGCGGTCAGCGCCTGGGTAGCGCGCTGGTTCAGGCCCTCCACGCCCCATGGCCCCTTGCGCACCGCGCACAACAGCTGGAACGACTCGAACGCCTCCAGCACCTGTTTCGCCCAACCGGCCCAGAGCTCGCTTTCCAGCGCGGTGCGCGGCGCCGGGCGGTTGGCCTGCAGCACGTTCAGGTAATGGCGGTAGCCCTGGGGGCCGGCGCTGCCCTGGCCTTGCAGCAGCAGGCGGTCGAGCTTGCGATCGTGCTCGCCGCTGAGCTTGATGGCGAAGATGTCGCCGAACTGGCCGGCGTTGAGCAGCTCGCGCGCCTGGTCGGCCTCCTGGCGGTTGACCCGCAAGGCCAGCTGGCCAATACCGCTGCCTTCGCCGAAGCGTCGCGAGTGACGCAGCATCACCACCTGCTGGGCCAGCGGGTTGCGCTCGGCGCTGCCCACCTGCAGGCCGCCGTCGGCCAGTGCTTCGCCGCTGACCGCTTCCAGCCACGCCAAGGTCTGCGGGCTGTAGCAGCCCTGCTCGGCGTCGCGGCACAGGTCGCCCAGCACCGCGCCAGCTTCCACCGAGGCCAGCTGGTCCTTGTCGCCCAGCAGCACCAACCGCGCGTGGGCGGGCATGGCGCCCAGCAGGTTGGCCATCATTTCCAGGTCGATCATCGACGCCTCGTCCACCACCAGCACGTCCAGCGGCAACGGGTTGGCGGCGTTGTGGCGGAAGTGCCGGGTGCCCGGGCGGCTGCCCAGCAGGCGGTGCACGGTGGTCACTTCAGTGGGGATCTTGGCCTTGACCCAGTCGCTGACTTCCAGCTGCTTGACCTGGGCGCTGATGGATTCGGTCAGCCGCGCCGCGGCCTTGCCCGTGGGCGCGGCCAGGCGGATGCGCAGCGGTGCGCCCGCCTCTACCGCCGGGGCCTGCAGCAGGGCCAACAGGCGCACCACGGTGGTGGTCTTGCCGGTGCCGGGGCCGCCGGTGACGATGCTGAAGGCGCTGCGGGTGGCCAGGGCGCAGGCCAGCTTTTGCCAGTCGATACGTTCGCTGCCGGGGCTGCCGAACAGCTGTTCAAGGCGCGTGCGCAAATCGTCCGGCGTGGCTTCCTGTGCGGCCAGGCGCTGGCGCAGGGCCGTGTCGATGCGCCGTTCGTAGCTCCAGTAGCGGCGCAGGTACAGGCGCTGGCCGGCCAACACCAGCGGCCGTTCACCGCTGTCGGTGTCGGCCAATGCCACCAGCGGGCTGGCCGCCAGGGTCTGGCGCCAGGCTTCGGGTTGCAGGTGTTCCAGCAGTTGTGAGGGCAGCAGCACCGGGCCTGCCAACGCGTCGCCCTCGGGCGGCAGCGATAGCGCGAAGTCGGGCTCTTCCAGGGTTTGCGCCAGGTCCAGGCAGACGTGGCCGTGGCCCAGCTGGTGGCTGGTGAGCGCAGCGGCCAGCAGCACCAGCGGGTCACCGCCCGGGTCACGCTCGGCGAGGAAACCGACGAAAGCCTTGTCCAGCGCCCGCAGCCAACCGCGCTCGGCCCAGCGCTCCAGCAGCGCCAACAGGTCGTCGACCTGTTGCAGCGGGGCCAGCTCGGCGAGGCTGCGGGCCTCCAGCGCAGTAGGCAGCAGATCGGCAAATGTACGGCTCATGCCGGTTCTCCTTCGAACAGGTCACCCATGGGTTCAGGCTGGCGCACCACGCCGCGGAACAGCTCGTCCAACCGTTCGATCAACTCGCGCGGTGGCCGGGCGAACGCCAGGCCCTGGCTAGGCGCGTGCACGCCGCGCAGGAAGATGAACACCGCGCCGCCCACGTGCTGGTCGTAGTCGTAGCCGGGCAGGCGGGCCTTGAGCTGGCGGTGCAGGGCCAGCAGGTACAGCACGTATTGCAGGTCGTAGCGGTTGTCGAGGATGGCCTGGGTCATGGCCAACTCGGTGTAGGCACTCTCGTCGGCGCCCAGCCAGTTCGACTTGTAGTCGGCCACGTAATAGCGGCCTTCGTGCTCGAAGGTCAGGTCGATGAAGCCCTTGAACATGCCGTTGAGCATGGCGCCCTCAGCGGGCGCACGCGCAGCGCCGTCGTGGGTGTGGTCGCGCACCAGGGTATCGAGCTGGGTCACGTCGACGCGGTGGCTGGCGAACCAGAACTCCATCTCGATCTGGTACTGCGTAAGGTCGGTCAGGCTCAGGCGGGTGTCGCCAATGGCCAGGGGCGTCTGCAACAGGTGCAGCAGCCAGCTGTTCAGCGTCGGGATCCAGCCCTTCCAACCACGCAGGTTGCAGCGCGCGCCCACTGTTTCCGCCAGCAGCTCAGGTTGCCCGGCGACCGTAGCGAAGCCTTCGCGCCCGGCCCACTCCAGCAGGCCGTGGAGGAAGGTGCCGGGGTTGGGGCCGCGCGGGAAGCGGTGGATATCGCCACTGATCGCCTGGGCTTCGCGCGGCGCGGTAGGGTCCAGGCGTTCGTCGTCGAACAGCTTCTGGGCCTGGGGGCTGTCAGGGGACTGGTCGCTGCCCGGCGCCACGCTGTCGCTGATGCGCAGGGCACTGTAGGAGGCGATCCACCAGTTCTCTGCGGCCCGGCGCTTGGGCTGCTTGGCTGCCAGCAGGTTGGCTTCGTTGCGCGGCGGCACGTAATGCTGGGTGGTGGCCTCGGGCATCAGCCCGGCGTGAATGGCCGGGCAATCTGCCGCAAGATCGCGCAGCCAGATGGCCAGGGCCTGGGGCTCGCCCAGGCGCTGGCCACCGCCCAGCAGGTAGCCCAGGGCCGAGCGGTGCAGCACCGAGTCCTTGGTGTTGCCACGCTTGAGGTCGGCAACACCCAGCCAGCAGGCATGCTGGGCGCGGGTCAGGGCCACGTACAGCAGGCGCAGGTCTTCGGCCAGGCGCTCGTCGTCAGCCAGTTGCACCTGCTCGGCGGTTGGGCTCAGGGTCACCTGCACGTTGCCCTGCTCGTCGTGGAACGCCAGGGGCAGGCGCTTGCCGTCCACCGGTTTGGCCGAGCAGATGAAGGGCAGGAACACCAGCGGGTATTCCAGGCCCTTGGATTTGTGGATGGTCACCACCTTGACCAACTGCTCGTCGCTTTCCAGGCGCAGGATCTGTTCTTCACCGGCCTGGCCAGCCGTAGCCAGGTGCTCGGACAGGTGGCGGATCAGCGCCTGTTCGCCGTCCAGCTCGCCAGCGGCCTGCTGCAGCAGCTCGGACAGGTGCAGCAGGTTGGTGAGCACGCGCTCGCCGTCGCTGCGCAGCATCAAGGTCTGCGGCAGGCGGAAATCGTGCAGCAGGCGGCGCAGCATGGGCAGCACGCCCTGGGTGCGCCACAGGGTGCGGTAGGTGCGGAACTGCATCACCCGCCGCTCCCAGGCCAGCTCGTCCTGGTTCAGCTGCGCCAGGGCGCTGAGGGGCAGGTTCAAGGTGGTGGTGGCCAGGGCGCCACGCAGTGGGCGCTCGGCGTCCGGCTCGGCGCAGGCCTTGAGCCAGCTCAGCAGGTCGTGGGCTTCCTGGGCGGCGAACACCGAATCCTTGTCGGACAGGTACACGCTGCGCACCCCACGCGCCGCCAGTTCGCCGCGCACCGCCTGGGCCTCCTTGCCGTCACGCACCAGGATGGCAATGTCCGCCGGCGTGACCGGGCGCATGGCTTCGCCGGGCTTGCTGAAACCGGCGCTGCCCCGCTGGCCGCCGTTGAGCAGCTCGACGATGGTGCTGGCACAGGCCGCCGCCAGCTGCTGGCGGTAGACCACGCCGGACAGCGGCGCGTCGCTTTGCAGCTGCCACAGGTTCAGCGCCGGCACGGGCTGGCCGCCGACGCTCAAGGCCTCCTTGCGGCCCTGGGCCAGCACCGGCAGGAACGGCACGGGATTGTCCTCGCCCTGGCGGAACAGGAACGCGCCGCGCCCCAGCTCACGCTGTTCGCCGACGTTGAATACGTGGTTCACCGCCTCGACCATCGCATGGCTGGAACGGAAGTTGGTGCCCAGGGTGTGCAGGCGGCCGGTGGTGGCCTGGCGCGCGCGCAAGTAGGTGTAGATGTCGGCGCCCCGGAAGGCGTAGATCGCCTGCTTGGGGTCGCCAATCAGGAACAGGCCGCTCTCGGGCTGGTTGGCCTCGATGTGGTAGATGCTTTCGAAGATCCGGTACTGCACCGGGTCGGTGTCCTGGAATTCGTCGATCAACGCCACCGGAAACTGCTCGCGAATCAACCCGGCCAGGCGCTCGCCGCCACTGCCCTGCAAGGCAGCGTCCAGGCGCAGCAGCATGTCGTCGAAGCCCATTTCGGCGCGCCGGCGTTTCTCTTCCTCGAAGCGCGCGCCAACCCAGCGCGCAGCGTGCTCAAGCACCGCGGCATCGGGGGTGGGCAGGCCGGCCAGGGCGTCGGCCAGGCCCTGCATGGCTTCCAGCGCCGGGTGCGCCGGCGGCTCGCCCTTCCAGGCTTCGGCCATGCCGTCCGGGGTCAGGCGGCTGAAGCCGGTGCCGATGTCCAGGTCCACCAGGCTTTCGTCAGCGGCCCAGGCGCCAAGCTTGTCGAACCAGGGCTCGAAGTAACGAGCCTGCATCTTGCGGCCGTCCACGGCCTTGGCCGCCACGGCCTCCAGGCAGATGGCCCGCAGCTCTTCGGCCCATTGCGCCCAGGGTGCCTTGAGTTGCTGCAAGGCCAGCTTGCGCTCGGCCAGCGCGGCCTCGATGAGCTCGGCGGGCTCCTGGCCGCTGTCGCCACGGCGCGGGGTGCCGAACAGCGCACGCACGCGCGGCAGCAGCGCGGCCGGACCACCCCAGTTGCTGCGCACCCAGTTGAGCGTGTCACCCTGCATGGCGTAGCAGAAGCGCCGCCAGTAGTCGCGCACCACCTCGCCCAGCAGGTCGCTGTGGTCGGTCTCCAGGGTCTGGGTGAACAGGCTGCCGCTGTCGAAGGCGTGCTCGCGCAGCATGCGCTGGCACCAGCTGTGAATGGTCGAGACCGCCGCTTCGTCCATCCATTGCGCGGCGATGTCCAGGCGGTTGGCGCACCCGGCCCACTGCTCGGGGGCGAACTCGTCGCGCAGCTGGCTGATCAGGTCGTCGGGGCTGGGCATCTCGTCGCGGAAGAAGCGCGCAGCCTCGGCCAGGCGCGTGCGGATGCGTTCGCGCAGCTCCTTGGTGGCGGCGTCGGTGAAGGTCACCACGAGGATCTGCGGCGGCAGCAATTCGCGGCCAAAGCCTGCCTGTTCGCCACCGTGGCCCAGCACCAGGCGCAGGTACAGCGCCGAGATGGTGAAGGTCTTGCCGGTACCGGCGCTGGCCTCGATCAGCTGGCTGCCACGCAGGGGGAAGGCCAGCGCCAGGGGCTTGAGTCGGGAGTCGGTCATGAGCGGGCCTCGTCGGCATCGATGGAGCGCCAGGGCGCTTCGAACATGGGGCGGTACAAGGCATCGCACCAGCCTTCGAACTCTTCGCTGTCGACCAACGCATTGAAGTCGGGGAACTGCCGGGCCAGCGCCACGCTCTCGCGGCGCTCACCATCGGTGGTGATGCCATCGCCTTCATAGGCCTTGCGCGCGGCGGCCTCGGCCTTGACCGGGTCGCCCTGGCCCAGCCAGGCGAACGCGGTTTTCACCGCCACCGGCAGCGGCCGGCGCATGCCCTGTTGCCAGGCTTGCAGCAGGTGGCCCAACACTTCGCGGGCCTGCCCTGGCTCCAGCGCTGCCAGCACCAGGGTGTCGTCGCTGGCAACCACCGCAGTGGTCAGCGGCAGGCCAACCGCGCAGGCGGCCAGGTGGGTGACCCAGCTGCGGGTGAGGCGGTGCCATTTGCGCGAACGGGCACCGCCGATGGCGTTGGCGATGGCCGTGACGCTCAGCAGGTTGCCATCGGCGCGCTGGTGCAGGTTGCTGACCCAGCCATCCAGGCGCAGGTCGTTGTATTCAAAGTTCACCGGCTTGGCGGCCACCACAGGCGTCGGCCACAGCACCAACAGCTGCTGGAAGCGTTGCAGCAGGTCGGGCAGCGGTTCTATAAGTTCTTCCTGCAGCAAGGTGCCGAAACCGGCCATGGGCAGCAGGCCGCTGCCTTGCATGCGCCGGGCCTGGGTGTGCAGCGCTTCATCGACGGCGCCCAGGGTAGCCATGGCCGTGGTCAGCAGCTGGTCGCTGAGGGTGTAGCGCTCCAGGGCGTCGAGCACGAACGGCTCTTCATCGGCCAGCGGCGCCTCGGCGGTTTCGAAGAACACTTTCAGGCGCTGGCTGAAGAAATGACGCACCGGGTTGCGCAGGAAATCCTGCAGTTGCGTGAGGGCCAGCGGCTCGTCCTGTTCATGGGGCGGCAGCACGGCTTCGGTGGGCTGTTCGCTCTGCTCGGTGTGCAGCACCCGCCATTCGGAGGCGAAGCTGAACAGGCCGCTGCCTTCATGGAAATAACGCGCGCTGAACGGCTGCAACGGGTGCTCCAGGCTCAGGGCATGCACCAGTTGCTCGCCAGCGTTGAGCTTGCCACCCTCCTCCGCGCCCTGCAGCGCCCAGCCGCTGGCGAGGTGGTCGCGCAGTTGGCCGATCAGCACCGAGGCCGGGCGCTCGCTGTTGTCGCGGATGCTGCGGCCTACCCAACTGATGTACAGCTGTTCGCGCGCCGACAGCAGGGCTTCGAGCAGCAGGTAGCGGTCGTCCTCGCGGCGCGAGCGGTCGCCGGGGCGGTAGTCGCTGCCCATCAGGTCGAAGTCCAAGGGGGGTTGAGCACGCGGGTAATCACCGTCGTTCATGCCCAACAGGCACACCACCTTGAAGGGGATGGCGCGCATGGGCATCAGCGTGCAGAAGTTCACCGCACCGGCGAGGAAGCGCTGGGACAGCTTGCCCTGGTCGAGCCCGGCCAGCCAGGCCTCGCGCACCACGGTCAGCGGCAGCGGCTCGTGCAGTTCCACCGAGGCGCAGGTGCGCAGCCATTGCTCGCGCAGCTCTTCGAGTTGCACCAGCAGGTAGTCGTCGTGCTCGGTGCTGGCCTGGAAAAATACCTGGACCAGGCCGTGCAGGCGCTCGCCCCACTCCTGCGGCTCGGCAGGCGTCGACAGCACCTGGTGGGCGACCTCCAGGGCATCGAGCAAGGCCACCAGCGGGCCGATCAGCGCCGCATCCAGGCCACCGATTTCATCATAGGGTTCGATACCGCCATAGCCCTCGCCGCCGCCTACCGCGTAGCCCAGCAGCATGCGCCGCAGGCCGAACCGCCAGCTGTTCTGCTCCAGTTGCTCGGGCAGGCCCAGGCCAGCGCGCTGGGCCGCGTTGAGCCCCCAGCGGATGCCGGCACCTTCGATCCAGCGGTGCAAGGTGGGCAGGTCGTTTTCCTGCATGCCGAAACGTGCGCGCAGGGCGGGCACGTCCAGCAGATCGAGGATTTCGCTGACCGCGAAGCGGCTGTCAGGCAGCTTGAGCAAATGCTCTATGGCGATCAGCAACGGGTCGCGGCCACGCTGGTTCTGGTCGGTCAGGGTGAACGGAATGAAGCGTGGGTCGTGGCGGTCCAGCTGGCCGAACACGGCACGAATATGCGGGGCGTAGCTGTCAACGTCGGGGACCATGACGATAACGTCGCGGGGCCTGAGGTTGGGATCGGCGCTGAACCGGGCCAGCAGCTGGTCGTGCAGGATCTCCACTTCGCGCTGGGCGCTGTGGGCCACGTGGAAGCGTATCGAGCGGTCCTTGGCCGGGTTTACCGCAGGCCAGGTGGTGCGGGTTTCGGCCAACGGGCGCAGCTCGAGGATGTCGTCCTGCAGTTGGCCGAGCAGCGTGGTGGGCTCGTCCTCGGTGAACAGGTCGATGCGCCCTTCGCGGAACGCGGCGCGGTAACTGTTGGGGTCGTCGTAGCTGTCCAGCAGGTTGATGTAGTCACGGCCCTGCTTGCCCCAGGCGGCCAATAGCGGGTGGGCGTGCTGGTGCAGCGCGTCGGCGTCGATGACGACCGGCATGCCCTGCTTGCGCGCCTGGCGCTTGTATTGGTGGCGAAGCAGGTCCTTGTCGGCAACGATGTCGGACCAGTGATGGCGGCAAGGGTTGTGTACGCACAGCAGCACCTGGCTGAAGCGTGCCAGCCCTGCCAATGCTTCAAGCGCCTGAGCCGGCAACGATGAGATACCGAAGACGATCACGCGGTTGGGCAGCCCGGGCGGCGCGGTGTCCAGCGCGTTGATGCGCTCGATGAAGCGCTGATGCACGCCGGCACGGCTCTGGGCCATGCCCTGCTCGCCGACGTCGTGCAGCAGCGCGCGCCACAACTCCGCCTGCCAGCGGTTGGCCTCGGGCAAGGGCTTGGCCTCGCCACGCACGTTGCGCAGCTGATGGCGGCCGGCGGCCCAGTCTTCCAGCCAGTCGGCACGGTACACCTGGTATTGGTCGTACAGGTCGGCGAGGCGCTCGGCCAACTGATAGCGCTTGCGCAGGTCGTTGTCGTCGGTAAGGAAGCGCTGCAGTGGCTCGAAATGCGGTTGGTCGATCAGTTGCGGCAGCAGGCGCATCAACCGCCAGGTCAGCGGTGCCTTGTCGAGCAGCGAAGCCTGGGGGATCTCGTCCTTGCCCAGCACCCCGCGGTAGAGCTGCCACATGAAACTGCCGGGCAGTTGCACATCGATGGCCGCGGCAATGCCGCAGCCACCCAGGTCATCGTCTTGCGCGTCTTCGGCCAGGGCCAGCTTCAGCCACTGGGCGATGCCGTTGCTCTGCACCAGGGCGATTTCGTTTTCCAGCGGCGCCAAGGGGTAACGCCGCATCCAGCTCACCACCAGGCTGCGCAGTTCATCCAGGCGGTTGCCGTGAACCACCATGAAACCTGGTGTAAGGGAGGGGCTGGCCGGCATGGGCAATTCCTTGGCTGGGGAAACGGGGACAGGTGGAAACCTTATCAGATGTGGTTTGCCCGTAGCAGCTGCCGAAGGCGGCGTCCGGGGTCTGCACGGTATCAAATCATTGCGCGGTGCGGCGGAACGCATTTTGTGCAAGCCAGAAAAGACAAAACCCCCACCTGCCTTCGCAGATGGGGGTTTCGGAATTTAATCTTGACGATGACCTACTCTCACATGGGGAAACCCCACACTACCATCGGCGA
>NZ_JBSKHP010000014.1:0-198890 GCF_057128625.1 Pseudomonas imperatae | reverse complement strand
GAGGTGAATGGCGGTTCTGCTGCTACACGTGCTTATCAACACTGCTGCCGAACAACCTGCCATTCACCGCTCTCACCCCAGATTCTATTCCCTTCTCTAGACACAAGCTGCCGAAGGCTGCGTCGCCTTTAGACCCCCCGCGTAGTCACGCTACGCTGCCCCGCCACGCCCACCGGCACTTCGCCCTGCAGGGTCACGCGGCGCACGATGCGCTCCTGGGTGCCGTAGTCATCCACCGCGTAGTGCTGGGTGGCGCGGTTGTCCCAAATGGCCACGTCGCCGGTGCTCCAGCGCCAGCGCACGGTATTTTCCAGGCGCACCACATGGCTTTGCAGCAGGCCGAACAGGTGCGCCGAATCGCTCGAGTTGTAGCCCTTGATGCGCTTCACGAAGTGCCCCAGCAGCAGGGTTTTCTCGCCGCTGATGGGGTGCACGCGCACCACCGGGTGCTCGGTCTCGTACACCGTGGAGGTGAACACCTTGCGGTAGTGCTCGAGCTTTTCTGCCGAGACGTCGGGCTTGGCCGCGGCGTAGTCGTATTCGTTGCTGTGCACCGCCCAGAGCTTGTCAGCCAATTCCTGCAGGGGCGCCGGCAGGTCGTTGTAGGCCGCGGCGGTGTTGGCCCACACGGTGTCGCCACCGGCTGCCGGGGCAATCACCGAGCGCAGGATGGAGGCCTTAGGGTAGGCATCCACGAAGGTCACGTCGGTGTGCCAGGAGTTGGCGCGCTGGCCGTCGGCGCCGCTCAGTTGCATCAGGTAACGGGTGCCGTCACGCACCGGCACGGTGGGGTGGGCGATGGGCTCGCCGAGCAAATGAGCGAAGGCCTCCTGGCTCTGGTCGTCGAGGTGGGCCTGGCCACGGAAGAAGATCACCTTGTGCTTCACCAGCGCGGCCTGGATGGCCTCGACGGTGGCGGCGTCAAGGTCGGCGCCCAGCTGGATGCCGCGGATCTCGGCGCCGATGCGGCCGGCAACCGGGTGGATATCCAGCGCAACGGCGGTGGGGTTCGTGGCGAGTGTGGCAGTGCTCATGGTTGGACCCTCTTCTCTCTATGCATATAAGCATTAGTTCTAGATGAATCACCAATGCTTCGTTGACGGAATAAGAGCTTGCATTTAAAACCTCAACCCACCCGCTGTACCAATACCTTCGACCTATTTTTCAAATGCCGGGAATGCATATGGATCTGCGCCAGCTGCGGTACTTCATCGCCCTCACCGAACACCGCAGTTTTGTCCGCGCCGCCGATGCCATGGGCATCACCCAGCCGGCGTTCAGCCGCAGCATCCAGGGCCTGGAGCAGGAATTCGGCTGCGTGCTGGTGGACCGCGGCAACAAGGACCTGCGCCCCACCCCGGAAGGCCAGGTGGTGCTGCAGCACGCCCTGAGCCTGGTGCAGGGCGCCGCGCTGCTGGCCAGCGAAGTGACGCAGATGACCAAGCTCGACGCCGGCGAACTGCGCTTCGGCTGCGGCCCGGCGCCTGCCGTGCGCCTGGTGCCGGACGCGATATCGGCGTTCGTGCGCGCCCACCCCAAGGTGCGCACCTGCTTCGAGGTGAACAACTGGGAGAAGCTGAGCCGCGCCCTGAGCCGCGAGGAAATCGAGTTCTTCATCGCCGACATCCGCCACTTCGAGGCCGACCCCAACTTCCAGACGCAGCCGCTGACGCCCAAGCGTGGCGCGTTCTTCTGCCGCCGCGGGCACCCGCTGGTGAACAAGGAGAGCCTGTCCACCAACGACATGTTCGACTACCCGCTGGCCGCCACGCTGATCCCGCCGGGGGTGCGCAAGCTGCTGGCGAACCTGAGCGGCAAGACCGACTTCAGCCCGCATATCCAGACCGAGCACATGCCGACGCTGATGAAGATCGTGCTCAACTCCGACGCCATCGGCCTGTGCTCGGAGGAGGGTTTTGACGAGGACAACCTGGAGGGCGAGCTGGTGCGGCTGCACTGGCGCAACCTGCCGCAGAACCTGGAAAGCCTGAGCGCGCGCTGCGGCATCGTCAGCCGCATGGGTTTCCGCCTGTCACCGGCGGCGCGGGCGATGATCGACACCATCATGGCAATCGATGCGCAGCCTGCCGCCAAGGCGGGTTGAAGGCAGCCTACAGCCCATGCATCTGGCGCATGGGAAATATTCCCCGAATGCATTGGATGCCTTGCGCGCTTGGGCCTTAAATGGCACCTCTTATCTCCATATCTATCATTAAAAAGTTTTTATATATCGGATAAGAATAAGCAAATAGCCCTACGCAGTAGCCGACAACGGAGGTCTGACATGGCCCGCGAATCGCTTCTCAGTGTGCCCCTGGCAACGCCCCCCGCCGCCCGCCGGCGCACCGGCCCTGGCCTGGGCCAACGCCTGCAACCCCTGCTGCTGCCCGCCGCCCTGTTCGTGTTGTGGTGGCTGGCCGCACGCAACCACTGGATGAGCGAGCAGATACTGCCCGCGCCTTCGCTGGTGTGGCAGAGCGCGCTGGACCTGGCCGGCAACGACCTGCCGGCCAACCTGTGGATCAGCCTGCAACGGCTTTGCTGGGGGCTGCTGGCCGGCATCCTCGGCGGTGCGCTGCTGGGTGCCTGGATGGGCGCCAGCCGCCGTGCCGAGCGCCTGGTGCTACCGACCTTCACCGCCCTGGCGCAGATCCCGACCCTGGCCTGGATTCCGCTGTTCATGGTGTTCTTCGGCATCGGCGAACTGCTCAAGCTGGTGGTGCTGATCAAGGCTATCGTCGTGCCGGTGACCCTGCATACCCTGGTGGGCGTGCGCGACGCGCAACCGCGGCTGCGCGAAGCCGCCGCCGTGCTGCGCCTGCCGCCGCGCCTGCTGGTCCGCCGGCTGGTGCTGCCGGCCGCCCTGCCCTCGTTCATGGCCGGCGTGCGCCTGGCCTTGGGCGCCGGCTGGTCGTCGCTGCTGGCGGTGGAACTGCTGGCCTCCAGCGAAGGCATCGGCTACCTGATGGTGTGGGCGCGGCAGCTGTTCATGCTCGATATCGTCTTCGTCTGCGTGGTGGTGATCGGCGTCATTGGCGTGGTCATGGACAAGGGCATTGCCCTGGCCGACCGCAAGCTGGTGCACTGGCCCCATGCGGCCACCGCGGCGCTGCCGCGTACCACCCACAGCCAGGGCCTGGACCGCCTGGTGCCGTGGCTGCTGCCCGCCGCGCTGCTGGTGCTGTGGCAGCTGGCGAGCCAGCTGGCCTGGGTGGACGCCAACATTCTGGCCGCGCCGCTGGCGGTGCTGCACACCACCTGGGCGGGCCTGGCCGACGGCTCGCTGCTGACGGCCATGGGCCTCAGCCTGGGCCGCACCCTGGCCGGCCTGCTGCTGGGCGGCGGGCTGGGTTTTGCCCTGGGGCTGCTGCTGGGCCTGTCAAAACCTGCCGAGCGGGTGTTGGGCCCCAGCCTGGGCGCCCTGCGCCAGATCGCCATCTTTGCCTGGGTACCGCTGATCACCGCCTGGTTCGGCCTGGGCGAACCAGCCAAATGGGTGTTCGTGGCCCTGGCGGCGTTCTTCCCGCTGTTCATCGCCACCCACCGCAGCGTCGCCAGCCTGTCGCCACAGCTGGCCGAGGCCGCCCAGGTGCTGCGCCTGAGCCTGTGGCAACGCCTGCGCCGGCTGGTCCTGCCGGGTGCCGCGCCGGGCATCTTCGCCGGCCTGCGCCTGAGCCTGATCTACGCCTGGCTGGGCACCATCGGCGCCGAATACTTCATGCCGTCCAACGGCGGCATCGCCAGCCTGATGCTCGGCGCCCAACAGCTGATGCGCATGGACCTGATCATGAGCGGCATGCTTTTGGTCGGCATCACCGGCGCCCTGCTCAACGCCCTCGGGCAACGCATCGAAGCGCGCGCCACGCGCTGGAGACACGCATGAACGCACTGACCCACCCCATCGTCAGCTTCAACCACGTCGGCAAACAGTTCGACGTGGACGGCGGCACCCTGGAAGCCATCCGCGAGTTCAACCTGCAGATCGCCGAGGGTGAGTTCGTCGCCATCGTCGGTTCCAGCGGCTGCGGCAAGTCCACCCTGCTGCGCCTGCTGATCGGCCTGGACACCGATTTTCGCGGCGAGATCCAGGTCGACGGCAAGCCCGTGACCGGCATCGGCAGCGAGCGCGGCATCGTCTTCCAGGAACACCGGCTGTTCCCCTGGCTCACCGTGGAAGAAAACATCGGCCTGGGCCTGGTCAACGAGGCCCTGAGCAACGAGCAGCGCCAGCGCCGCGTGCAGGACTTCGTCAACCTGGTGGGCCTCAAGGACTTCACCCGCGCCTACCCTCACCAGCTCTCGGGCGGCATGGCCCAGCGCGTGGCCATCGCCCGCGGCCTGGTGGCCAGCCCACGGATCCTGCTGCTGGACGAGCCGTTCGGCGCCCTCGATGCCCTGACCCGCCAGCAGATGCAGGACGAGCTGCTGGCCATCCGCGAGCGGGCGCGCATCACTACGGTGCTGGTCACCCACGACGTCGAGGAAGCGATTTTCCTCGCCGACCGCGTGGTGGTGATGGAACCGCGCCCGGGCCGCATCAAGCGCGTGGTCGAGATCGACCTGCCGCACCCGCGCCAGCGCAGCAGCTTCGAATTCCACCAGCTGCGCGAAGAGCTGCTGCACGAACTGACCAGCGACGACCAGTACGTCGCGCCCAACCCGGTGCAGATCCGCGATCTGCCGCCGGCTTTCATCGCCTGCTGAGCAAAGGAACCGCACGATGCCCCAACGTCCCAATTTCCTCGTGATCCTGGCCGACGACCTCGGCTTTTCCGACATCGGCGCCTTTGGCAGTGAGATCGCCACCCCGCACCTGGACCAGCTGGCGCTGGCCGGCCTGCGGCTGACCGACTTCCACACCGCGCCCACCTGCTCGCCGACCCGCTCCATGCTGCTGACCGGCACTGACCACCACATCGCCGGCATCGGCACCATGGCCGAGGCGCTGACGCCCGAGCTGATCGGCAAGCCGGGCTACGAGGGCTACCTGAACGACCGTGTGGTGGCCCTGCCGGAGCTGCTGCGCGAGGCCGGCTACCAGACCCTGATGAGCGGCAAATGGCACCTGGGCCTGACGGCTGAGCTGGCGCCCCATGCGCGTGGCTTCGAGCGCTCGTTCTCGCTGCTGCCGGGCGCGGCCAACCACTACGGCTTCGAGCCCACCTACGACGACAGCACCCCGGGCCTGCTGCGTTCCACCCCGGCGCTGTACATCGAGGACGACACCTTTCTGGATGAGTTGCCCAAGGACTTCTATTCCTCGGACGCCTTCGGCGACAAGCTGCTGCAGTACCTGAAGGAGCGCGACCAGAGCCGGCCGTTCTTCGCCTACCTGCCCTTCTCCGCGCCGCACTGGCCGCTGCAGGCGCCGGCCGATATCGTCGCCAAGTACAAGGGCCGCTACGACGCCGGGCCCCACGCCCTGCGCCAGGAGCGCCTGGCCAGACTGCGCGAGCTGGGGCTGATCGACGAAGCCACCGAGGCGCACCCGCTGCTGGAACTCAATGCCGAGTGGAGCAAGCTCGACGACAGCCAGCGCCAGGCCTCGGCGCGGGCCATGGAGGTGTACGCCGCCATGGTCGAACGCATGGACTGGAACATCGGCCGGGTGGTGGACTACCTGCGCCAGCAGGGCCAGCTGGACAACACCTTCATCCTGTTCATGTCCGACAACGGTGCCGAGGGCGCGCTGCTCGAAGCCTTCCCCAAGTTCGGCCCCGAGCTGCTCAGCTACCTGGACGCCCACTACGACAACAGCCTGGAGAACATCGGCCGCGCCAACTCCTACGTCTGGTACGGCCCCGGCTGGGCCCAGGCGGCCACCGCGCCGTCGCGGCTGTTCAAGGCGTTCACCACCGAGGGCGGCATTCGCGTGCCGGCGCTGATCCACTACCCGCCGCTGGCGCGGCAAAAGCAGATCGGTCATGGCTTCGGCACGGTGATGGACGTCACCCCGACCATTCTCGACCTGGCCGGCGTGCGCCACCCGGGCACGCGCTGGCGCGGCAAGGAGGTGGCGCCGGTGCGCGGGCGTTCGTGGCTGGGTTACCTGTCGGGCGAAACCGCCAGCGTGCACGACGACAAGACCGTGACCGGCTGGGAGCTGTTCGGCCAGCGCGCCATCCGCCAGGGCGACTGGAAAGCGGTGTGGATCCCCGGCCCGGTGGGCCCGGCCACCTGGCAGCTGTACGACCTGAGCCGCGACCGCGGCGAGGTGCACGACCTGGCAGCCAGCCACCCGCAGAAGTTGGCGGCGTTGATCGGCGAGTGGCAGAAATACGTGGAAGAAACCGGGGTAATCCTCAGCAAATCCCCCTTCCAGCCCGACTAACCCCGTAGCAGCTGCCGCCAGGCGGCGTCCGCAGGCACCGCGCACCTCCCGATGCAACGCGGCGCTTGCGGACGCGGCCTGCGGCCGCTGCTACGGGTTGGCTTGCGCTACCGGGGCGGTGGCTTCATCCGCCACCGGCGTATAGCGGTTCGCCCGCGTGAACGTGCCGAAATCATTGAAGCGCACGCCCATCTCCGCCATCACCTTGTGCGCCACCCCCGCCGTCATCTGCCGAATGTAGAAGGGTTCCTTCACCACGAAGTGGTGGATGCCGTGGGTGCTGCCGAAGTTGAAGCAGAACGCGTGCAGCGGCCACAGCCACCAGGCGTTGAGCACCTGGGTCTGCTGCATCACGTTGCCCAGTTCCACGTCGCCGTAGTAATGCATGTTCGAGCTGATGAAGTGCAGGCAGAAGGTGCGCAGCACGTTGGGGCCGACGATCACCACCACCGCCACGTTTACCACCTGCATGGCCGCCAGCGTGCCCGCCGACCAATCAATGGGCGCGCCCAGCAGCCAGGCGACGCCGTTGGCGGCATGGAAGCCGAGGAACACGTACCAGGTGCCCCAGTTCAGCAGCGCCAGCGGTGCATAGACCCGCAGGGTGCGCTTGAGGATGCTCCACTTGTGCGCCCAGGTCTTGGCCCGCAGCATGCGGATCAACGACGACATCACGTTGTCGCCCACCATCAGCAGGCGGACGATGCCCCAGGGCTCGCCGTTGGTGATGGCGCGCTCTTCCATGTCGGTCTCGGTGCCCGAGACCTTGTGATGGTTGAGGTGCAGGTGGCGGCGGATCCACGGGTTGATGGTGCTTGGCCGCGCCAGCCACACCAGCGCCAGCATCAAATTGTGCGGCACCCGCTGCTTGCGGAAATACATGCTGTGGATCAGGTCATGTTCCAGCTCGTGGGTCAGCGAAGCGAAGAAGGCGTTCAGCAGCAGGCACGCCCACCAGGCCATGTAACCCTCGATGTAGAGCGCCGCGCTGCCGATCATGCCGGCCAGGGAGAAGGCCAGGATGCTGGCGCCGATGGCGTCCTGGTGCTTGAGTATCGGGTAGCGGCGGCGCAAATCGTCACCCTTGGCCATCACCACCTGGCGAATATGGGCGCTGCGTTGCTGTGCATTCAGTCTGTCGGGGCTTGCACAAGTGCGGTCCATGCTTCCATCCTCTTGTTATGGATGGAACGACTCTGACTCAGAATCAGCCAAGGAACGCTAGCCATGGACGCCAACCTGTTGACCTCAGGCGCCATTCGTCATGACTGAACCGACCACGCTCGCCAGCTGGACCCGCGCCTTGCGCAAGCAACTGGACGCACTGGGCCTCGACAGCGCCACGCTGTGCGAGAAGGCCGGCCTCGACCTGCAGCACATGGACGACCCCAAGGCCCGCTACCCGCTGTCGGCCACCACGCGCCTGTGGCAACTGGCGGTGCAGGCCAGCGGCGACCCGGCCATCGGCCTGCGCGTGTCGCGCTACGTCAGCCCCACCACCTTCCATGCCCTGGGCTATGCGCTGGTGGCCAGCGAGAACCTGCGCGAGGTGTTCGAGCGCATCGTGCGCTACCACCAGGTGGTCAGCGACGCCGTGGTGCCGCACCTGAGCCGGGAAAACGGCCGCTACGTGTTCCGCCTGGAGGTGCCCGAGGGCAGCCCGCCCCCGGCGCCCGAGGCCATGGACGCCTTCGCCGCCATCTACGTGCGCACCTGCCGCAACCGCCTGGGCCGCGACTACGCGCCGCTGGGGGTGTGGCTGACGCGCCCGCCGCCGGCCGACCCGACGCCCTGGCACACGGTGTTTCGCGCCCCGGTGCACTTCAACGCACCGCACAACTGGCTGGAATTCGCCTGCGTGGACTTCGAATGCCACCTGGACGACGCCAACCCCGAGCTGGCCGAACACAACGAAGCGGTGCTCAACCGCACCCTGGAGCTGCTGCACCCGCTGACCTGGGAGCGCCGGGTGCGCAATGCCATCGAGCACCACCTGCCCAACGGCGTGCCCTCGGCCGACCAGATCGCCGAGTCCATGCACCTGAGCCTGCGCAGCCTGCAGCGCCACCTGGCCGACGAAGGCTGCCGCTACGACGCGCTGCTGGACCAGTGCCGGCAGAACCTGGCGCTGGCCTACCTGCGCGACGCTGAAGTCACGCTTACCGAGATTGGTTTCCGCCTGGGCTTTGCCGACGCCAGCAGCTTCAACCGCGCCTTCAAGCGCTGGACGGGGCTGTCGCCGGGGCAGTTCCGCGATCGGATGGTGTGAACGCCAGGCTGAACACCGTGGCCTGCGCGTCACTGCTGACCGTCACCTGGCCGCCATGCAGCTGCATGATCGACTGCACGATGGCCAGGCCCAGGCCGCCGGAGTTCCCCGGTTCGGCCCGTGAGGCGTCGACCCGGTAGAAGCGGTCGAACAGCCGGCCCAGGTGCTGCGGGGCGATGGGCTCACCCTGGTTGCTGACGGTCAGTTGCGCATCAGCCCGCGCCAGGACCACCGTGCTGCCAGGCGTGGCGTGGCGCACGGCGTTGGCGAGCAGGTTGCCCAGGGCCCGCTGCAGCAGCTGCAGGTCGGCGTCCAGGCAGCCATGCAGCTGGTTGTCCAGGCGCAGCTGGCGGTCGTCGGCCAGCGCCTCGAAGTACGCGCACAGGTCTTCGCCCAGCTCATGCAGGTCCACCGCCTCCCGGTTGAGCAAGCGCTGGCCATGGTCGGCGCGGGCCAGGAACAGCAGGTTCTCGACCATGCGGTTGAGGCGCTCGAACTCTTCCACGTTGGAGGCCAGCAGCTCCTGGTATTCATCGCTGCTGCGCGGCTGGCTGAGGGCCAGGCCGTTGCTGCCCAGCAGGTTATGCAGGGGCGTGCGAATCTCGTGGGCCAGGTCGGCAGAGAACTGCGACAGGCGCCCGAAGCTGTCGTCCAGGCGCGCGAGCATGCCGTTGAGGGCCTGCACCGGCTCGTGCAGTTCCTCGGGAATGGTGCGCCACTGCAGGCGCCGGTCGAGGCTGCGCAGGTCGATCTGCGCCACGGTGCGGGCCATCTGCCGCAACGGCCGCAAAGCCCGGCGCAACAGCAGCAGGCCCACGGCGAACGCCAGCAACGCGCCGGCCCCAGCCGCCAGGTACACCCGCAGGCGGTAGCTGGCCAGCATCGCTTCGCGCTCGGCCAACTGCTTGCCCACCACCACGGTCAGCGCTTCGCCCCGCGGCCCCTGGGCCTGGCCGGCCAACAGCAGCAAAGGCGTAGCGCCAGGCGCACGCCAGTCGTGGATATCGGCAGGCTGCGGGCTGCGTTGCTCGGGGATCGGCGCCACCTGGGGCACCTGCTGGCCGCGCGGGTTGATGGCGATAACCGGGGTGCCATCGGCGCGGTTCACCAGCAACAGGCTTTCCTGGTTGCCGAGCATGTTCTGGTAGAGCCGGGGGCGCTGTTGCAGGGCGTCGAGGCTGTCGCTGTCGTGCAGCAAGGCGCGCACCTGCTCCAGGCGGCCCAGCAAGGCCTGGTCGTCGCGGTAGATCAGTTCCGCTTCCAGGCTGCGGTACAGGAACACCCCCGCCACGCCCAGCACCAGCGCGCACACCGCCGCGAACGCCAGGGCCAGGCGCCAGGCCAGCGACGGGCCGCGGGCCGGCTCACTCATCGGGGCCGTCCAGCTGGTAGCCGACGCCACGCACGGTGTGGATCAGCTTGGGCATGTAGGGATCGTCGATTTTCGCCCGCAGGCGGCGCACGGCCACTTCGACCATGTTGGTGTCGCTGTCGAAGTTGAGGTTCCACACCTGCGAGGCGATCAGCGTGCGCGACAGCACCTCGCCACGGCGGCTGGCCAGCAGCTGCAACAGGGCGAACTCCTTGTTGGTCAGGGCAATGCGCTGGCCGGCGCGGCTGACCCGACGGCGCAGCACGTCCAGTTCCAGGTCGGCGATGCGGTAGTGCTCGACCTCGCGCGTAGGCCCGCGGCGCAGCAGCGTGCGCACCCGCGCCAGCAGCTCGACGAAGGCGAACGGTTTCACCAGGTAATCATCGGCACCGAGCTCCAGGCCGCGCACCCGGTCCTCGATGGCGTCCTTGGCGGTGAGGAACAGCACCGGGGTGTCGCCGCGCTGGCGGATCAGCTTGAGCAGTTGCCAGCCATTGAGCCCGGGCAGCATGACGTCGAGGATGATCAGGTCGTAGGCCTGTTCCTCGATGAAGTGCCGCCCGTCCAGGCCATTGAGCGCCACGTCCACGCTGAACCCGGACTCACCCAGGCCCTTGGCCAGGAACCGTGCGGTCTTGGCTTCGTCTTCCACCACCAGCAAATGCATCGTACACCTCGTTTGCGCTGGCCATAGGCTAGGCCGGTTGGCGGCGCTTGCCCATTACAAAGTTGTAATCAGGCTGACGGGGTTCTGTGGGCATGCGCCCAGTAGCCTGCCGGCACCTGATTACGGAGCCGTCCCATGCCGCTCAAACCCTTGCTGTTCAGCCTGGCCACCCTGGCCTCCCTGCAGGCCCAGGCCGCCCTGCCGCAACACCCCGAGCTGGACCTGGCCAACGCCCGCCGGCTGGTGGACGCCGCGCCCTGCCACGCCGCCATCGCCGTGCTGGACCGCGGTGGCAACCCGATCCTGGCCCAGCGCGCCGACGGCGTCGGCCCGCACAACGCCGATGCGGCGCGGCGCAAGGCCTACACCGCGCTGTCGACCAAGACCCCTACCCGCCTGTTCGCCGAGCGCGCCCGCAACAACCCCGAGGCCGCCAACCTCAACACCCTGGGCGAGCTGTTGCTGCTGGGCGGCGGCATCCCGCTGTTCGAAGGCCGCGAACTGGTGGGCGCCCTGGGCGTGGCCGGGGCCGGCGGCGCCGAGCAGGACGAACAATGCGCAACCACAGCCGCCAGCGCCCTGGGCCTGGCCATTCACCCTTGAAGGAGCTACCGATGAAACTGATGCTGGCCCTGGGCCTGAGCACCCTGTCGAGCCTGGCCATGGCGGCCAACCCGCTGAGCGTGCACGTGTTGAACCTGGAGAACGGCGTGCCGTCGCCGGGCGTGGAAGTGACCCTGGAGCAGCACGTGGGCAAGGACTGGCAGATGCTGGCCCACGGCACCACCAACGAGCAGGGGCGCATTGCCGAGCTGTTCCCGGCGGACCACACCTTCGTGCAGGGTGAATATCGGGTGGTGTTCAAGACGGGCGATTACTACAAGCGCGTGGGGCATGAAACGTTCTTCCCGGAGATACCGGTGATCTTCCAGGTGAAGCAGACTGATCAGCATTACCACATTCCGCTGCTACTGAGCCCGTACGGCTTCAGCACGTACCGCGGTTCGTAAAAAGCACCCCTACCCTCTGTAGCAGCGGCCGCCAGGCCGCGTCGCAGGCACCGCGATGTAACTGATGTTCCGCGTGGGCCCGACGCCGCCTTCGGCAGCTGCTACAGGGTTGCGGCGTGCTTGAGGGCATTGAGGTTGAGGATTTCGATTTCGCCGTAGGCGAGCCTGAGCACGCCCTGGTGTTCCAGGTCCTTGAGGATCTGGTTGGTGGTCTGCCGCGACAGCGACAGCATCATCGCCAGCTGTTCCTGCCCCAGGCGAATCACCCGCCGGGCGCCGTCCACTTCGCCGTAGCCCTGGGCGATCAGCAGCAGCCGGTGTGCCAGGCGCGGGGCGGCGGCCAGCAGGCTCTGCTGTTCGAGCATGACGAAGGCCAGGCGCAGCTTCTGGCTCATCAGCAAGGCAAATTCCCGCCAGTATTCGGGCGTGGCCGCCAACAGCGCCAGCAGCGCGGCCTGAGGCACCCACACCAGGGTGCAGGGCTCGTCGGCATAGGCATCGTGGGTACGCGGCTGGCCGTCGAACAGGGCAATTTCGCCGAACCACTGCGGCGCCTCCACCAGCGCCAGCAGCGCCTCCTTGCCCTGGGCGTTCACCGCGCCGATGCGCATGGCGCCCTCCACTACCGCATACAGGCCACACGGCGCATCACCGCGCTGGAACAGGCAAGCCCCTGCCGGCAGGCGGCGCACCCGGGCGGCCGCCAGCACACTATCCTGAAGCGTGGGTGGCAAATGCGCGAACCAGTGCCCGGTCAGCAGGCGCGGGCGCCAGGCGGTGACGTCGTTCATGAAGCCTCTCGTACAGGTTTGTCGGCTAGCCGACAGAGCATGGGCCAGCGAACGGGCATGATCAATCATCACCCACCCTGAGGGCACAACAATGAAAAACCTCGTGCAGCACCTGAGCCAATACGCGGCCTACCACCGCGACCCGCGCAATATCGCCAGCCATTTCATCGGCATCCCCATGATTGTCGTCGCCGTGACGGTGCTGCTGTCGCGGCCCGGCGCCTGGCTGGCCGGCCTGTGGGTGAGCCCGGCGCTGTTCGTGGCGCTGGCCTCGGCGTGGTTCTACCTGCGCCTGGACAAGCGCTTCGGCGCGCTGATGACGCTGCTGCTGGGGCTATGCCTGTGGGCCGGGCAAGCGCTGGCGGTACAGGCCACCCTGGTGTGGCTGAGTGCGGGGCTGGGGCTGTTCGTGGTGGGCTGGGCGATTCAGTTCGTCGGCCACTATTGGGAGGGGCGCAAACCGGCGTTTGTGGATGACGTGGCGGGGTTGATCGTGGGGCCGTTGTTTGTAGTGGCGGAGGCCGGGTTCCTGCTGGGGCTGCGTACCGACCTCCAACTGCAGATCGAAACCACCGTAGCCGCTGCCGAAGGCTGCGCTGGCCCTGTGCTGCACTGAAGATCTCCAGTGTAGGTGAAGGCCAGCGCAGCCTGGCGGCAGCGGCTACGGGTTGCGCGTCTAGATGGCGGCAACCTTCTGCCAGACCTTGGGCTTGAAGAACAGTGTCTCGCCCTTGGCCAGGCCGGTCAGGCTGTCGTGGTCCTTCACCACTTCGGCCTCGATCAGGTCTGGCTGGCCTTCCACCTTCAGGGTCACCCGGGTGGTGGCGCCCAGCGGGCGTATGTCGCGCACTTCGGCGGCGTGGTGGCCTTCCACCTCGGAGCGTGACAGCGACACCTCGTGCGGGCGGAACAGCACGTGGTTGTCCTCGCCCAGGTGCAGGCGGTTGGAATCACCGAGGAAGTGGTAGACGAAATCGCTGGCCGGGTTTTCGTACACCTGGCCCGGCGAGCCGATCTGCTCGATCACGCCCTTGTTCATCACCACGATGCGGTCGGCCACCTCCATGGCTTCTTCCTGGTCGTGGGTGACGAACACCGAGGTCAGGTTGATATCTTCATGCAGGCGCGCCAGCCAGCGGCGCAGCTCCTTGCGCACCTTGGCGTCGAGGGCGCCGAACGGCTCGTCCAGCAGCAGCACCTTGGGCTCCACCGCCAGGGCGCGGGCCAGGGCGATACGCTGGCGCTGGCCGCCGGACAGCTGCTCGGGGTAGCGGTCGGCCAGCCAGTCCAGCTGCACCATGTTCAGCAACTCGTGGACCTTCTCGGCGATGCGCGTCTCGTTGGGGCGCTCGCCCTTGGGCTTCATGCGCAGGCCGAAGGCGACGTTGTCGAACACGGTCATGTGGCGGAACAGCGCGTAGTGCTGGAACACGAAACCGACGTTGCGGTTGCGCACGTCGGTGCCCGACACGTCCTCGCCATGGAAGACGATGCTGCCATCGTCCGGCGTTTCCAGGCCGGCGATGATCCGCAGCAAGGTGGTCTTGCCGCAGCCCGACGGGCCCAGCAGGGCCACCAGCTCGCCACTCTGGATGTCCAGATTGATGGAGTTCAGGGCCTGGAAGGCGTTGAAGCGCTTGCTGACATTACGAACTTCGATCGACATGAATTATTCCTCCGCTGCGCTGTGGCGCAGGCGGTTAATACGGTTCTCGCTCCACTGCTTGAGCAGCAGGATGAAGAGCGCCATGACCAGCAGAAGGCTCGCGACCGCGAAGGCGGCGACGTGGTTGTATTCGTTGTAGAGGATCTCGACGTGCAGCGGCAAGGTGTTGGTGACGCCGCGGATGTGCCCGGACACCACCGACACCGCGCCGAACTCGCCCATGGCCCGCGCGGTGCACAGCACCACGCCGTAGATCAGGCCCCACTTGATGTTCGGCACGGTGACATGCCAGAACATCTGCCAGCCGTTGGCGCCCAGCAGGCGCGCGGCCTCTTCTTCCTGGGTGCCCTGCTCCTGCATCAGCGGGATCAGCTCACGGGCGACGAACGGCACGGTGACGAAGATGGTCGCCAACACAATGCCTGGCAGGGCGAAGACGATCTGGATGTCATGGTCGGCCAGCCACGGGCCAAACAGGCCCTGGGCGCCGAACATCAGCACGTAGACCAGGCCGGCGATCACCGGCGACACCGAGAACGGCAGGTCGATCAGCGTCACCAGGATGGCCTTGCCACGGAACGAGTATTTGCTCACGCACCAGGCGGCGCTGACGCCGAACACCACGTTGAGCGGCACCGAGATCACCACGGCGATCACCGTCAGCTTCAGCGCCGACAGCGCGTCGGGCTCAAGGATGGCGGTGAAGAACTCGCCCACGCCCTTGCTCAGGCCCTGGGACACGACGATGAACAGCGGCAACAGCAGGAACACCGCGAACACCAGCCAGCCCAGGCCGATCAGCACCGTGCGCGACAGTGCGCTGCCCCGGCGGGCGGCGTTGGCGCTGGTAGCAGCAATGGAAGATGCAGACATTTTCAGCGCCTCCTTCAAGGGGTTTCGATGCGCCGCTGCAGCAGGTTGATCAGCAGCAACAGGATGAAGGAAACCACCAGCATCATCACGCCGATGGCGGTGGCGCCGGTGTAGTCGTACTGGTCCAGCTTGACCATGATCAGCAGCGGCAGGATCTCGGTCTTCATGGGCATGTTGCCGGCGATGAAGATCACCGAACCGTACTCGCCCACGCCCCGGGCGAACGCCAGGGCGAAGCCGGTGAGCCAGGCCGGCAGCAGCGCCGGCGCGAGGATGTAGCGGAACACCTGCAGCGGCTTGGCGCCCAGGCAGGCGGCGGCTTCCTCGACTTCACGGGGAATGTCGGCCAGCACCGGCTGCACCGTGCGCACCACGAACGGCAGGGTCACGAAGGTCAGCGCCAGGGTGATGCCCAGCGGGGTGTAGGCGATCTTGAAGCCCAGGCTCTCGGCGAACTGGCCGACCAGGCCGTTGGGGGTGTACAGCGCCGTCAGGGCGATGCCGGCCACGGCGGTGGGCAGCGCGAACGGCAGGTCGATCATGGCATCGATGATCTTGCGCCCGGGGAAGCTGTAGCGCACCAGCACCCAGGCCAGCAGCGTGCCGATGATGCCGTTGACGATGGCCGCGCACAGGGCGGTGCCGAAGCTCAGCTTGAGTGCCGCCAGCGTGCGCGGCGAGCTGACGATGGCCCAGAACTGGTCGAAGGTGAGCTGGGCGGCATGGACGAACATCACCGCCAGGGGAATCAGCACAATCAGGCTGAGGTACACCAAGGTGTAGCCCAGCGTCAGCCCGAAGCCGGGTATGACGGGGGAGATACGACGCGACATAAGTGTCCTTGGTACTGGATTGGTAAAAACCCCATGGTGGCGGATGCAGGTGTGGGAGCTGGCTTGCCAGCGAGCTTTTTGGCCTCAAAAGCTCGCTGGCAAGCCAGCTCCCACAATGGTCCATCACAACGGGGAAAGGCCCCACCAGGAGGCCTTTGGATTACTGCGCCTGGTAAATCTGGTCGAACACGCCGCCGTCGTTGAAGAACTTGGGCTGTGCGGTTTTCCAGCCGCCGAAGTCCTTGTCGATGGTGGCCAGGCTCTTCACTTCCTGGAACTGCTTGGAATACTGGGCCGCCACGTCCTTGTCACGCGGGCGGTAGAAGTTCTTCGCCGCGATCTCCTGGCCTTGCTTGCTGTACAGGTGCTCCAGGTACGCCTTGGCGATGGCTTCGTTGCCTTTTTTCTCGGCGTTTTTCTCGACCACGGCCACCGGCGGCTCGGCGAGGATCGACACGGACGGCACGACGATGTCGAACTTGTCCTTGCCGCCGTCTTCCTTCAGCGCCAGGTAGGCTTCGTTTTCCCAGGCCAGCAGCACGTCGCCCTGGCCGTTGTTGACGAAGGTGATGGTCGAGCCGCGGGCGCCGGTGTCCAGCACGGGCACGTGCTTGAACAGGGTCTGCACGTATTGCTTGGCCTTGGCTTCGTCACCACCGTTGGCCTTCAGGCCGTAGGCCCAGGCAGCCAGGAAGTTCCAGCGCGCACCGCCAGAGGTTTTCGGGTTCGGGGTAATCACCGAGACGCCGTCCTTGATCAGGTCGTTCCAGTCATGGATGCCCTTGGGGTTGCCCTTGCGCACCAGGAACACGATGGTCGAGGTGTACGGGGTACTGGCGTCCGGCAGCTTGGTCTGCCAGTTTTCCGGGAGGGTCTTGCCCAGCTTGGCGATTTCGTCGATGTCGCCGGCCAGGGCCAGGGTCACCACGTCGGCGCGCAGGCCGTCGATCACGGCGCGGCCTTGCTTGCCGGAGCCGCCATGGGACTGCTTGATGTCGACCTTGTCGTCGGGGTGGGCTTGCTTCCAGAAGTTCACGAACTCGGCGTTGTAATCCTGGTACAGCTCGCGCGTCGGGTCGTAGGAAACGTTGAGCAGCTCGTAGTCCTTGGCGACCGCAGAGCCTGCGAACAGCGCACTGGCGAGCGCCGCCAGCGCGTAATGACGGATAGACATGGTGAAGCTCCTGGATGACTCTTGATTATTATGTTGGCGTTGTTATGGCAGGATCATTCAGCTGGGCTTGTTGCCCGGATTCTGCAGGCGGAATTTTTCCTTCCGCTCGATTTGCACCACTTGGGCGTTGTGCACGGTGATTTCCACGGCGCCGAAGCGCAGGTCACGCAGCGCGCTCTGGATTTCGCGCAGAATGGTTGCTTCGTCCTGACCGTCGACGCTACGCAGAGATGCGCTCATGATCATGCTCCTTGGGTGAGAGTTGCCTTGAGCGCCATAGTAGATAGGCAGGGTTATACTTAAAAATACTATTTAAGAATGCCCATATAACCAAATTTCAAACCGTGGGACGCGGCCTGCGGCCGCTGCTACAGGGGCCGCCAAATCAAACCGTGGACGTTACGGACGTTGCGCAAATCGCGTAGCAGCGGCCGAAGGCCGCGTCAGGCCCAACGCACATCCGCGGCCGGCACCGGCCGCCCGAACCAATACCCCTGCCCCAATTCGCACTGCTGCTCCAGCAGGAACCGCGCCTGTTCCGGCTGTTCGATGCCCTCGGCGTGCACCTGCATGCCCATGCTGCGCGCCAGGGCGATGATGACCCGGACGATGGCGGCATCGTCCTCGTCCAGGGGCAGGCCGGCGACGAAGCCCTGGTCGATCTTCAGTTTCTGCACCGGCAAGCGCTTGAGGCGCAGCAGCGACGAGTAGCCGGTGCCGAAGTCGTCGATGGACAGGCGCAGGCCCAGCTCGCGCAGGCGGTGCATCTGCTCCAGCGCCGACTCGGGGTCTTCCATCACCGCGCTTTCGGTCACTTCCAGCTCCAGCCGCGCCGGGTCCAGGCCGGTTTCGGCAAGGATGCGCGCCACCTGCTGGTACAGGTCCTGGCGGCCGAACAGCCGGCTGGAGACGTTCACCGCGATGAAGTCCAGCGAGTGCCCATCGGCCTGCCACTGGCACATCTGCCGGCAGGCGTTGGTCATTACCCAGGCATCGATTTCGGCAATCAGGCCGCTGCGCTCGGCGATGGGGATGAACTCGCCTGGCGGAATCAGCCCACGCTCGGGGTGCAGCCAACGCACCAAGGCTTCGACACCCACCAGCTGGCCGCTGGCCAGGTCATGCACCGGCTGGTAATGCACGCGCAGTTCTTCCTGGGCCAGGGCGCGGCGCAGTTCGGCGGTCATTTCCACGCGCTGCTGGGCGTGGGCGGTCAGCTCCTCGGTATAGAGGGCGTAGCCGCCACGGCCGTTGCCCTTGGCCTTGAACAGCGCCGAGTCGGCGTTGCGCAGCAGTTGCTCGGGGCCCAGGGCGTCATTGGGGAACAGGCTGATACCGATGCTGGCGCTGATGAACAGGGTGTGGCCGTCGAGCAGGAACGGCTGCTTGAGGCCGTCGATGATCGACTGCGCCAGCAGGGCCGCGTGGGCAGCCTGGGGCGAGTCTTCCAGGAGCACGGCGAACTCGTCGCCGCCCATGCGCGCCAGGGTCATGCCGCTGCCCAGCAGGCCCTGCAGGCGCTCGACCACAGCCTTGATCAGGTGGTCGCCGGTGGCGTGGCCGAGGCTGTCGTTGATGCTCTGGAAGTGGTCCAGGTCCAGCAGCAACAGCGCGCAGCCACGCTTGTTGGCCTGGGCGGCGGCCAGGGTCTGCTCGGCGCGGTCGTGGAACAGCAGGCGGTTTGGCAGTTCGGTCAGCGGGTCGTGCTGGATGAGGTGCGCGCGCTCGCGTTCGGAATGCTTCAGCGCGCTGATGTCGGAGAACACCGCCACGTAGTGGCTGACGTGGCCGGCGTCGTTGGCAATGGCGCGGATGGTCTGCCACTGCGGGTAGATTTCGCCGCTCTTGCGCCGGTTCCAGATCTCGCCGCTCCAGCTGCCCGTCTGCTCCAGGCTGTGGAAAATCTGCCGGTAGAAGTCGATGCCATGGCGGCCGGACTTGAACTTGCTGGGGTTGTGGCCCAGCACTTCGTCCTCGCGGTAGCCGGTGATGTCCATGAACGCGCGGTTGACGTGCACGATGCTGCCCAGCCGGCTGGTCACCAGCACCCCTTCCAGGGTGCTGTCGAACACCGCCGCGGCCATGCGCAGGCGCTCGCGCTGGATGCGCCCGGCGTCGCCCAGGCCAAACCAGCGCAGCAGCCTGGCGCGGGCCAGGAAGATCATGGCGGCGGTGGCCAGCACCCAGACATAGCCGTTGATCAGCTGCCAATGCAGCTGGCGCGCCGAATCATCGAAAAGGCTGCTCAATATTTGATCAGTCAGCACCAGCCAGATGACCGAGGCCAGCAGGTAGAGCAAGGCGGCCCGCAGGGCCCCGCGAGAAGTACCAGGCATAAAAATGGCGAAGCCCATACGAAAAGATTGGGATTATAAAGCAGAAACATTCAGCCACTCTTATCTAAAACCCGAGCTGGTTTTATCTGCTTACATGCCGATAATGCGACGTGCTTCTAATTTTTTCTTTGACGAGGGCCCTGCAGCCTATGTGGTACAACGGTTTTCTTGACCTGTCAGCCTGGCAATTGGTGGCGGTCACCCTGTTGATGACCCATGTGACGATTGTCAGTGTCACCATCTACCTTCACCGTTATTCCTCCCACCGTTCGCTGGAACTGAACGCCGGGCTCAAGCATTTCTTCCGTTTCTGGCTGTGGCTGACCACGGCGCAGAACACCCGCGAGTGGACCGCCATCCACCGCAAGCACCACGCCAAGTGCGAAACCGTCGATGACCCCCACAGCCCGGTGATCAAGGGCCTGGGCACGGTGCTGGGCCGCGGCGCCGAGCTGTACCGCGCCGAGGCGCAGAACGCCGAGACCCTGCGCATCTACGGCAAGAACTGCCCCGAGGACTGGATCGAGCGCAACCTGTACTCGCGCTACCGGCTGCTGGGCGTGTTCCTGATGCTGGCGATCGACCTGGCCTGCTTCGGCGTCATCGGCCTGACCGTGTGGGCCATCCAGATGATGTGGATTCCGTTCTGGGCCGCCGGCGTGGTCAACGGCCTGGGCCACGCGGTGGGCTACCGCAACTTCGAATGCCGTGACGCCGCCACCAACCTGGTGCCGTGGGGCATCATCATTGGCGGCGAAGAGCTGCACAACAACCATCACACCTACCCCAACTCGGCCAAGCTGTCGGTGCGCAAGTGGGAGTTCGACATGGGCTGGATGTGGATCCGCATCCTGTCGTTCATGCGCCTCGCCAAGGTGCAGCGCGTGGCGCCCATCGCCCACCGCGTCGAGGGCAAGGGCCACCTGGACATGGACACCGCCATGGCCATCCTCAACAACCGCTTCCAGATCATGGCCCAGTACCGCAAGCTGGTAATCGCGCCGCTGGTGACCCAGGAGCTGTCGCGCGTGGATGCCTCGGTGCGCCACCAGTTCCGCCGCGCCAAGCGCCTGCTGTCGCGCGAAACCAGCCTGCTGGACGACCGCCACCAGGCGCACATCCAGAGCATGCTGGAACACAGCCACGCGCTGAAGGTGATCTACGAGAAGCGCCTGGCGCTGCAACAGATCTGGGCCCGCACCAGTTCCAACGGCCACGACATGCTGGCCGCCATCAAGGACTGGGTGCACGAGGCCGAGGCCAGCGGTATCCAGTCGCTGCGTGATTTCGCCACCCAGCTCAAGACCTACTCGCTGCGCCCCGCCCACGCCTGACACCGTCCATCGGCACGCCCCGGCAAGGGGCGTGCCGCTTGGAACTTCATTACAAAATATTAATCCTACGAATGATCGCCTACGCGGCGGGACCTGACGTGTGCGCATGCCAGGGCCCGGCCCCCGTGACATTCGAGATTTCGTGATGATGGCCAACAAACAACCACTGTCGCCGACGTTCCCCCAGATGCCAGCCGCGGCCGAGACGCTGCTGGCGCTGATGCACGCCCAGGGCGAGGTGGCCCGGCTGAGCGAACGCGAACAGCTGTTCAGCTCGTTGCTGGTCAGCGTCAACGCGGTGTTGTGGGCCTTCGACTGGGAAGCCCAGCGCATGATCTACGTCAGCCCCGCCTACGAGCGCATCTTCGGCCGCTCGGCCGGCCTGCTGTTGGCGGACTACAACGAGTGGCGCGACAGCATCTACCCCGACGACCTCGACTACGCCGAGCGTAGCCTCGCCGAGGTGCTGGAAAAGGGCGCGGTGGAAGACCGCGAGTACCGCATCATCGGTGCCGACGGGCAGATTCGCTGGCTCAGCGACAAGTGCTTCGTCAGCCAGCAAAACGACCCGGAGCAGCGGGTGATCGTGGTCGGCATCGCCGAGGACATCACCGAAAAGAAGCACCTGGAAGGTGAGCTACAGCGCCTGGCCACCACCGATGTGCTCACCCAAAGCAGCAACCGCCGGCATTTCTTCGAGTGCGCCCACCGCGAATTCGAGACCGCGCGCCTGCAGGAGTCGAACATCTCGTTCCTGCTGCTGGACATCGATGACTTCAAGATTATCAACGACACCTACGGCCACCAGGAAGGCGACGTGGTACTGCAACGCATCGCCGAGACCGGCCGCGCCGTGCTGCGCCGGGGTGACCTGTTCGGGCGCATTGGCGGCGAAGAGTTCGCCGCGGTGTTCCCCGGCTGTTCGCCCGAAGTGGCGCAGCAGATCGCCGAGCGCCTGCAACGGGAGATCCAGCGCCTGAGCTTCAACCATGACGGCCAGGTGTACGGGGTTACCGTGAGCCAGGGCCTGACCGGCCGCAACGAGGACGACGAGCTGCTGGACAACCTGTTCGCCCGAGCGGACGCGGCCATGTACCAGGCCAAGCGCCAGGGCAAGAACCAGATCGTGGTGGGTTGATACACCACCCTGTGGGAGCTGGCTTGCCAGCGAGCTGTTAGGGGATTCAACAGCTCGCTGGCAAGCCAGCTCCCACAGGGATATTTTGGTAGGTCAATTGCGGCGTAGGCGCGTTAGTTCCGGTAGGCTCATTTTCAGCAGGCGCGCGGTCTTGCCGTTGGCGATGGGCTCCAGGCTTTCTTCCGGGCCCAGGCGCGCCAGTTGCCCCGCCAGGTTCATGGCCAGCGTATCGCGCCCATACACGCCACCACCCAGGTGGTAGATAGCCGCGATCAACTCCCGCAGCTCGATCGGCAGGCGCCAGCGCGTACGCAGCGCCGAGCCGTAGGCCGCGCCAAACTCCTTCAGGGCCTTGTCCACCTGCCCCTCCTCCAGCACGCCGCCAGCCAGCCGCCACTCCTGCAGCGCGCGCAACAGCGCCAGGTCGCCCAGGCAATGCAGCAGGCCGGCGCAGTAGCAGCGCTCCTGGTCCACGTCGAGGTTGCGCGCCAGGGTGCGGGCGTACTCTGCCGCGTGCAGCGAATGGCTCCAGAACCGCTCGGCATGCTGCGACAGCTCGGGGTCTGACAGCCGCGCGCTGCGCTTGAGCGCCAGGCCCAGGATCAGGTTCATGCTTTGTGTGGCGCCCAGCTTCTGCAGCGCCTGCAGCAGCGTCTGCACCGGCGCGTCGCTGTGGTGGGCGGCGCTGTTGGCGGCGGCGATCAGCACCGCGGTGATCTGCGGGTCGGTGCGCACTTCCTCTTCCAGCTGGCGCAGATTGAGGCCCTGGGGGTTGAGCGCACGCTTGATGGCCACCTGCACGTCGGCCATCAGCGGGCCGCCGTCGGAGTGCTGCCGGCGCTCTTCCAGGAACGGCTCCAGGCGCATGCCCGGGGCCAGCGCCGGAATCTCGCACACCACCTCCTGGCCCACCGCCAACAACAGGCCGTGCAGGCGCTCCTTGAGCGAGTCCATGTTCAAGGGCTTGGTCAGGTAGGCCGTCGGTGCCAGGGGCACGGCTTCGCGCACGCTGGCCACGTCGCTGCGGTCGCTGATGAGAATGAACGGCAGGTTCTTGCGCTGGCTTTTCTGCCGCACATTGCGCAGCAGGTCCAGGCCATCGACGCCGGGCAACTCGCGCGCGGCAATCACCAGGTCAGGCCGGCGCTGCAGCAACTGCAGCGCATCCTGGCCGTCGGTACACACATCCAGTTGCGCGTCACAGCGCACGCTCAACAACATTTGCGTCAGCAGGTCCCGGGTCCAGGGGTCTGCTTCGGCGATCAATACCCGCGGTATTGCCGGGCTATCCTGCGCACTCATGGCTATTACTCCGAAGGCCTTGCCTACAGGTTATCCAGACATTACGCGGGATGCCTTCGTTCAACGCAAAAAAAAACCCGCCGAGGCGGGTTTTTTTGTTCATCGCGTCACACTTTTACGCCAATTCGGCGAAGCACTCTTCGATGATGGCCAGGCCCTTGTCCAGCTGCTCGTCTGGCGAGGTCAGCGGAACCAGGATGCGCAGGACGTTGCCGTAGGTGCCGCACGACAGCAGGATCAGGCCCTTGTCGCGAGCCTTGGCAACCACCGCGGCCACGGCTGCGGCGTTCGGCTTGTGGTTGTCGGCGCCTTCGAACACTTCAACGGCAATCATGGCGCCCAGGGCACGCACGTCACCGATGATCGGGTGCTTGGCCTGGATGGCCTTCAGGCCGGTCACCAGGCGCTCGCCCACGGCCTTGCAGCGGTCCAGCAGGTTCTCTTCCTCGAACACTTCCATCACGGCCAGGGCCGCGGCGCAAGCGATCGGGCTACCGGCGTAGGTGCCGCCCAGGCCGCCTGGAGCGATGGCGTCCATGTACTCGGCCTTGCCGCACACACCGGCCAGCGGGAAGCCGCCAGCGATGGACTTGGCGAAGGTGGTCAGGTCAGGCGCGACGCCCATCTGTTCCATGGCGAAGAAGGTACCGGTACGGCCAGCGCCGGTCTGTACTTCGTCGGCGATCAGCAGGATGCCGTGCTGGTCGCACAGGGCGCGCAGGCGCACCATGAACTCTTTCGGCGCGACGTAGAAACCGCCTTCGCCCTGCACGGGCTCCAGGATGATGGCAGCGATGTCACGCGGCTCGGCATCGTTCTTGAACACGCGCTCGATGCTGGCGATCGAGTCGTCGATGCTCACACCGTGCAGTTCGTTCGGGTACAGGGCGCGGAACACGCCACCTGGCATCAGGCCCATGCCGGCCGAGTAAGGCACGACTTTACCGGTCAGGCCCAGGGTCATCATGGTGCGGCCGTGGTAGGCGCCGGTGAAGGCGATCACGCCAGCGCGGCCAGTGGCGGCACGGGCGATCTTGACGGCGTTCTCTACCGCTTCGGAACCGGTGGTCACCAGCAGGGTTTTCTTGGCGAAGTCGCCCGGTACGCGAGCGTTGATCTTCTCGCACACTTCCACGTAAGGCTCGTAGGCCAGTACCTGGAAGCAGGTGTGGGTCAGCTTGTGCAGTTGAGCTTCAACGGCAGCAATGATTTTCGGGTGTACGTGACCGGTGTTCAGCACGGCGATACCGCCGGCGAAGTCGATGAACTCACGACCTTCAACGTCGGTGACGGTAGCGTTCTTCGCCGAGTCGGCAAAGATCGGGTGGATCTGACCAACGCCACGTGGAACGGCTGCCTGGCGGCGTTGCATCAAGGATTCGTTTGTCTTGCTCATGTTTTCCTCATTCACCGCTCATCGGGCGGCGTGGTTCAAGGATCAAGCAGCGGGGGTCAACGGCGACAGCATACGATGATCGACTGTCACGGCCTCCCGGCCACGAAAAGGGTGTTGCGGGTGCTGCATGAAAACCGCCGGGACGTCGCTCTCGCGCCCCGGCGGCTGGTTACCGCTGCGGATCAGACCGAAATGCAGAGGTATTTGATTTCCAGGTAGTCTTCGATGCCGTACTTGGAGCCTTCACGGCCCAGGCCCGACGCCTTGATACCGCCGAACGGCGCCACTTCATTGGAGATCAGGCCGGTGTTGATACCCACCATGCCGTATTCCAGGGCCTCGGCAACGCGGAACACGCGGCTCATGTCACGGGCGTAGAAGTACGACGCCAGGCCGAACTCGGTGTCGTTGGACATGGCGATCACTTCGGCTTCATCTTTGAAGCGGAACAGCGGCGCCAGCGGGCCGAAGGTTTCTTCCTTGGCCACGGCAGCGTTCTTCGGCACGTTGACCAGCACGGTCGGCTCGAAGAAGTTGCCTTCCATCGCGTTGCCGCCGGTCAGCACGGTAGCGCCTTTGCTCAGGGCGTCGGCGATGTGTTCCTTGACCTTGGCCACGGCCTTGTCATCGATCAGCGGGCCAGTGGTGGTGCCCTCTTCCAGACCGTTGCCGATCTTCAGTTTGTTCACGGCCACTTTCAGCTTCTCGGCGAACGCGTCGTAGACACCGTCCTGCACGTAGATGCGGTTGGCGCAGACGCAGGTCTGGCCGTTGTTGCGGTACTTGGAGATGATCGCGCCTTCGACGGCCTTATCCAGGTCAGCGTCGTCGAACACGATGAACGGCGCGTTGCCGCCCAGCTCCAGGGAGACTTTCTTGATGTCCTTGGCGCATTCGGACATCAGCTGGCGACCGATTTCGGTCGAGCCGGTGAACGAAAGCTTGCGCACGATCGGGTTGCCGGTCAGCTCGCTGCCGATGTCGCCGGCGCTGCCGGTGACTACGCTGAACACGCCTTTGGGGATGCCGGCGCGCTCGGCCAGTTCGGCCAGGGCCAGGGCCGAGAACGGGGTCTGCGAGGCAGGCTTGAGCACCATGGTGCAGCCAGCGGCCAGGGCCGGGCCGGCTTTACGGGTGATCATGGCGGCCGGGAAGTTCCACGGGGTGATGGCCGCGGTAACGCCGATTGGCTGCTTGATGACGATCAGGCGCTTGTCTGGCTGGTGGCCAGGGATGGTGTCGCCATAGACGCGCTTGGCTTCTTCAGCGAACCACTCGATGAACGAGGCGGCGTAGGCGATTTCGCCCTTGGCTTCGGCCAGCGGCTTGCCTTGTTCCAGGGTCATCAGGCGAGCCAGGTCGTCCTGGTTCTCGATCATCAGTTCGAACCAGCGGCGCAGCTTGTTCGAGCGTTCCTTGGCGGTCAGTGCACGCCAGGCTGGCAGCGCCTTGTCGGCGGCTTCGATGGCGCGGCGGGTTTCAGCGGCGCCCATCTTTGGCACGGTACCCAGGATCTCTCCCGTGGCCGGGTTGTTGACCTTGATGGTCTGGCCGTTGTCCGCATCTGCCCACACACCATCGAGGTAGGCTTTCTGGCGGAACAACTGAGCGTCTTTGAGCTGCATGTCGGCTTCCTTAACAGCACCGTGCGCACACGGGGCAAATTGTTGATTGTTCGAAAGGCGTTCCTGGTGGAACTGCCGTCAGGAAATCATATGCCGGGCAAAACACCAAATGCGCACAGGATGTTACCCGTGCGAGCGCAGCACCGGACTGGGGGAGCGTTTGAAATCTCAAACGAATCCTAGGAGCAATGGGGGTAAAGGACAATAGGCTGTTCGGAAAAAAGAACAAAATTCCCCCCAACGGCACTGATTTCCGACTGGCGCAGCCCTCTGACCCGCCCCTGTGCGAAATCATCCACACGTCAGCGCAATAGACGCCCACCCCCGAGATGGGTATCATGGCGCCCGCTTGCACTTGTAGCTCAGCTGGATAGAGTACTGCCCTCCGAAGGCAGGGGTCGTGGGTTCGAATCCCGCCAAGTGCGCCATATAGATGAAAAAGCCCCAAGGTTTGCGCCTTGGGGCTTTTTTCGTTTTGGGAGATGAGGCTGTGGGGATGGGGTCCGTGGTTGGCTGCCGCTAGGTGTGCGGGCAGGAGATTTTCGATGAGGCCAGACGCGTGGTAGGAACCCAAGGCCGGCGCCCCTGAATTTCCTTCATTGATACCGCTATTTTGGGCGATCTCAACCGTAGAAATAGTCTATGAAACCATCAAAATTATCTGCACCCAAGATAGGAATCACTCGTGTGGCCAAGGCATGAGTGAAATCTTCCCTTATGCCGTTGTCATCCTGCACCTCGAATACCTGAAACGCTCCATAGACCAACGCTATCAATTCAACTAGAGCATTAATAAAATCGGCGAGAGAGTCGGCAATTTTGAAGGGCGTCACGCTGTCATAGGCTGCATAGACTTCCAGGAGTTCGGTTGCAGCAGCAACGATAATTGGCTTCCCGCCCCCACTATCATCCATGATTACCAGAAACTGCGCAGGCCAGTCCTCTATGGCGGAAAGGCCAGTTGGACTTTGGTACCATCGATACCCCACCTGGAATCTTTCGATACTGCTAACCTGCGCGAACCGGACAGGAGTAACACCCGTTTCCACCTTTACGTCGACAGGCTCAAATAACGAATAAAGCTCGCCAAGTAATGGATGAGACGGCAGGCTTGACGGCCAGAGACCGGTAACGTGACTGTTTTTTACGAATTGCCCACTTAATTTATATTTAGCATGTATGGCAACCAAGGATTGCAACGCATCTATCAGCCCGCTCATTTTTCCTCCGGCTTTTCATTCAACCGCCACATTTACCGTTTTGTCCCGCGCTCCTGAGGCGGTCAATCAAACGGCCCTTACCAGCATTCGCATATTTGCCCCTGTGACCTTGCATACTATTCAGATGCTCATCGATACCACTAGGGTGGTTGGCATTCTGTAAAAATACGATGTTACGCGGGTCACCCTTCCATGCAGCGCCCAGCGTCCCGTTACCTTCAACACTATTAATGTGATGCCCGGTATAGCCAGCCTCAGACATGATTGAAGAAAGCTGTGCGTTATTTTTAGTACTCAGGATTGTCTGGCGCTCCGTCGCCGTCCAGTCGCGGGAACCACCACCCTGGGCCACCAAGGACCTTTCCTCGCCCCAAGCTCGGGTAATAGCCGTACCACGGGCACCGGGCTGCGGTGTAATCGTTGGTCTGACCTTATACCTTACTAAATCTTCAGGACTAAGCCCTAAAGGATCGGTCCAGGCAATTGGGTTGGATGCAAAAAGATAGAGGTTAAGACCGCCATTCAACCCAATCGGATCCGGCGAAACAAACCGTCCCACATCCGGATCATAAAACCGGAACGTGTTGTAGTGCAGCCCCGTCTCCCGGTCCAGGTACTGCCCCTGGAACCGCAGGTTCTGCTCTTCAATGTAGTACGGCTCGCGCACCTCTTCGACGGTGTTGCCCCACACTTGGTACTGCGCGCGCCACACGGTGTGGCCGTCGGCTTCGGTGAGCTGCTCGGGCAGGCCGTTGAGGTCGTTGTGGTAGTAGCGGATCCTGGCCTCGGCTCCGCTGCCGTCCACCCGCGCCAGCGGCTCGTAGCTGCCTTCGCTGGCGTAGACGTAGAGGCTGCTGCGGCCGTGGCGGTGTTCTTGCAGCAGGCGCAGGCCATCCCAGTCGAAACGGGTTTCGCCCAGCGGGAAACCGTTGCCGTCGTGCTCGCGCTTGGCGATGCGCCGTCCCAATGGGTCGTAGGTCATGCGCAGCACGGTCTGGCGGTGGCCGTCCTGGGTGTGGATGGCGGTGATGCGGTGTTCGGCGTCGTAGGTGAACCGCTGTATCAGGTGGCTGCCCTTGCGCTTCTCGAGCAGCCGGCCAAAGCCGTCGTAGCGGTAGCGCTTGTCCTGGTAGGTGAGCAGTTTGTTGTGCACCACCAGCCCCGCGCCAGCTGCCGGGCCGTCCAGCAGGTTGGCGGCGGCGTCGTAGGCGAAGGTTTCCAGGCGCATGCCCTGCTGGGCGGCAATGATGCGGCCGGTGGCGTCGTAGTGCAGCAGGTCCTGGCGGCGCTCGTCGTCCTGCTGGTTGAAGCGGCCGACCAGGTTGTCGCTGGGGTCGTAGTCGAAGCGTTGCTGTGCCGGAGCGGGCAACACGGCCGGTTGGCTGTTGGGGCGGCGCAGGCGGCTGCGCAGGCGGCCCGCGCGGTCGTAGTCGCTGCGGGTGTTGAGCTGGCCCTGGGTGCGCAGCACCTCGCGGTGCAGGCGGTCGCGTTCGAAGTCGCTGATCACCCGGCCGTCGAGGTTGAGCTGGTGCAGGTGGCCGCTGCCGTAATGCAGGCGGTTGAGCCAGCGGCCGTCGGGCAGCTGGGTCTGGATGAGGTTGCCAAGTTCGTCGTAATGATGCTGCAGGACGCCTGCGCTGCTGGTGTCCTGCAGTAGCTGGCCCAAGGCGTCGTAACTGAAGCTCAATGCCTGTTCGCTACCATCCCGTCCACTGAAGCCGACCTCGGTCAGCTGGCCGACGGGATCATAGCGGTAGGCGGTGCGGCCATCGTCGGTGAGCTTGGCGCGCAGCTGGCCGATGGCATCACGCTGCAGCCAATGCAGCAACGGCGTGGCGTCGCCCCACTCGGTGGGCGCCGGGCGATATTGCACGGCAATAACGCTGTTCAGGGCGTCGTAGCCGTAGCGGCGGGCGCTGCCATCGAGGTCCTGCTGCTCGATGAGGCGGTCGCCGGCGTCCCAGGTGAAGCGGTAGCTCTCGCCGTTCTCGTTGGTCAGCGCCTGCAGGCGGCCATATGGGTCGTAGCTGAATTGCACCTGGCGGCTGAGCGGGTCCAGCCGCTGGCGCACCTGGCCACGGCGGTCGCGGTGGTAGCGGGTGGTGTGCCCAGCCGGGTCGGTGTAGGCCAGCAGCTGGCCGCTGGCGTCGCGCAGGAACTGTTCACTGCGGCCGTCGGGCAACTCGCTGCGCACCAGGCGCCCCATGGGGTCGTGGTGGTACAGCGAACTCTCGCCAAGGGCGTCGGTGACCGCCTGCAGGTTGCCACGCTTGTCGTAGGAAAACTCCGTGGGGTAGCTGGAGCAATCGATGTGTTGGGTAATCTGGCCCGCGTCGTTCCAGCGCAGCCGCTTTGATTTGCCGGTGGCATCGACAATTTCCACCACCTGGCCGCGGCGGTCGTGGCGGTAGCGCGTCACGTGGCCCAGCGGGTCGGTCTCGGCGCTGAGGTTGCCGCGCGGGTCGTAGCGGTAGCGCCAGCTGTTGCCGGCCGCGTCGGTCTCGGCCAGCGGCAGCGACCAGTGCTCCAGCCAGACCGTGCTTTGGGTCTGCCCCAGAGCATCGGTGGATGAGGCCAGGTTGCCGGAGTCGTCGTAGGCAAACGCCCACTCGCCGCCCTTGGGGTCCACCGCGCCCAACAACTGGCGTTCGTCGTTCCAGTTGAAGTGCCAGGTGTGGCCGAGGGTGTCGGTGGAACGGATGATCTGGAACTGCGGGTTCCACTGCCGCATGCTGCTGCGGCCCAGGCTGTCGGTGATGCGGGTCAGGCCCTGGCCCAGGTCGTAGTCGAACTGGTAGTGCTCGCCATCGTCAGTCCAGCTGCGCACTACCCGCCAATCGCCGTCGGCGAAGGGCGCCCACTCATAAAAGCAGCGCAGGCCGGCGGGCAATTGGTGTTCGACCATGCGCCGGCCAGCATCGTAGGCAAACTGGCGGACGGTACGGCCCTCGGCGTTGCTGACGGCCGCCAGGTCCCCGGCCTGGTCATAGCGGTACTGGGCCAGGCGCTCGCGGCTCTGGTCAGGGTAAACGCGATCGACGGCCGCCACGCGGCGGGGCCAGACCGGGTCGTACAGCAGCTCGGCCTGCACCACTTCCAGGCCGTCATGCAGGCGCGCCAACCGCCCCCGGTCGTCGTAGCTGAGGTAGAGGCGGTTGTCGTTGCGGTCACCCAGTTGCGCCAGCCGCAGCCTGCCGCCGGCCACCGGCTCGAACAGCCGGTACAGCCCGTCCACGCTCTCGATCAGCAACTGGCCGCTGGCGTGGCGCCGCACGCTCAAGCCCTCCCCGGCACTGAACACCGCGCCACCCAGGGGTATGGCGCCCATCTCGATGCGCCGGCCCTGCTCGTCGGTGTACACCAGCTGATCGCCGCCATCGGGGTGCGCCAGCACCTCGACCTGCACCTCGAAGGCCAGGCTCCAGCCCGCGCCGAACAGCCCGTCCTGGCGCAGGTCGGCGCTGCTGTAGAAGCGTCGCCACTCCAGCGGGATGATTCCCGGCAGGACGAAGTCGGTGTCGTCATCGCCGTTGAGCACCTTGGCACCCGTGGCCGCGTGCACCGGATGCGGCGAGCCGATGATGGCGTTGGCGGCCGCGCCGATGGCCTGGTCGACCATGAAGCCGCGCACCATGCCCAGGGCCATGCACGGTAGGCGGCTGAAAAACTTGCCCTTGCCGCCGCGCAGCGCCAGCAGCACGCTGATGGCCAGCCCCACGCCCGGGGTCTTGCCGCTGCGAATGTCGCGCACCACCACCGAGCCGCCGCCAATGCGCACGTTGGAAGAGATCAGCCCGGCGCCCACCACCGTGGCCTCGCAGGTACTGCGATCACCGCTGCGCACCGCCGGCTGGCCGTTGATGCTGACCTTGCTGGAGCCCTCGGCGAGAAACTGCGGCGCTCCCGGCGGGTGCTTCATGCAGGCAATCATGTCGTCCGGGCACGGCACCGCCAGGGGCGATGCCATGGCCACCGTGGGCTGCCACAGCTGCGAGAAGAAGCCCTTGGCCATGTCCAGGAAGCTGCCTTCCTCCGGTTCAGGCTCCGGCTCCGCCTCGGCCTGGCTGAGGTCGGTGCCGGCGGCCTCGGCAGCGCTGCCCAGCTTGCCGGCGGCGCGGGCAGCCGGCTTGCCGTTGATGAAGACGTTGCCGGAACCGGTGAGAATGTTGGCTTCCACCACTGGCGGAAACAGCGCGTTGGCGATGCCGTCGCACAGGTTCGTGAGGCCCTTGTCCAGGCCGGTGGCGCTCATGCCCATGCCGACCGCCGCGCCCATGACCGCGCCGAACACGCACGCGCCCAGGCCGCCGGTGGCGACGGTGATGCCCGTGGCGGCGACCACGGCCGCCGTGGCCACGGCGCCAATGACGCCATAGGCAGCCACCTCCAGCACGCCACCGAGGATGTCGGCCATCATCGACGAGTGCATCAGCGCATCGCCCTGGCGGGCGGCCCACAGGGCATCAGACATGCTCGGGCGAACTCAGGCGGGAGGCTGCAGGGCAAGCGTCTGCTTGATCGCCTGCCAGTGCGCGGCCTCGGCCTCGCCCAGCGGCTGCGGCTTCACGTAGCTGAGCGCAAGCATCTGGCGGGTGCCGGGCACCACCAGCGCCAGCTGGTACTGGAAGACCTTCTCGGCGCCCTTGCTGAACTGGCTGCGCAGCTCGAACGCCGGCACGTCATGCGCCCGGCCCACCTGCACCGCGGCGGGTGGCTGGAAGCGCAGGTCCTGGATCTGCTGTTCCATGCGCTTGAGCTGGCCCTCGAAGTTGCTTTGCAGGGTTTCGCCATCGGCCAGCAAGCTGCGGCTGATGATCAGCGAAGTGCCCAGGGCGGGAAACTTGAGGATGTTGATGGACGCATCCTGCACGTCGGCGTCAGGCAGCTGGAATTGCAATTGCTCGGTACGGTAAGTCATGAGGCACTGCCTTGGGGCTTGGGAAACATGGCGGCCACTGCGCTGTCGATGCTGCCCTTGACCCCTTGGCCTTCAGGGGTGGCACCGGCATCGCCGCCGATATTGAGGTTGAGGTTGCCGCCGGTGTTGAACTGCGCGTCCTTGCTGGCGAAGAAGTTGATGGCCTTGCCGGTGAGATTGATCTGGCCACTGGCGTTGAGTTCGAGCACGCTGTCGCCGCACACCAGCCGCAGGTTCTCGCCCACTTCCAGCAGGTAGCTGACGCTGACGCTGTCGCGCTTGCTGGCGCCCACCATCAGCACGTCGTCCTGCTTCACCGCCCGCACCCGGTTGGCGCCGATGGTCACCCGTTCATTGAGGTCGACGGTGCTGGTGCGGTTGTGGCCCACCCAGTGGGTTTCGTCATGCTCCACCTCGATGTCCTGGTTGCGCTCGGCATGGATGAACAGCTGCTCGGCGCCCTTCTTGTCCTCCATGCGGATTTCATTGAAGTTGGCCGGCGTGCCGCCCTTGCTGGAGCGGCTCTTGGTACCGCTCTGGGTGGCGTTGGCGGGCAGGTCGTAGGGCACCGGCTGCTCGGCGTTGTAGACGCGGCCGGTGATGATCGGCCGGTCGGGATCGCCTTCCAGGAAGCTGACGATGACCTCCTGGCCGATGCGCGGAATCTGCATGGAGCCCCAGTTCTTGCCGGCCCAGGTCTGGGACACGCGAATCCAGCACGAACTGTTTTCGTTGGATTGGTCGTGGCGGTCCCAGTGGAAATGCACCTTCACCCGGCCATATTGGTCGGTCCAGATTTCCTCGTTGGCCGGGCCCACCACCACGGCGGTCTGCGGGCCACGCACGATAGGCCGGTGGGTCAGCGCCAGCGGGCGAAAGCTCTGCTGGGCGTCGATGCAGCTCAGGTGGCTTTCGAACTGCAACTGGCCGGCGCCCTGCCCGCTTTCCAGGTCTTCCTGGGTGATGAAGTAGCGGCTGGCGACGATCAGGTATTCGCGGTTCTGGTCCTGGCGGGCGAAGTTGCTCAGGCTGAACAACAGGCCGGCGCCCAACCCACGGGCGTTGCCGGTCAGCTCCACGCGCTCGTGCAGGCTTTGCAGGGCCTCGACCCGGGTGCGCGAATAATGCTCGCCATCCTGGCTCTGCACGTAGGCGCCGGGGTAGTCGTACAGCGGGTAGTCGGCGTAGTCGTGGGGCCGCGGCACCTCGGCGCGCACGTCGATGCGTGCGCTGGGGCGCTGGAAATCGTAATCGTTGAGTTCCACCGAGCCCGACTGCACCTCTTGGGCCAGGCGCCAGTCGTAGAGGTGGTCGCGCTCGCGCTGCTGGCCATCGGGCGGGTAGAACGGCACCACGCCGTAGCCCGCCGCGCTTGCGTGGGCGCCATAGGCGTCAGCGAGCACCAGCACGTGGCGCTCCTTTGCGTGGCGGAAGTAGTAGTAGATGCCTTCCTTCTCCAGCAGCCGGCTGACGAAGTCGAAGCTGTTCTCCCGGTACTGCACGCAGTATTCCCACTCGCGGTAGCTGCGGCTGAGCAGGTCCTCGAAGTCGGAAAAGCCCAGGTCGCGGAACACCTGCTTGACGATCTGCGGCACGCTCATGTGCTGGAAAATTCGGCAGTCCGAGGTCCGGGTCAGCAGCCACAACCACGGCCGCAGGGTCACCTGATAGCTGGCGAACTGGCCGCGGCCATTGTTCTGGCTGCAGCGCGCCACCACGCCATGGAAGTAACGGGTGCCGCCGTCGTCCAGCTGCAGGCCCAGGGCCATGGGCTTGCCCAGCAGCAGGTTGAGATCAATGTCCGCGTCCCGGGAAGTCAGCTGCACGTCGTAGGCGTACAACCGCCCCAGCTCTTCCACGCCGCCCATGTCCTTGAGCAGCAGGGTGTCGTCGGCGAGTGGGCTGAACACCTGGACCAGGCGCGTGCTTTGGCTGAAGAACATGGTCAGTGGGCGCTGCCGAAGTCGTAGTGCAGGGCCTGGTCGCGCACGCTGATGCGCACGCCGGCCAGGGGTTGCCCGTCGAGCATCCGGGTCAGGAACTCGCGGCTCATGTCCGGCAGCAGGCTGTTGGTGAGGATGGCGTCGATCATGCGCCCGCCGCTCTCGTGCTCGGTGCAGCGCGAGACGATCAGCGCCACCACGGCGTCGTCGTAGTCGAAGGCCACCTTGTGGCTACCCTCGACTCGCCGCTTGATACGCTCCAGCTGCAGGCGGGTGATGGCCTTGAGCATGTCGTCGTTGAGCGGGTAGTACGGAATGGTCACCAACCGTCCCAGCAGCGCCGGCGGGAAGATGTCCAGCAACGGCTGGCGCAGCGCCTTGGCGATCGCCTCTGGATCGGGCGCAGTGAGGCCCGCCTGGCACAACCTGGCAATCATCTCGGTGCCGGCGTTGGTGGTCAGCAGGATCAGGGTGTTCTTGAAGTCGATGAGCCGGCCTTCGCCGTCCTCCATCACGCCCTTGTCGAACACCTGGAAGAAGATTTCGTGCACGTCGGGGTGGGCTTTTTCCACTTCGTCCAGCAGTACCACGCTGTAGGGCTTGCGCCGCACCGCCTCAGTCAGCACGCCGCCTTCGCCATAGCCCACGTAGCCGGGCGGCGCGCCCTTGAGGGTGGACACGGTGTGGGCTTCCTGGAATTCACTCATGTTGATGGTGATGATGTTCTGCTCGCCGCCATACAGCGCCTCGGCCAGGGCCAGGGCGGTCTCGGTCTTGCCCACGCCCGAGGTCCCAGCCAGCATGAACACGCCGATGGGCTTGCTGGGGTTGTCGAGGCCGGCGCGGGAGGTCTGGATGCGCTTGGCGATCATCTTCAGGGCGTGGTCCTGGCCAATGATGCGCTTGGCCATGAGCTGGTCGAGCTTGAGCACGGTCTCGATTTCGTTGCGCGCCATGCGCCCCACCGGAATGCCGGTCCAGTCGGCGACCACCGCGGCCACCGCCTGGTAGTCGACGGTGGGCAGGATCAGCGGCGCCTCACCTTGCAAGTCGGCCAGGCGCTTCTGCACGTCGCGCAGCTGCGCGCGCTGGGCGTGGTCCTGGGCGCCGCCTTCCTCCGCGTCCACGCTGCCCAGGCTTTCGCGCAGGCTGGCGCGCAGCATCAGCAACTCTTCGACCAGCACCTTTTCGTCGCTCCAACGTCCTTCCAGCTCGGCCAGCCGCGCACGCTCGGTGCCCAAGGCATCCTCGACGCCGCCCTGGCGGCTCGACACATCGACGCCGATGGCATGCTCGCGGGCGATGATGCCCAGCTCGGTTTCCAGCGCCTCGATGCGCCGGCGGCTGTCATCGACCTCGGCCGGCACCGCGTGGAGGCTGATGGCCACGCGGGCGCAGGCAGTGTCCAGCAGGCTCACGGACTTGTCCGGCAACTGGCGCGCCGGAATGTAGCGGTGGGACAGCTTGACCGCCGCTTCCAGCGCCTCGTCGAGCACCTGCACCTGATGGTGGCGCTCCATGGTCGAGGCCACGCCGCGCATCATCAGCAGCGCCTTGGCTTCCGACGGCTCGGGCACCTGCACCACCTGGAAACGACGGGTCAGGGCCGGGTCTTTCTCGATGTGCTTCTTGTACTCCGCCCAGGTAGTGGCGGCCACGGTGCGCAGGGTGCCACGGGCCAGGGCCGGCTTGAGCAGGTTGGCCGCATCGCCGGTACCGGCCGCGCCACCGGCGCCTACCAGGGTGTGGGCTTCGTCGATGAACAGGATGATCGGCTTGGGCGACGCCTGCACGTCCTCGATGACCTGGCGCAGGCGCTGCTCGAACTCGCCTTTCATGCTGGCGCCGGCCTGCAGCAGGCCGACGTCGAGGCTGCGCAGCTCCACGTCCTTGAGCGCCGGCGGCACGTCGCCGGCGACGATGCGCAGGGCGAAGCCTTCCACCACCGCGGTCTTGCCCACCCCGGCTTCGCCGGTGAGGATCGGGTTGTTCTGGCGACGGCGCATGAGGATGTCCACCAGCTGGCGGATCTCGTCGTCGCGGCCGACGATAGGGTCCAGCTTGCCGCTGCGGGCCTGCTCGGTAAGGTCGACGGTGAAGCGCTTGAGCGCCTCCTGCTTGCCCAGGGCGCTGGGCGCGAGCGCACTGCTGGCCTCGCCCGGCACCGCGCCGGCGTCGAAACCGTCGGTGGCAGCCAAGGCGTTTTCCGGCGAGTCGCCCACGTATTCGTCGAAGCGCTCGGTCAGCGCCTCCGCCTTCAGCTTGTCGAACTCGGGGCTCAGATTCAGCAGCGCATGGCGCAGGCTGGGGGTCTTGAGGATGCCGATCAGCAGGTAGCCGCTGCGCACCTGGCTTGCGCCGAACATCAGGCTGCCGTAGACCCAGCCGCGTTCCACGCTCTCCTCCACCTGCGAGGACAGGTCGGTGATCGAGGTGGAGCCACGCGGCAGCCGGTCCAGCGCCTCGGTCAGGCCCTTGGCGACCCGCGCCGGGTCGAGGTTGAACTGGCGGATGATGCGGTGCAGGTCGCTGTCCTGCAGTTGCAGCAACTGATGGAACCAGTGCGCCAGCTCCACATAGGGGTTGCCGCGCAACTTGCAGAATACCGTGGCGGCTTCGATGGCCTTGTAGGCCACGCTGTTGAGCTTGCCGAACAGCGCGGCGCGGCTGATTTCACCCATGGGTCAAGTCCTTTGCAATGTGAGGGTCGGCGTAATGCCGTGACAGCAGCAGGTCGGCGGCATCCGCGCCGGGGCTGCCAAGCCAGGTGTTGAAGCCCAGGCGGCTGTCGCCACCCAGGGTGACAGGGGGTACCTGGGCCTGCTCCAGCACCAGGTTCAAGTCCCAGTCCAGCTCGTCGCCCTGGTATTCGCGCACCCAGGCGGCCAGCTCGATGAACAGCGCGCCGCCCGGCAGCAGGGCCATGTAGCGCTCCAGCGACAAGGGCCCCAGGCGCAGGCGGAATTTATGCTGGCGGTCCCAGGCATGGCTGCCCAGGCACAGGTCTTCGCCCAGGCGGCAATGTTCCACGCCCAGACGGTTGCGGTCGGGCAGCTGCAGCCACTGGCCCACGTACTCCTCGACGGCCACCGGTACGCCGAAATATTCGCCGAGGATCGCGCGCAGGCCATCCGGGTAGCGAGTCTGCGCGGCCAGGTGGCCGCTGTAGTGGAAGGTGGCGCTGTCGCTGATCGGGCCCTGGCCCAGCAGGCTGTCCATGCCACGGCCGCACAGGGCCGCCAGGCGCGCCGACCAGTAGTCGTCGTCGGGGCGGTCGTGGCTCACCGTGGGCCGGGCTTCGGCCCAGGCGCGGTAGAACAGGCTCAGCAAGCGGTGGTGGAACATGTCGAGGAAATGCTTGGTGGTGCTGTCGCCCTGGTTGCGCTCGCGGTCGCGCACGTATTCGGTCATCGGCAGCGGCATGGGCCCGTTGGGGCCGCCCAGGCCGAAGAAGAACTGCTCCAGGCGCGCGGCCCTGCCCTCCTCGGCCGGTGTCAGCGCGGCCAGGGTCGAAGGTGCGAAGGTGCAGTCGGCACGCTGGCCCAGGCGCAGGGCGTCCTCGCTCAGCCGCCGCGAATGGCCCAGGCGTGGCAGCTGCGGCGCTTCGCATTGCAGGCGGCGCAGCGCCTGGAAGAAGTCAAACTCCCAGGGCGCCGCCTGCATGGCCGGTTGGCTGCTCACAGGGTCGGCCGGCAGCCGGGCTGGGCTTTCCATCGCATGATCTCGCCGCGTTCGGTGGTCTTGATGACGGTCTCGGTGAAGCTGTTGATCGACACATAGCGCGCCAGGAAACGCTGGAACACCGCGCCCAGCAGGAACACGCCAGCGCCCCGGAAGGCGTTTTCATCGAACGTCAGGGTGATCTCCAGGCCGCGCCCGAACACGATCGGGCCCGGCATGGGCAGGCGCCGGGTGCAGGGGCTGGCGCTGACGTCGCGCAGGCCCTCGATCTGCAATTGCAGGGCCGGGTCATGGTCGTCGCCGTAGAGGCGCAACAGTTCGCGCAAGGCCGCCGCGCCCTGCCCCTGTTCGGTCAGCGACAGGTAGTTGAGCGACAGCTGGCTGATCAGGCGCCAGGCCTTGCCGTCGTGGGCGTGGCTGGCGCGCGGGCGGCTGGGCCCGGCCAGGCAGCGCACCGAAAGCACCGGGGCGCTGTCGGACAGGGTGAAATCGGTGCTGCCGCTGCCCAGGGTCATGAACAGCGGCAGGTCGCGGTTGGTGCACAGCGCGCCCACGCCCAGCTGGCGCAGGTCATGGCGGTGGGGCGCCTGGTTGGCGTCCACCAGGCTGACAAAGGTCTCGCTGCCCACGTAGTTGGAACGCGGGCCCAGGCGCCGCTGGTTGCTGGACAGCACTCGCGGCTCGCGGCGCACCACGTAATAGGCCTGGTCGCGGCCGTAGCGCGACGGGTCGCGCACGGCGTAGAACGGCAGGAACGGCTGGTCCGGCCCGGTGCCGTGGCCACTGAGTTCGGTCAGCGAATGCACTTCGAAGTCCATCGGCCGGGTGCGGTCGGCGATCACGTGGTGCTCGTTGACCCGGTCGGACAGGTGAATACGGTCCAGGCGCCGTGGGAACAGGTTGATCGCCGGCGCGCAGAACGGCTTGAAATGGCTGGCGTCCACCTGCCCTTCCAAGGCCTTGTCGTGGCTGTTGAACAGCACGATCAGTTCCAGCGCCTGGCCCTGGCATTGGCGCACGGCGCCCTGCAGGCCGCTGAACTCGACGAACAGGAAGCGCTGCGGCAGGGCGAAATATTCCTGCAGCAGGCGGTAACCCTGGAACGCCCTGGGCACCACGGGCAAGGCTGCGTCAGCGTCATCGAAACCACGGGGGCGCAGCGCATCCGCCGCCAGGCGCGCGACCCTTTCGGTCCCCGGCTCTCGCACGAACACCGCGCAGGCGTTGCCCAGCAGCTGCTCAAGCAGCCGCGACGGCTGTTCACCGGCACCGTGCAGGTACAGCGGCAGCGCGTCCAGGGCCAGCTCGCTGAACGGCTGCCCGGCGCTGGTGCGCAGGGTCAGGCGCAGGCCGGCACGGGCCTTGGGCTCGCTGGCCGCCAGGCGCCCCAGCACGGCCTGGGGGTTGCCGAAGTATTCCGCCTGGGCCAACGCCAGGGGCCACAAGGTGACGTCATGGGCGGTGCGGTATTCACAGCAGGTCTGGCTGTCGCGCCCCAGGGTGGCCCGCAGGGCGGTGCCGCGCTTGAGGGTGAAGCCGGCGCCCAGGGCGCCCTCCTCGGGGTCCGGGTTGAACTGCACCACGGTCATCGACGGCGTGGGCGCCAGGTAGTGCGGGTACGCGATCTCCAGCAGGTTGTGGGTGAAGGTCGGGTACTCGGCGTCCAGCTTGAGCTGCACCCGCGCGGTCAGGTAGGCAAAGCCCTCCAGCAGGCGCTCCACGTAGGGATCGGCGCACTCGATGCCGCTCAGCGACAGGCGCCCGGCGATCTTCGGGTACTGCTGGGCGAACTCGGCGGCGCCGTCGCGGATGTGTTGCAGTTCCTGGTTGTAGAACTCCAGCAGGCGCGGGTTCATGGGCGCCTCCGTTCGGCCTGCACCACACGCACATGGCCCGATTCCAGGTCCAGGTCGGTCTGCAGCAGCAGGCGCAACGGCACCGGCTGCGCCCACAGGTCGCCTTCGATGGCGAAGCTCAGGGCATTGTGGTCCATCTCGCTTGGCGCCAGGCAGGCCTTGACCCGCACACTGGCGGCGAGGATGCGCGGCTCGAAGGTGATGATGGTCTGCCGGATCACCTGCTCCAGCGCCTGGATGTCGACGTTGGAGACGCTGTTGCCCGCCAGCGCCGGCAGCCCGTAGTTGAGCACCGAAGAGCCCGCCGGGGTGTCGCGCGTGGCGTCGGCGTCCAGCAGGCAAGTGCTGTTGAGCAGCCAGGTGAGGTCGCGCAACACCGACTCCTTGAGCTGGTTGAGCGACAGCGCGCGCTGCTCGGCCGGCTCCTCGAGCACGCCAGGCCGGTCATCGCTCAGGCGGTCAAGCAGCGACGGCTGCAGGCGCTCGCGCGGGTTGAGGACATTGGAAGGCGTGGCCATGGTTCAGGCACCGAAGGGGCAAGGGCAGACAAGGGCAGCGGCGCGCAGGCGCCACTGCCGGGGGCGGTCAGAGCTTGACGTTCTGGCGGATGTTCCAGCCGTACTTGACCGGGCCGCCGTCCTTGGTGCCGTCGGCTTTCTGCGGCTGGTAGTCGACCAGCACCTGGGCGAAGTTGAGGGTGACGTTCTCGGTCAGGCGGTCATCGTGGCTGGTGCCGCCGGTGCTCAGCGACGAGATCAGCACTTCCTTGAGGGTGATGATCATATACTCGACCTGGCTCTCGCCGCCGGCCTTGCGAATGACCAGCTTGGCTTCGGGGTAGTGCTTGCCGCTGGAGCAGGCCATCATCAGGTTCGGGCTGGACTTGTCGATGAACTTGGTGATGGACAGGTCCTGAACGTTGACCTTGCCGGCACCGCCGCCGCTGCCCAGGTGCATGCTGCCGCTCTGGGACATGCCCCAGCTCCAGCCTTGGACGTCGATTTCGTCCTTGTGCGCCGAGTCCTGGGACTCGCCCTTGATGTCACCGATCTTGATGAACATGTCTACTGCCATGATTCCTCCTGGAATGCGTTAGTGGCGATGACGCGGCGCCCGGGGCGCCGCATCGCTGTGTATCGGGGTCAGGCGCCCTTGGCCGATGGCAGCTTGGAAACCAGGCGCAGGGAGACGGTCAGGCCTTCGAGCTGGTAGTGCGGGCGCAGGAAGAATTTCGAGTTGTAGTAACCCGGGTTGCCTTCCACTTCTTCCACCACCACCTCGGCGGCGGCCAGCGGGTGCTGGGCCTTGGTGGTCTCGGTGGAGTGCGCCGGGTCGCCGTCGACGTAGTTCAGGATCCAGTCCTGCAGCCAGCGCTGCATGTCGTCCTTTTCCTTGAACGAGCCGATCTTGTCGCGCACGATGCACTTCAGGTAATGGGCGAAACGGCAGGTGGCGAACAGGTACGGCAGGCGCGCGGCCAGGTTGGCGTTGGCGGTGGCGTCCGGGTCGTCGTATTCGGCCGGTTTCTGCAGCGACTGGGCGCCGATGAATGCGGCGAAGTCAGTGTTCTTCTTGTGCAGCAGCGGCATGAAGCCGTTCTTCGCCAGCTCGGCCTCGCGGCGGTCGGAGATGGCGATCTCGGTCGGGCACTTCATGTCCACGCCACCATCGTCGGTGGGGAACGTGTGTGCCGGCAGGTTCTGCACTTCACCGCCCGACTCCACGCCGCGGATACGCGAGCACCAGCCGTAGTGCTTGAACGAGCGGTTGATGTTCACGGCCATGGCGTAGGCGGCGTTGGCCCAGGTGTACTTGCTGCTGTCGGCGCCGTCGGTGTTCTCCTCGAAGGCGAAGGCTTCCACCGGGTCAGTCTTGGCGCCGTACGGCAGGCGCGCCAGGAAGCGCGGCATGGTCAGGCCGATGTAGCGCGAATCTTCCGACTCGCGCAGCGAGCGCCAACCGGCGTACTCGGGCGTGGTGAAGATCTTGGTCAGGTCGCGCGGGTTGGACAGCTCCTGCCACGAACCCATGCCCATCACCGTCGGCGACGCGGCGGCAATGAACGGCGCGTGCATGGCCGCGCACACCTTGGACAGCTCGCCCAGCAGCTCCACGTCGGGTGGCGACTGGTCGAAGTAGTAGTCGCCCACCAGGCAGCCGTAAGGCTCGCCGCCGAACTGGCCGTACTCTTCCTCGTACATTTTCTTGAAGATCGGGCTCTGGTCCCAGGCCGTGCCCTTGAATTTCTTCAGGGTCTTGTGCAGCTCCGGCTTGGCGATATTGAGCACGCGGATCTTCAGTTGCTCGTCGGATTCGGTGTTGTTGACCAGGTAGTGCAGGCCGCGCCAGGCGCTTTCCAGCTTCTGGAACTCAGGGTGATGGATGACCTGGTTGACCTGGGCGGTCAGCTTGGCGTCGATGGCCGCGATGATCGATTCGATCGACTTGATGGCGTCGTTGGACACCAGGTTGGTCTGCGCCAGGGCCTGCTCGGCCAGGGTGCGCACGGCGGTCTCGACCGCCTCGCGGGCGCGCTCGGTCTTGGGTTTGAATTCCTGCAGCAGCAGGTTGGCGAACTCGCTGGCCTGCTCGGTCACCGCCGGCTGCGGCTGACTGTCTTTCATCAACTCGGACATGGGGATCTTCCTGATCAGGTGTTGGGCTCGGAGTCGCTGGGCTTCGGCGCACTGGCCAGGGCCTGCAGCAGCGCCGGGTCCTGGATGGCCTTCATGATCACGTCTTCGGCGCCGGTCTTGCCGTCCATGTAGGTCAGCAGGTTGGCCAGTTGGGTGCGGGCCTCCAGCAGCTGGTTCAGGGCATCGACCTTGCGCGCCACGGCGGCGGGGCTGAAGTCATCCATGCTTTCGAAGGTGATGTCCAGGCTCAGGTTGCCCTCGCCGGTCAGCTCGTTGGGCACGTGGAACGCCACGCGCGGCTTCATGGCCTTGAGGCGCGAGTCGAAATTGTCGACGTCGATTTCCAGGAACTTGCGCTCGGCGACCGGCGCCAGGGGTTCCTCGGGCTTGCCGGCGAGGTCGGCCATCACGCCCATCACGAACGGCAGCTGGACCTTTTTCTCGGCGCCGTACAGCTCGACGTCGTATTCGATCTGCACGCGCGGGGCGCGGTTGCGCGCAATGAACTTCTGGGAACTGGTAGTGGCCACGTTGCTCCTCCTGGTCGCCTGGGCGATGTGTTGAGGTCATGGCCTGCCAAGGCAGCCGGCCACTGACGATACGACGAGGTCGACGACGCTACTCGGCGTCGGGACCGCGCAAATTTTCGAACTGGGACATGCCGTCGGGAATCAGGTTGCGCACGATGGCCGCGAAGTCCGCGCTGACCAGCTGCCGCGCACGGTTCAACAGCACCGGCACCGGGCTGGAAGGCTCATGGCGGGCGTAGTAGTCGAGGATGCGCTGCAGGCTTTGCAGCACGTCGTCGCGGGTGGTGATGTCGGCATTGGCGCGAGGCGCCGCTGGCAGGTGATGCACCTGGGCGCTGGTGGCCGGGCCGTCCGCTTCAGCGGCGTCTGGCGCTTGCTGCGGCGTGCCACCCAGAATCTGTTGCGCCAGTTTCAGCGGCCGATCGAGGGCGCCCAGGTCGACACCCTGGGCCACGCCCAACTGGTCCGCTACCTGCTGCTCGATGCCAGCCAGGGCCTGGCGCGCATCATCCAGCGCCTGGCGGGTGGCCTGCAGCTGTTCGGCATCACTGTCCTGCAAGGCGCCGCGCAACTGGTCGGCGCCCAGGCTCTCGCCCTGGAAATGCTGGAGGCCGCTGGCATTGGCGGCGGCGCGCAGGCTGATGCTGCCGAACGCGCGGGAGCGCACCAGGGGGGTATCGCGCAGCAGGTTCAGGGTGGTGTCGCTGGCCAGCCCCATCAGCGCATTCAGGCGCAGGGTGGGGTCATTGTCGTCGTCGGCGTCCAGCAGCGGGTGCAGTTGCAGCCAGTGGTCCGCCAGCAGCCGCTGCACCAGTTCGAGCACGTCGGCCAGGCCGCGCAGCCCTTCCACGGCAAGCGCGCCCTGGAGCAGGAAATGGCAGATGCGCAGGTCTTTGCTGCGCTGCAGAAGTTGTTCGCTTTGTTGGCTCAGTTCACGCCATTGAGGCGGCTCGGCGGCAAGTACGGCGTCGCCCATGATGCGCTCGGGTTGCCCAAGTGCGGCCCGTTCCAATTGCAGGAATTGCGGGTCGTACTCCAGGTCTTCCCCACAGGGGAATTCCTCGGAAACAGGGGTGAGCAGGCGCGCGACATCCACCAAGTTTGATCTCCTTATCGCCCGCTGGTGTGCGGGTTAATGGCACGGAAGTTCCAGTATCGAAATCGAACTGTTCTGCACCAATATGAACTCGGCGATATCACCGAGCCACTACCACATTGTAGAAAGTCCGACATTTTTGGTGTAGTTAATAGGCGTTGTCAAGGTAAGCTATGGCGCCTCGCTACTAGCCGTCATGCAGTTTGGCAGGGCCGATAAGAATCAAAACTGACACAAAATGCGGATTTTTCGCGCAATAAAGCGATTTTTTCGCCGAAAAATGCGCGTTTTCCCAACGCACGGATGCAGCGCGCACGGCAGCATGGAGCCATAATGCCACTACGGTTAACTATTACCAGTTATCACAAGATCACGCCGGGACAATGTTCGGAAGTGATGCTGGACAGTGGCGTCTTGAAGATTGGCCGCGCAGTAGATAATGACTGGATATTACCGGACCCCGAGCGACTGATATCATCTAGCCACTGCTGCGTGCAATATAGAGAGGGCCATTACTTCATCACTGATAACAGTACAAACGGAGTGGAACTTGCAACCTCATCCATCCGTTTGCGCAGAGGAAACAGTGAACGCCTGAGTGATGGCGAAGTTATCCGTATTGGTGACTATGAAATACTGGCAACTATCACCCATGAACCTCCACGGAACAGTGGAAGTGTTTCCCCTGGTGCCGAGCCACTGAGCTTTGAGGCCCTGCTGGGCGCCCAGGCGCAGCCTGCGGCAGCCGTGCGGGTGCCGCCGCAATTCGAGCATGCGGCAGCCAGCGACACTTTGCCCGACCTGTTCGATTTTCTTGCACCGGCACCGGTGGCAGCGGCCACGCAACCGGACCATGTACCGGCCCAGCAGCATGACTTCCGCCCCCCGGCCCCCACGCCACCAGCGCCTGCACAACCGGCGGCGCTGATTCCCGAGGACTGGGATCTGCTGGGCACGGCGCCTGCACCCGCGCCACAGCCTGAAGCTGTAGCCCCCGTACCGAACAACGACGTTGCGCCGGCCACCGCTTCTGACCTGCTGCAAGCCTTCCTGCAGGGCGCCGGCCTGGCCCACCTGCGCATAGACCCCCAGCAAGCCGCAGCGCAGATGGAAAGCCTGGGCCGTAGCTACCGCCTGATGGTGGAAGGCCTGATCGATGTGCTGCGCGCCCGGGCCAGCCTCAAGGGCGAATTCCGCATGCAGCAGACACTGATCCAGCCGTTGGAAAACAACCCGCTCAAGTTCGCCCCCAACGCCGACGAGGCGCTGCTGTTGCTGCTGCGCCACGGCAACCAAGCGTTCATGGCGCCGGACCAGGCTATCGCCGACAGCTTCGACGACCTGCGCGCCCACCAGCTGGCGGTGATGGCCGGCGTGCAGGCGGCTATCAGCCAGCTGCTCAAACGCTTCGAACCTGCCGCGCTGGAGGCCCGCCTGGAAAATCCCGGCGGCCTGGCGGGGCTGCTGGCGGGCTCGCGGCAGGCGCGCTACTGGCAGCAATTCACCGAGCTTTACCAGCAGATTGCCGGCGAGGCCGAGGACGATTTTCAAGACCTGTTCGGCCGCGAATTCAGCCGCGCCTACGAGGAACACAGCAGCCGCTCGCGTCGGCGCTGAGCAACACCAGGATCACACGGATACGACGTTGTCATTGAGGACACAGGATGAGGATCAGCGTTTTACTGGCTGCTGCGGCGATCTTGCTGCTGGCGGCCTGTGCCAGGGACCCGGCCCCCGCCCCCGCTATTGCGGACAAGGCTGCCGCGCCCCTGGTACTGCACCTGCAGGCCATCGCCGTGCTCAACCCTGGTGCTGACGGTACGCCCGCGCCGGTCCGCGTGCGCCTGTACGAGCTGAAAAACGCCGCGGTGTTCAGCCGTGCCGACTACTTCGCGCTCGCCGACCGCGCCCAGGCCACCCTGGGTGGCGACCTGCTGGACCAGGACGAGGTGCTGGTGCAGCCCGGTGAATACCGCAAGGTGACCCGCCAGCTCAACCCTGCAACCCGCCAGCTCGGCCTGGTGGTGGGCTACCGCGCGCTCGACCAGGCGCAATGGCGCGAGGTGATCGCCGTGGCGCCCGGCGCCGGCGGCGAGTTGCAGATCAGCCTCGACGTCAACGCGGTGCGCAGCGCCGCCGTCGTCCCTTAATCCGAAGGAGTACCCATGTCCTGGAACAATCGAGTGGTGTGGTCGGAGGGGATGTTCCTGCGCCCGCAGCATTTCCAGCAGCACGACCGCTACCTGGAAACCCTGATCGACGCCCGCAGCCGGCCCTTCGTGGCAGGCAGCTGGGGCTTTTCCGAACTGCTGGTGGACCAAGCGTTGCTGGGCCAGGGCAAGCTGGCAATCCTCAGTGCCCGCGGCCTGCTGCCCGACGGCACGCCGTTCAACATACCCGCCGATGACCCGGCCCCGGCGCCGCTGGACATCGACGAACAACTGCGCGACGGCCTCGTGTACCTGGCCCTGCCACTCAAGCGCGCCGGCGTGCGCGACACTGTCGACGAAGGCGAGAGCAGCGTGGCGGCCCGCTACCAGAGCCAGGTGCGCGAGGTGCGTGACGACAACTCGCCGTTCGAGAACCGCGCCCCGGTGGCCGTGGGCAGCCGTGCCCTGCGCCTGCTGACCGCCCAGGACGGCCTCGACGACCATGCCGCCATCGGCGTGGTGCGCGTGGTGGAAAAGCGCGCCGACCGCGCGCTGGTGCTGGACGAGCGCTACATACCGCCGGTGCTGGACGTGGCCGCCAGCAAGGTGCTGGGCGGCTTCACCCGCGAGTTGCTGGGCCTGCTGCACCAGCGCGCCGAAGCCCTGGCCGGCCGCGTGGTGGCCAGCAACGCCGGCGGCGCCTCGGAAATCGCCGACTTCATGCTGCTGCAACTGGTGAACCGCGCCCAGCCATTGATTGCCCACCTGGCGCGCCTGAGCCCGCTGCACCCCGAGCGCCTGTTCAGTGAACTGGTGAGCCTGGCCGGTGAGTTCGCCACCTTCGCCAGCGAGGCCCGGCGCCCGCAGGAATTCGCGCTGTACCAGCACGACAACCTGGCCTTGAGCTTCGAGCCGGTGATGCAGGCGCTGCGCGCGGCGCTGTCGATGCTGATGGACAGCAAGGCCACGCCTATCCCGATCGTCGAGAAAGCCTACGGCGTGCACGTGGCCATGCTGGCCGACCGCACCCTGATCGACAACGCCAGCTTCATCCTGGTGGTGCGCGCCGACGTACCCGGCGAGACCCTGCGTGGACGTTTCGCCCAACAGAGCAAGGTGGGCTCGGTGGAGCACATCCGCGACCTGGTCAACCTGCAACTGCCAGGCATCGGCCTGTTGCCGTTGCCGGTGGCGCCACGCCAACTGCCCTACCACGCCGGTTCCACCTACTACGAACTGGATCGTGGCAGCGAGCACTGGCAGCAACTGCGCCAGTCGGGCGGCTTCGCGTTCCATATTGCCGGGCAGTTCCCTGGCCTGGACCTGGCCTTCTGGGCGATTCGAGGTTAACCGGCCATGCACGACGACCGCACCATGATCATGCCGCGCCCCGGTGGCCGCGGCGCGCCCGCAGGCGGCCAGGAACCGCCGGCGCTGCAAGTGCCCAGCGCGCCGATACTCGACGCCCAGGCCCAGGGGCTCAACCCCCTGGAGCAGGCCGCCGGCCCGCTGCTGACGCTGCTGACGCGCCTGCGCAACACCATCGCCCACCCGGCGCCCGCCAGCCTGCGCGCGCAGCTGCTGACCTGCCTGCGCCAATTCGAAGAGCGCGCGCAAGCGGCAGGCGTGCCGCGCAACGACGTGTTGCTGGCCCGCTACGTGCTGTGCACGGCGCTGGACGAAGCGGTGCTGAGCACGCCATGGGGCAGCGCCAGTGACTGGGGCAAGCAGAGCCTGCTGATCACCGTGCACAACGAAGCCTGGGGCGGCGAGAAGGTGTTCCAGCTGCTGGACCACTGCCTGCAAAGCCCGCGCGAGCGCCTGCCGCTGCTGGAGCTGCTGTACCTGTGCCTGTGCCTGGGTTTCGAAGGCCGCTACCGGGTGATGCATGACGGGCGCAGCCAGCTCGACGCCCTGCGCGAGCGCACCAGCGCCGCCATCCGCAGCGCCCGTGGCGAGCACGAGCGCGAGCTGTCGCCGCACTGGCGCGGCGCCCCGGCCAGCCGCGACCGTCTGGCGCAGTTCCTGCCGCCGTGGGTGGGCCTGGCCATTGCCGTGGCCGTGCTGCTGCTGTTGCTGCTGGGCCTGCGCCTGATGCTAGCCGCCGACGCGGAGCCAGTGTTCAAGCATATCCACGCCCTGGGCGAAATCCCGGTGCAGGCCATCGACCGCCCGGCCCAGCAGCCCAAGGTGGTGGAACGGCCGCGCCTGGCCGGCTTCCTGGCCGACGACGTGCGCGCCGGCCGGGTGGCCGTGGAGGATGCGGTAGACCGCTCCATCGTCACCATTCGCGGCGACGAACTGTTCCCGTCGGCCAGCGCCAGCATCAAGGACGATTTCCAGCCGCTGATGCTGCGCATCGCCGAGGCCATCGGCAAGGTCAAGGGCCGCGTGCTGGTCACCGGCCACAGTGACAACCGGCCTATCGCTACCCTGCGCTTCCCATCCAACTGGAAGCTGTCCCAGGCCCGTGCCGAAGAAGTCCGCCAACTGCTGGCCGCGCGCACCGGCCAGCCCGAACGCTTCAGCGCCGAAGGCCGCAGCGACACCGAGCCGCTGGCCTCCAACGCCACCGCCGAGGGCCGAGCGCGTAACCGCCGGGTAGAAATCACTGTGTTTGCGGAGGGGGTCGAGTGAAGGCCGTGCTTGCGTTTGTAGTGCGCTGGGTCATCCCGGTGCTGGGCCTGCTGGCCTTGAGCCTGGTGATCTGGTTCGTCGGCCCGCTGCTGGAGTGGCTGGTGCCTGAAGGCCGGCGCTGGGCGCTGATCATCCTGCTGTTTGCCGCGTGGCTGGCGTACCGTACCTGGCGCCTGGTGCAGGCCCGGCGCCAGGCCGCCAAGGTGCTTGCCAGCCTGGCCGCCGACACCGCGCCAGACCCGGCCAGCGTGGCCACCGCCGAAGAACTGGCGACGCTGAAGGCGCGCATGGCCGAAGCCCTGGCGCTGCTGAAGAAAGCTCGCCTGGGCGGCGACGAGAAGCGCAGCCTGTACGAGCTGCCCTGGTACGTGATCATCGGCCCGCCCGGCTCGGGCAAGACTACCGCCCTGCTCAACTCCGGGCTGAATTTCCCCCTGGCCGCGCAGCTGGGCGCCGGCGCTGTGCAGGGTGTGGGTGGCACGCGTAACTGCGATTGGTGGTTCACCGACCAGGCCGTGCTGCTGGACACCGCTGGCCGCTACACCACCCAGGACAGCCACGCCGCGGTCGACAAGGCCGCCTGGCTGGGCTTCCTCGACCTGCTCAAGACCCAGCGGCCACGGCGGCCGGTGGATGGCGCCTTCATTGCCATCAGCCTGTCCGACCTGCTGCTGGCCAGCGAGGCCGAGCGCGCCGCCCACGCCGCGGCCATTCGCACGCGCATCCAGGAGCTGTACAGCCAGCTGGGCGTGCGCCTGCCCATCTACCTGACCCTGACCAAGCTCGACCTGGTGCCGGGCTTCATGGAGTTCTTCGACAACCTGAGCAAGGAAGAGCGCACCCAGGTGTGGGGCATGACTTTCGCGCTGGACGACGGCAGCAGCGGCGACGGCCCATTGAGCCAGCTGGACAGCGAGTTCCAGGGCCTGGAGCTGCGCCTGAACCAGCGCCTGGTGGAGCGCCTGCAACAAGAACGCGACCCCGCGCGCCGCGACCTGATCTATGGCTTCCCCCAGCAGTTCGGTGCGCTCAAGGCTACGTTGCGAGACTTCCTGCAGGCGGTGTTCCGTCCCAACCCCTACGAAGCTCGCGTGCTGCTGCGCGGCGTGTACTTCACCAGCGGCACCCAGGAAGGCAGCCCCATCGACCGCCTGATTGGCGCCATGGCCCAGAGCATGAACCTGGACCGCCAGCATCTGGCGCGCCAGACCGGCACGGGGCGCAGCTACTTCATCCAGCGCCTGTTCACCGACGTGGCCTTTGCCGAGCGCGGCCTGGTCGGCAGCAACCCGGCCGTGGAACGACGACGCAAATGGCTGGCCCGTGGTGCGCTGGCCGCCAGCGTGGCGCTGGTACTGGTGGTAGGCGGCCTGTGGGTTGCCAGCTACCGGGCGAACCAGGCCTACATCGCCCAGGTCGATGCCCGCGTGGCCCCGCTGGGCCAGGCCGTGCAGGCGCTGACACCGGCACAACGCGAGGTGCTGGCGGTGCTGCCACTGCTCAACGCCACGCGCCACCTGGCCGACGACCCACCCAACTGGGCGCGTGGCCTTGGCCTGTACCAGGGTGACATGCTGGAAAGCGAAGCCAGCAGCCTCTACCGCAAGCTGATGGTCGCGGTGTTCGCCCCGCGCCTGGTGAGCCGGGTTGAAGAGCAACTGCGCAGCGGCGGCACTTCAGACTTTCTCTACGAGGGGCTCAAGGCCTACCTGATGCTGGGCGACCATGCCCACTACGATCCTGCCTTCATCAAGGCCTGGGTCAGCCTGGACTGGGAGCAGCACCTGCCACGCGACCTGGCCGCCGACCAGCGCCAGGCGCTCAATGAGCACCTGCAAGCCCTGTTCGAGCGCCAGCCGCCCGATGCCCGCCTGGACGCGCGACTGATCGACGACCTGCGTCGCCAACTGCAACAGCTGCCCGTAGCCCAGCGCGTGTACGACCGGGTCAAGCGCCAGCCACTGCCTGCCGGGGTCAGTGATTTCCGCCTGAGTGATGCGGCCGGGCGCGATGCCGCCCTGGTGCTGGTGCGCAAGAGCGGCAAGCCCCTGGGCGAGCCCTTGAGCGGGTTCTTCACCGCCAAGGGCTACCAGCAGGCCTTCCTGCTCAGCAGCCTGAACCAGTCCAATGCCCTGGCCGAGGAGCAATGGGTGCTGGGCCTGGACCCGGGGCAGCAGCAGGACGCCATCGGCCTGGCCGGCGAGGTGCGCCGGCTGTACCTGCAGGACTACATCCGCCAATGGGATGCCCTGCTGGCTGACATCGACTTCGTGCCGGTGACCAACGTCGCCCAGGCCGCAGACGTACTGCGAGTGATCTCGGGGCCTACCTCGCCACTGAAAAAGCTGCTGCAGGCCGTAGCCCGTGAAACCGACCTCGGCCAGCTGGACAAGGCCGTGGCCGCGCAGGCCGCACCGGTGGAAAACAACGTCGACAAGCTCAAGCAGAAGCTCGGCTCGCTGGTGGGCCAGGCACCTGCAACGACCCCGCAAGCGCCCGCGGCACAGGAAGACCTGGTGACCGCGCACTTCGCCGAACTCAATGCCCTGGTGGGCAAGGGCAATGGCGACCCCGCCGCCATCGATGTCCTGCTGGCCGACCTCAACGCCCTGTACGTGCAGGTCAGCGCCATGGTCGGCGCCAGCGGCGACGCGCTGCTGGGCGAGGCCAAGAACCAGGCCAGCGCTGCGGCCGCACGGGTCAGCCTGACTGCCGAGCGTGAGCCGCCGGTGGTACAGGGGCTGGTCAAGTCGGTGGTCAGCGCCACCACCAACAGCATGATGGGTGGCGTGCGCAACCAACTCAACGCCGCCTGGGCCAGTGAGGTGGTGAACGTGTACCGCCAGTCCCTGGCCGGGCGCTACCCGCTGGTGACCGCCAGCAGCCGCGACGCCACGCTCGACGACTTCGGCCAGTTCTTCGGCGTCGGCGGGGTCATGGACAGCTACTTCCGCAAGTACCTGCAACCCTACGTCGACACCTCCGCAGCCACCTGGCGCTGGCAGCCGGGCGCGGCGCAGCGCCTGGGCATCACGCCGGGCGTGTTGCAGACCTTCCAGCGCGCGGCGTCGATTCGTGATGCCTACTTCCGCGCCGGCGGCACCCAGCCGGTGGTGCGCTTCGAGCTCAAACCGGTGGCCATGGACAGCAGCATCACCCAGTTCAACCTCGACCTGGATGGCCAGCAGCTCAGCTACGACCACGGCCCCAGCCGCCCCACCGCGCTGCAATGGCCGAACCCCAACAGCGTTGGCGTGGTGCGCCTGGCCATCGAGCCGCCTGCCGCCAGCGGCCGTTCGGGCATGACCCTGGACGGGCCATGGGCGTGGTTCCGCCTGCTGGAGCAATCGGACCTGAGCAGCGCCGGTTCGCCCGACCGCTTCACCCTGCGCCTGCGCGTGGACGGCGCCAGCATCTCCTATGAACTGCGCGCCAACAGCGCCTTCAACCCGTTCAACAACCGCCTGGTCGCAGGCTTCAACCTGCCGGAGCGGCTATGAACCCAGTGGGCTTCTACGGCAAGCTGGCCAGCCGCGGTGACTTCATCAGCCGCGCCCTGCCGCCCGCTTTCATCAGCGCCTGGGACGCGTGGCTGGCCGCTGGCCTGCGCGCCAGCCAGGCCGAGCTGGGCGAAGGCTGGCTGGACGCGTACCTGGTCAGCCCGCTGTGGCGCTTCCTGCTGGCGCCCGGCGTGTGTGGCGAACAGGCAATGACCGGCGTGCTGATGCCCAGCGTCGACCGCGTAGGCCGCTATTTCCCGCTGACGGTGGCCATGGCGCTGCCCGGCGATACCGACCTGGCCGCCGTGGTCGGCGGCGAGCAGGGCTGGCATGAACAGGTGGAAAACGCCCTGCTCGACACCCTGGAACCGCACGCGGAACCGCAGCATTTCGAAGCCGCGCTGGCCGCACTGCCGCCACTGGCACTGACCCCGTCGCTGCCTGACAACGACTTCGCCGGCCTGCGCCGCAGCCACGCTGACACGCCGCAGGCGCGCCAGGCCACGCTCGGGCAATGGGCCTGCCTGGGCGCCAGCCTGTGGTGGGGCAACGGTTCGCAGCGGGTGGCCCCAGGCCTGCTGCGCTGCCAGGGCATGCCGGCCAGCGAGGTGTTCACCCGCTTCCTGCACAGCCAGGGAGGCGCGCTGTAGATGGCCGCCCTTCCCGTCCAGCACATTCAAAGCGCCAGCTACAGCCATGTGGGCATGGTGCGCCAGGTGAACGAAGACGCCTGCCTGGACCTGCCCGACAGTGGCCTGTGGGCGGTGGCCGACGGCATGGGTGGCCACGCCGCGGGCGACTATGTCAGCAGCCTGATCATCGACGCCCTGCGGCGCATTCCCGGTTCGCCATCGCTGCCGGTGTACTGCAACGCCCTGCGCCAGGCACTGGCCGAGGTCAACACCCTGGTGCGCGACCAGGCGCAGCTGCGTGGCGTGGGCATGATGGGCAGCACCGTCGTCACCCTGGCCATGCGTGGTAGCCAGGGCATGTGCCTGTGGGCTGGCGACAGCCGCCTGTACCGCCTGCGCGGTGGCCAGTTGAGCAGTATTTCCCGCGACCACAGCTACGTGCAGGCGCTGGTGGACAGCGGCCTGCTCAGCGAAGCCGAGGCGCGCCTGCACCCGCGCGGCAACATCGTTACCCGCGCCCTGGGCGTGGCCAATGACCTGGAGCTGGACAGTGCCTTCCTGCACATCCTGCCCGGCGACACCTACCTGCTGTGCAGCGACGGCCTGACCAAGACCGCCGAAGACCACGAGATCCGCGACGTGCTGTGCCACAGCGACGCCTACGCCGTGGTCCGCAGCCTGGTGCACCTGGGCCTGACCCGCGGCGCCCCCGACAACATCACCGCCGTCGTCATCAAGGCCAGCTGAAGAACCCTGAACCATGCAGATCACTATTCCTGGCTACGACATCCACGGCGAAATCGGCGAAGGCGCGATGGCCAGCGTGTACCTGGCGACCCAGCGTTCGCTGGAGCGCAAGGTGGCGCTCAAGGTCATGGCCGCGGCACTGGCCGCCGACGCCACCTTCTGCGAGCGCTTCCTGCGCGAAGGCCGCACCCTGGCACGCCTCACCCACCCCAACACCGTGACCATCCACGACATCGGCAATGTCGGCGAGCTGTACTACATGGCCATGGAATACTTGCCCAACGGCACTCTCAAGGACCGCCTGGCCCAAGGCCTGGGGCCCGAGCAGGGCTTGCCGTACCTGCGCCAGATCGCCTCGGCGCTGGGCTATGCCCACGCCCAGGGCCTGGTGCACCGCGACGTGAAACCGGCCAACATCCTGTTCCGCGCGGACGGCACGGCAGTGCTCTCGGACTTCGGCATCGCCAAGTCCCTGGACGACCGCACCCAGTTCACCCAGGCCGGTTTCGCCGTGGGCACGCCCAGCTACATGAGCCCGGAGCAGGCGCGCGGCCAGGAGATCGACGGCCGCGCCGACCTCTACGCGTTGGGCGTGGTGCTCTATGAAATGCTGGCGGGCAAGCTGCCGTACGTGGGTACCGATGCCCTGTCCACGGCGCTCGCGCACCTGACCCAACCGCTGCCGGAATTGCCCATCGCCCAAGGCCGTTACCAGCCGATCCTCAGCCGCCTGCTGGCGAAGGACCCCGCCGAGCGCTTCGCCGATGCCCATGCGCTGCTGGCCGCCCTGGACGAACTGGACCGGCAGCCGGATAACGACGCCACGCGCATCCGCCCGGTGATCAGCGCACCTTCGCTGGCCGGCCTGGAGCCGGTGAGCATCGACATTCCCCAGGCTGCTCCTGCCCCTGCCCCCGCCGAACCACCTGCCGTGTTGCCAGGGAAAAGCAAGCGCCCGGTGCTGGCCCTGAGTGCCATCGCCGTGGCCGTGCTGCTGGCCATCGGCGGCGGTGGCTACGCCCTGCTGGGTGGCGGCAAGACCAAGGCGGCCGCCGAGCCCGCCGCGCAGGTGGCGCCCCCGCCACCGGCCGTTGCCGCCGAACAGGACGGTGGCAACCGACCGCTGCTGATGGCGGGCAAGAAAACCCTGTTCCAACGCATTCTCAGCAAGCCTGGCGCCAGCCTGGCAGCCGAACCCGGCGCCAAGGGCGGCAAGGCGCTGCCAGCGTTCTCGGTGCTCTATGTGTACCAGCGCAAGGCTGTCGATGGCGTTGAATGGCTGCGGGTGGGCGCAGGCACCGAAGGCCACAGCGAAGGCTGGCTGGCCGCCGGCCAGGTCAGCGACTGGAAGCAGAGCCTGGTGCTCAAGTTCACCGAGCGTTCGGGCCGCGCGCCAGTGATGTTCCTCAACGCTGCCAGCAGCGTTGAACGCCTGCTGGCCGACCCTGCTGCCGCCCGCCGCGCCCTCACGCAGGCCCAGGCGGGCCAGGGCGATGGCAAGTTGCTGCTGGCCCTGGAGCCAGGCGCCAGTGCTATCCCCCAGGACAAGTTCTACCTGCTGCCCATCTTCGACTCGAAGGAAAGCTTCGATGACAACGGCCAGCCGGTACAACTGCTCAACGTCGCCTCCATCGACCCGGGCACCAACGACGGGCCAGCGGCCACGGCCAAGACCGACGCCTTCCGCACGGCCGTGGTGCTGGTGGTGGACACCTCGGTGTCGATGCAGCCCTACATCGACCAGGTCACCGCCGTGGTTCACGAACTGCAGAGCCAGATTGCCCAGCGCGGCGAGCTGGATAACGTCAGCTTCGGCCTGGTGGGCTTCCGCAACAACCTCAGCAAGACCCCGGGCCTGGAGTATCTGGCCAAGACCCTGATCCCCCTGGACCAGGGCCGTGACCCGCAACGCTTCCTGGACCTGGCCCGGCAGGTGAAAGCCACCACGGTGTCCAGCCAGTCGTTCAACGAAGACGCCTTTGCCGGGGTGATGCAGGCCGTGCAGGGCATGGACTGGGCGCCGTACGGCGGCCGGCTGATCCTGCTGGTAAGCGACGCCGGCGCACTGCGCAAGGCCGACCCGCTGAGCAGCACGCACATGAACGAGGCCGAAGTCCGCCAGGCAGCGCTGAACAAGCAGATCAAGATTTTTGCCTTGCACCTGCGCACCGACGCCGGCAAGAACAACCACGCCTCCGCCGAGCAGCAGTACCGGGTGCTGACCGCCGACGCCAACCCGCAGATCGGCGATCTCTACGTGCCCATTCCCGGTGGCGACGTGCAGCGCTTCGGCGAGCGCGTCAGCGAGATCGGCTCGGTGTTCGCGCAACTGGTGCATCAGGTGCGCAGCGAATCGCCGGCAGTGCCGCTGCTGGCCAAGTCACCGAGCCTGAGCGATAAATCCGCCGCCATCGGCTACGCCATGCACATGGATTTCCTTGGCCACCGCGCCGCCAACCGCGCCCCCCAGCTGGTCAGCGCCTGGACCGCCGACCGCGACCTGACCAACCCGGCGCTGCCGGCGTTCCAGGTGTGCGTGCTGCTGACCAAGCTGCAGCTCAACGACCTGCAACAGTCGTTGAAGCTGATCGTCGACGCTGCGCGCAAGACCCAGACTTCACCCAAGGACTTCTTCCAGGAGATCGCCAGCGCCAGCGCCTACATGAGCCGCGACCCCTCGGCACTGCGCAGCGGCGCCAACCTGGCCGACGGCGGCGTGCTGGGCGAGTACCTGCAAGGCCTGCCCTACCGCAGCAAAGCCCTGACCATGACCCAGGATCTGTGGTTGTCGCTGTCGGTGGCCGAGCAGCAGGACTTCATCGACGAGCTGGAATCGAAGATCCAGCTCTACGAAACCTTCCACAACGACCTGGCCAACTGGGTGCGCTTCGGCGACGCCGAGCCGGGTGACGCGCTGTACCGCGTGCCACTGTCGACGCTGCCATGATGATGCTCGACCTGCACGAGGTGCGTACCACGCGCGGCCAGGGCGCCCAGCGCTACAGCCTGGAAATCGAGCGGCTGCAGCTGGCTGCGGGTGAGCAGTTCGCCCTGGTGGGCCCCAGCGGGTGCGGCAAGAGCACCCTGCTCGACCTGCTGGCCCTGGTGGCGGCCCCGGAGCACGCTGCGCGCTTCCAATTCTGCGGGCAGGACGTGCGCGGCCTCTGGCGCGCCAACCAGCAGGACCGCCTGGCAGACCTGCGCAGCCGCCACCTGGGCTATGTGCTGCAGACCGGCGGCCTGCTGGGCTTCACCAGCGTGCGCGGCAACATCAGCCTGCCGCGGGCACTGCTGGGGCTGCCCGAGGACGGCAGCGTCGAGCGCCTGGCCGAGCAGCTGGGCATTGCCGAGCAGTTGGGCAAGAAGCCGGCGCAATTGTCCGTGGGCCAGCGCCAGCGGGTCAGCTGCGCCCGCGCCCTGGCCCATGGCCCTCGCTTGCTGCTGGCCGATGAGCCGACGGCGGCACTCGACCCGCTCAATGCCGAGCGGGTGATGCAACTGCTGTTGGCCCAGGCCAGTGCACAAGGCGCCACGCGCCTGATTGCCACCCACGACGAACAATTGGCCGAACGCTGCGGCCTGCCCATGTTGCGCCTGGCGCTGGTGCGCGACAGCGACGGCGGCGTGACCGCACGCCTGGAGCACGGCTGATGCGCGCCGCCCTGATCATGACGCTGGCCTGGCAGGACTTCCGCGACGAGTGGCGGCTGTCGCTGTGCGCGGTGCTGGCGCTGGTGGCCGTGATCGCCCCCTTGCTGTTGTTGTTCGGCCTCAAGTTCGGCCTGATCGGCGGGCTCACCGAGCGCCTGCAACAAGACCCGGCCACGCGCGAAATTATCCCGCTGGCCGGTGGCCGCTTCAGCGCGGCGGACATCGCTGCGCTGGCTGCGCGCCCCGACGTGGCGTTCGCTTTGCCGCGCACCCGGCAGATCGCCGCCACCGCCGACCTGCTTGATCCCCAGGGCAAGACACTGCCGGTGGAGATGATCCCTACCGGCGCGGGCGATCCGTTGCTGGGCAGCATCGCGGCGCCCGCAGGCCTGACCGATGTCCTGCTGAGCCAGACCACCGCGCAAAAACTCGGCGTCCATGCCGGGCAAGCGGTCGATGCCTTGATCACCCGCCAGGACGCAGGCCAGGTGCAGGTCCGCCGCCTGACCCTGCTGGTGAAGGCTGTGCTGCCCATCAGCGCTTTCCAGCGTGACGCCATTTTTGCTCCCCTGGCCTTGCTGGAAGCCGCCGAGGATTACCGCGATGGCCGCGCCGCGCCCGCCCTCGGCTGGCCCGGCAGTGCGGCAGGCAACGCCCGGGTTTACCCGGCGTTCCGCCTGTACGCCCGGGACCTGGCTGCCGTCGAGCCGCTACGCCAGTTCTTCGCCCGCCAGGGGTTGGTCGTGGCAACTCAAGCCAGCGCCATCGAGCAGGTCCAGGCACTGAGCCAGCGGCTCTCCACGGTGTTCTGGCTGATTGCCGGGCTCGCCTGCGCCGGCGCTTTTGCCGCCATCGCTGCCGGCACCCTGGCAGCGGTGGAGCGCAAGCGCCGGGCATTGTCGGTCCTTCGTTTGCTGGGGCTGCGCACCGGCGCGTTGCTCGGTTTCGTCTTGGCGCAGGCGCTGTACAGCGCCTTGCTGGCCGCCCTGCTCGCCGCGCTGCTCTACGGCCTGGGCGCCAGCCTGCTCAACCACCTTTTCGATCAACTGGCCAGCCACTTGCTGCCAGCCCACCTGGCCGTCGCCCTGCTGGCGATTGTGCTGGTCAGCCTGCTCGCGGCCACCGCCGGCGGCTGGCGCGTGACCCGCCTGCAGGCCGCACAAGGAATTCGCGATGTTTAGACACTGGGCCTTCGCGGCGCTGATGGTGGCCAGTTCGCTAGCCATGGCCGACGACAACAAGTTCGACAACCCCAAGCCGCTGCCCGATGACGTCAGCCTGCCGCTGCCCTGCGACGGCGAAATGGTGTTCCGTTATGTCTACGTGCTGGCCAACGGGCCGCTGGACGACCGCGAGATCAACCTCGGCTACCCGTTCAGCGAGGGCGAGGCCGGCTACAAACAGTCGTTCATTTCCGGCTACCGCCGCGACTACATCAACGGCCAGTTCACCCTCAATGACCTGGCGGCGGACTGGCGCAAGACTCTCACCCCGCTACTGCCCAGGAACGGCCCCGGCAACCCGCTGAAGCCGATGCTGTATTTCATCGGCAAGTACGAGGTCACTGCCCGCCAGTACGCCCAGGTAATGGCACAGGCGCAATCACTGGCCAGCGGCGAGGCGCCCCCAGCCTGCGAGGCCGATGCTGCCATGACCGGGCGCCTGCCCAAGGTCAGCCTGTCGCACTTCGAAGCGGAACGTTTCGCCGCGGTGTACAGCGCGTGGCTGATGAAATACCACCGCGAGTTGCTGCCTGTGAGCGGTCGCGGTACCAGCGCCGAAGACGGCGGCCTGGGCTTCGTGCGCCTGCCTACCGAGGTGGAATGGGAGTATGCCGCCCGTGGCGGCCAGGCGGTCAGCCGCCAGGAACTGGAGGGGCGGCTGTTCCCCCGCCACGCCGAAGGCAGCGATGAAGATGGCCCGCTTTCTGACTATGCCGTGTTCAGCCAGGTCGCTGGCGGCACCGGGCAAGGCGCGCGGCTGATGCCGATTGGCACCAAGTTGCCCAACCCCATCGGCCTGTTCGATGTGATCGGCAACGCCGCCGAAATGGTCCAGGAGTCCTTCCAGCTGGTCAGCGCCGGACGCCGCCAGGGCACCTACGGCGGCTTCGTGGTCAAGGGTGGCAACTACCTCGAAGGCGAGATGACCTTGTTCACCGGCATGCGCCGCGAGTACCCGCTGTTCGCCGCCGACGGCACCGAGCAGCGCAACGAGACCACCGGTTTCCGCGTGGCCTTGGGCGCCCTCGCCGCGCCGCGTTCGCGCTACAGCGAGCTGTTTGCCCAGTGGCAAAAAGAAGGCCGGCTGGCTTCGCTGACCGACGCCATCGACGACGCCCAGGACCCGACCAAGCGCCTGGACAGCATCATCGCCGCCAGTGTCGACCCTCGCCTGCAGGCTGAGCTGGGGCTGGTCAACGAAGAGCTCAAGCGCAACGTCTCGCTGATCGCCAAGCAGCGCGAGGAAGCCGCCGGCAACCTGATCCAGTCCTCGGCCCTGGTGGCCGAGACCATCAATAACTACAACATTCGCCTGACCAACCTGCGCACCACGCGTGAAAAGGCGTTGGCCATGAAGGACCAGGCCAGCGCCGACCTGCTCGGCTCGGCCATCGACAACGGCCGCAGCGCGCTGGATGGCGCCGTGGCGATCTACATCGACAACCTGGCCACGGGCACCCGTTACACCGACGCGGTAATCCAGGCGCAGTTTCAACGAGTCAAGGAAGAACTGGGGCGCAAGCCGGTACTGGGCAAGAGCCTGGTAGCACGCGCCACATTGTTCGTCACCCACGTGGGCCAGTACCGCAAGCAACAGCGGGCTGACCCCGAGGTGATTTTGAAGGAACTGCTCGCCCAGGCTGGCAAGAAGTAAGCCGGGCCCACGAGCGAGCGAACAAAGGGTGGGCAGCCATGGTGGCAGCCCGCCGCAACAGCTAAACCAAAGGAAGAGACACTTATCATGCGTTCGACCCTCAACACCTTTACTGCCGCCAGCGCCCGCCGCAGTGCACTGCTGATCGCCACCAGCTTCACTCTGGTACTGGGCGGCTGCGCCAGCGCGCCAACCTCCAAGGTGGCGCAGACCACCAAGGTCGAGTACTACCCCACCTGCTACGAGCCGGTAGAACACCTGCGCAGCACCAACTCGGACATGACCAAGTCGGTAGCAACCGGCGCGGTGGTGGGCGGCCTGCTGGGCGGCGTGACCGGCGCCCTGGCTGGCGACAAGGAGAAGATGGGCCGCAACGCCGCCATCGGCGTGGCCGGCGGTGCACTGGCCGGCGGCGCAGTGGGTTACTACACCCAGAAGCAACAGCAGATCACCGACGACAAGCAGCGCATCGGCTCCTACGCCACTGACGTCGACAGCAGCACCCAATCCCTGGACCGCAACATCGCCTACGCCAAGGCCTCGCAGACCTGCTACCAGGCCGAGTTCGATCGCCTGATTTCGGCTCGCAAGGCCAAGACCATCAGCGACACCGAAGGCCGTCGTCGCCTGGCCGAGATCGTCTCGGGCCTGCGTGAAAGCAACCAGTTGATCGTGGCCGCCAACGGCAAGGCCACCCAGGACGTCGACTCCTACTCCCAGGCCTATGAGAAAGACCTGCAACAGGTAGGCGTGCAGCGCCAGGACGTGGTCACCGTGGCCACCGCCGACAGCACCTCGGTAGTGCCGACCAAGGCCAAGACCAAGGTCAAAGTGAAGAAGCCCGCTCCAAGCAACGTGCCTACCCAGGCCGTGAGCACCGAGAAGAGCCTGCAGAACGCCCAGGCCAAACAGGCTGAAGGCAAGCAAGTGGCCGCCAATGGCCAGAGCCTGATGGCCAAAGTGTGCAGCAGCCCGGACATGGGCGACTGGGCACCGGACAGCTGCAAGGCTTGAGCTGACGCAGGCTAGACCTAGGCCCCCAGCTGCTTCAGCGGCTGGGGGCTTTTCTTTACCTGGGATTTGGGATTTAGACCGGAGTGTTCCACGTGGAACGTGCGCTTGACCGTTGAAACTGTCAGTTACTCCTTCGGCGAGGCGCTATTGCGATTCGGCTTGACTATTTTTCGTCCACCCGTAGGATTGCGTGCAGATAGATGTGCCCGGGGACTTGCTGCTCAGTCATGCAAGGAATTCTATTGGCCGACCCCTACGGGGGGCTCCAGACACCACTGGTTTAAAGAGCACCCGAAACTTTCTTCTGCGAAAAGCCACTCCTCGGAGTGGCTTTTTTGTATGCCTCATTTTCTGGTTTTCACGCGCGGCAACTGCCCTGTGTAGGCCACCGTCTTGACCAGCACCTGAAATGGGATGCTGTTGACCCTTCCTGCTACAGGGGGACGACTTCGGTCATAGGGATGCACGGTCTTGATCCACATCATGATTCCGGGCACGAGCAATTCATGTTTATCGACGCTGAAAGCGACCTTGATCCTTTGGTGCTCACGCCACTCCACAACGATCCAGTTCTCCACCCCATGGCGGAAATTTTTACCGAAAACGCATGGTTGCGCTCGCCACTTGGAAATCCATGCCACCAGCAAAAAACTCAGATGGTACCGGACGGGACATAGGACCCTTAACTCGCCTCTTTCATCATGGATAGGTACGAGACCAGCCAGCGACTCATCATGCCCAGGTTTCCGCCTGTAGCAGTGGCTCTTGAAACGACACTCCGCAACGATGTGTTGGCAGTCGGCCAGATTCAATTTCAGGACCGTTGAGGCCAGATGAGCAAAATCATAGGTCGCGCCTCCATGGGTAAAAGGCGCGGGATGGTTTTGGAATGCGTGCACTACCTGTCCTTATCAAGCCGTCCTTGGCGGTCATGAGCAGGCCACTGCGGCCTGCCCCGACAAGATTCTAAGGGCCAGTACGTAAGCTTGATCGAAGATTTTCAAGTCAAAAATTGTCGATCCGAGCAGGCCATAGCCACGGCATTTCATTAGCGAAACAAGCCATCAAAACGCCGCTATCGCCGACGTTACCGGAAAAAGCACTCTTTTCTCGCAGTTACACACCGCGCGCACAGCCAGTGTGCAGATCCGTGCCATATAGAAAACCGTGTTTTACCTGTGGAACGCTCACAAATTAACCACACGCATCTAACAATCTAATAAATAACGGTTTTTTCAAAAATCTAGTGGGGAAACGCTGCTGGCATTGTTCATGCACTAAACGTCGTATCACCTATAAAACAGACCAGAGAGCTTCCCCAATGGCTGTGAAAGAGATGTACGCCGTTACCCCGCAATGGAACCAGCAAGCTCCCAAGGAAGACCTGGAGCCGACCGAGATCGAGTTTCGCCAGGTCGGCAAGTGCTTCCCGGCCAAGGGGAAGGCTGACGCGCCGTTCGCTATCCGCCAGGTGAATTTCAAGATTCGCCGTGGCGAGGTGGTGTCGATCATCGGGCCGTCCGGCTGCGGCAAGAGCACCATCCTCAATATGGGTTCGGGCCTGTACCGCCCCAGCGAAGGCGAAGTCTTCGTGGGGGGCGAAGCGGTGACCGGGCCGGTGCGCAAGGTGGCGTTCATGCTGCAGAAGGACCTGCTGATGCCTTGGCGCAGCATCCGCCGCAACGTGGAGCTGGGCCTGGAGATTCAGGGCATGGCCAAGGAGCAGCGCAAGGTCATCGCCGAAGATCTGCTCAACCGCTGCCACCTGCAAGGCTTCGCCGACCACTACCCCTTCCAGCTGTCGGGCGGCATGCGCCAGCGCGCGGCGCTGGCCCGCACCCTGGCCATCGACCCGCAGGTGCTGTTCCTCGATGAGCCGTTCTCGGCCCTGGATGCGCAGACCAAGATGATCCTGCAGCAGGACCTGGCGCAGATGCTCTACCAGGAGAAGAAGACCGCGCTGTTCATCACCCACGACCTGGTGGAGGCCATCGCCATGTCCGACCGCCTGCTGGTGATGAGCGCCCGCCCCGGCACCATCGTCGAGGAAATCGTGGTGGACCTGCCCTTCCGCAACAATCCGCTGGAGCGCCGCAAGCTGCCGGAGATCGGCCCGCTGGCCGGGCGGCTGATGGAGCTGCTGAAGGTCGGCGAAGACACCGAACTGCATTGATCAACGCCTCACGGCCATCACCCGATTCAGGAGCACGCATGTTCAAGTCCCTGTTCACCACCACGATCCTCGCCGCCGGGCTGGGCCTTGCGGGCCTGGCCCAGGCGCAGACGGACGTCACCTACCTGCTGCCGGCGCCGCCGACCTTGCCAGCCTTCGCCCCCTGGGTGATTGCCAAGGAAAAGGGCTACTACAGCAGCAAGGATCTGAACGTCACCTTCATCGCCGCCAAGGGCGGGGTCGACGTGGCCAAGCAGATCGGCGCCGGCAACGCGCTGGTGGGCGGCGCCATTGGCGATACGCCGATCGTGGTGCGCGCCAACGGCATTCCGGTGCGTGCGGTGGCGGTGCTGGGCGCGGGCGGCGTGACCATGATCGCCACCAACGCCGACGCCCACGTCAACTCGATCACCGACCTCAAGGGCAAGACCCTGACGGTGATGTCCTACTCCGACACCACCTACTACGCCCTGCTCGCCTCACTGCGCAAGGCCGGGCTGGGCAAGGACGACGTCGACGTGCAGGCGGCCGGCCCGGCGGGCGTGTGGCAGCTGTTCTCGGCGAAGAAGGCCGACGCCATGGCCGGTGTCGCCGACTGGGTGGTGGACGCCGAGGACGCCGGGGTGAAGGTGAAGATGATCCCCCAGGACCAGGTGTTCGAGAGCATGGCCCAGGCCATCCTCGCCTCTGACGACGCCATCAAGCACCACCCCGACGTGGTGCGCGGCGTGGTGCAGGCCACCCTGGAAGGCATGCGCGACATCATCCAGGACCCGCACGCCGCCGCCGTCACCTTCGCCAAGGCGGTGCCCGCCTACGCCGGCAAGGAAGCGGCGCTGGAGCGCACCTTCAAGCTGTACGTCGACAACGTCTATGCCCACCAGGCCGTGCTCGGCCAGGTCGACCCGGCCCGCCTGGACAAGGTGCGCCAGTTCTACGTGAGCGAAGGCATCGTCGCCAAGGAGCCCAAGCTCGAAGACCTCTACACCAACCAGTTCATCGATACCACGACGGCCGCCAAGTAGCCGCGGGATAAACACAGGTAGCCCTTGATGAGAAGTCTGAATTCCTCCGTGCTGGGCAGCTTCGCCCTGCTGATTGTGTTTTTGCTGGCCTGGCAGTTCGGCCCCGGGCTGCTGGGCATGCCCGAGTTCGTCCTGCCCCGGCTGAGCCGCGTGGCCCAGGAAAGCCTGGCCATGTGGGGCAGCAGCAGCCTGCTCAAGCACACCCTGATCACCGCCTTCGAAATCATCGTCGGCTTCGGCCTGGGCGCGCTGCTGGGCGTGATGATCGGCGTGTCCCTGGGCCTGTCGCCGTCGGCCGAGGCGATGCTGTCGCCGTACATCCTGGCGTTGCAGATTGCGCCGAAGGTGGCCTTCGCGCCGCTGTTCGTGATGTGGCTGGGCTACACCATCTACCCCAAGATCCTGATCGCCATCCTGATCGTGTTCTTCCCGGTGATGATCAACGTGCTGTCGGCGATCCGCACCGTGGACCCGGACATGATCAACCTGGTGCGCACCATGAACGCCAGCCGCTGGCAGATCTTCCGCCTGGTGGAGTTCCCTTCGGCCATGGCCGCGCTGTTCTCCGGCCTGCGCATCGCCTCCACCCTGGCCGTCATCGGCGTCACCGTCGGCGAGTTGGTGGGCGGCAACCAGGGCCTGGGCTTCCTGCTGGTGGACGCTGAAGGCCAGGGCAACACCAGTGGCGTGTTCGTCGCCATTGTCATGCTCACCCTGATCGGCGTGCTGGCCTACGGCGCGGTGGTATGGGCCGAGAAGCGCGTGCTGCATTACCTGCCCAAAGCCATGCTGAGTACCAAATGATGAAACCTTCCATTCGACTGCTTGAGGGCCGCCGCGTGCTGGTCACCGGTGGCGCCCGCGGCCTGGGCCTGGCCTTTGCCGAAGCCATTGCCCGCGCCGGCGCGCGGGTGGTAATCGCCGACATTCTTGCCGACCGCGTGCAGCAGGCCGCCGCCGAGCTGCAGGCCATGGACCTGGACGTCACCGGCCTGGTGGTGGACCTCGCAGACCCGGCGTCCATCGACGCCTGCGTGGCCGCCGCCACCCAACAACTGGGCGGCCTGGACGGCCTGGTGAACAACGCGTCGGTGACCAACTCCGGCGGCAAGACCTGCGAAGAGCTGGACATCGACACCTGGGACACGGTGATGAAGGTCAACGTGCGCGGCACCTGGCTGATGACCCGGGCCTGCCTGCCGGCCTTGCGCCAGAGCGGCCACGGCGCGGTGATCAACCTGGCCTCCGACACCCCGCTGTGGGGCGCCACCAACCTGCTGGCCTATGTCGCCAGCAAGGGCGCCGTCATCGCCATGACCCGCAGCCTGGCCCGCGAGCTGGGCAAGGACAACATCACCGTCAACGCCATCGCCCCCGGCCTGGTGCTGGTGGAAGCCACCGCCTACGTGCCCGAGGCACGCCACCGCCTGTACACCGAGCAGCGCGCCATCCAGCGCGCGCAGTTGCCCGAGGACGTCAGCGGCGCGGTGATCTTCGCCCTTTCCGACCTTGCCCGTTTCATTACTGGACAAACCCTGCCGGTCAACGGCGGGTTCGTCATGCCCTGAGAAGGAGACAGCCGTGACTGATCTAGCCGCACAACAACAAGCCCCGAAAAGCTGGGAACGTCCTGAAGGCGCCAGCCTGGAAGCCTGGATGCAAACCCGCATTGCCCGTTACGAGACGCGCAAGTACGACTGGAACGCGCTGAAATTCCAGGCCGACTACGACCCCAAGTACCGCCGCGCGCAAATGCGCTACATCGGCACCGGCGGCACCGGGGTGAGCACCGACATGAACACCATTCCCTCGGAGAACTTCACCTTCTCCACCATGGTGATTCCTGCCGGCCACGAAGGCCCGTCGCACCTGCACACCGACGTTGAAGAGGTGTTCTTCGTGCTGCGCGGCAAGCTCAAGGTGGTGATCGAGAAGGACGGCGAGCGTTACGAAACCATCCTCACCGACCGCGACGTGATCTCGGTGCCGCCGGGCGTGTACCGCGAGGAAATCAACATCGGCGACGAAGACGCGCTGATGTGCGTGATGCTCGGCGCCAAGAAGCCGATCACCCCGACCTACCCGCCAGAGCATCCTCTGGCCTCGATCAAGCGCGGTTGACGCCATGTTGCACGCCACTGAACAGCTCGACCCCAGCACCGAACTGCAAGGGCTGCTGGCCAGCCGCTTCCCCCAACAACTGCTGAGCGTGCCCGGCGGCCAACAGGCGGTGCGCACAACCGGCAGTGGCCCGGCCGTGGTGCTGCTGCACGGCATCGGCTCGGGCGCGGGCTCCTGGCTGGAAGTGGCGCTGCAACTGGGCCAGGGCGCCCGGGTTATCGCCTGGGACGCCCCTGGTTATGGCGAGTCCACGCCGCTGGCGCCTGCCGCGCCGCGCGCCGAAGCCTATGCCGAGCGCCTGCTGCACACCCTGGCTGCACTGAACATCGAACGCTGCGTGCTGGTGGGCCATTCGCTGGGGGCCATCACCGCCGCCGCGTTTGCCCGCCTGCACCCCACGCGCGTCAGCCGCCTGGTGCTGCTGAGCCCGGCGCGCGGCTACGGCGACCCTGCCCGCGAAATCCAGCGCCAGCAGATCCGCAGCAAACGCATCAGCACCCTGGAATCCCTGGGCATCGCGCAAATGGCTGCCCAACGCAGCAGCGCCATGCTCTCGCCACGGCCCACCGCCAAGGCGCTGGCCTGGGTGTGCTGGAACATGTCACGCCTGAATCAACATGGTTATCGCCAGGCCATCGAGCTGCTGTGCGGCGACGACCTGCTGCGCCACGCCCCGCTGCCAGTGCCCTGCGAAGTGCACTGCGGCGAGGCCGACGCGATCACTGCCCCCGAAGGCTGCCTGACCCTGGCCAAGGCCCTGGGCGCCAGCTTCAACCTGATCGCCGACGCCGGCCACGCCAGCCCTATAGAACAACCCGCCGTGGTGGCAGGCCGCCTGGCCTTCGCCCTCAAGGAATCTTTGACAGGTAGTGCCCAATGAACGACTCAGATCTGAACAAGGACGCCCAGGACAAATACATTGTCCCGGGCCTGGAGCGCGGCCTGTTGCTGCTGTGCGAATTCAGCCGGCAGAACCGCACCCTCACGGCGCCGGAATTGGCGCGCCGCCTGGAGCTGCCGCGCTCGACCATTTTCCGCCTGCTCACCACGTTGGAAACCATGGGCTTCGTCAACCGCAGCGGCAACGAATACCGCCTGGGCATGTCGGTGCTGCGCCTGGGCTTTGAATACCTGGCGTCGCTGGAACTGACCGAGCTGGGCCAGCCGCTGCTGGCGCGCCTGTGCGACAAGCTCAACTACCCCAGCAACCTGGTGGTGCGCGACGGCCGCTCCATCGTCTACGTGGCCAAGGTCTCGCCGCCGTCGGTGTTCTCCAGCGCGGTCAATGTCGGCACCCGCCTGCCCGCCCACGCCACCGTGCTGGGGCGCATCCTGCTGGAAGACCTGAGCCTGGCCGAGCTGCGCGAGCTATACCCCGAAGAACACCTGGAGCAGCATTCGCTGTGCACGCCCAAGACCGTGCTGGACCTGTTCAACCTGGTGCAGGCCGACCGCCAGCGTGGCTACGTCAGCGGTGAGGGCTTCTTCGAATCGGCGATCTCCACCGTTGCCGCGCCCGTGCGTGACCACAGTGGCTGCGTGGTGGCAGCGCTGGGCGTGACCATTCCGACCACGCAGATCGGCCACGTCAACTTCGAGGAAACCCTGGCCCAGGTGCGCCGCAGCGCCGACGAACTGTCGCGCCTGCTCAACTACACCCCCGGCCATGGCAGCCGCGTCACTGCGCTGATGAGGGATTGAGATGAGCCTTTATCAGATTCAAGGCAGCACCGCGATCGTCACCGGTGGCTCTTCCGGCATCGGCCTGGCCTGCGTCGAACTGCTGCTGGAAGCCGGCGCCAAGGTGGCTTTCTGTGGCCGCAACGAAGACCGCCTGCGCAGCGCCGAAGCCGACCTGCGCGCACGCTTTCCTCATGCTCAGTTGCTGGCCCAGGTGTGCGACGTGCTCGACGCCGCCAGCGTGCAGGCGTTTGCCGCCGCCAGTGAAGCCGCCTTCGGCCCGGCGCAGATGCTGATCAACAACGCCGGCCAAGGGCGGATGTCGACCTTCGCCGACACCACCGACGCGGCCTGGACCGAAGAGCTGAACCTTAAGTTCTTCTCGGTGATCAACCCGGTGCGCGCCTTCATGCCCCAGCTTGAACGCTGCCCAGGTGCGGCCATCGTCTGCGTGAATTCGCTGCTGGCCAGCCAGCCCGAGCCGCACATGGTCGCCACCTCCGCCGCCCGCGCCGGGCTGAAAAACCTGGTGCGTTCCATGGCCACCGAGTTCGCCGAGAAGAGCATCCGGGTCAACGGCATCCTCATCGGCCTGGTGGAGTCGGGCCAGTGGCGCCGCCGCTTCGAAGCCCGTGAAGAGCGCCACCTGGACTGGTCGCAATGGACCGCGCAACTGGCGCAACGCAAACACATTCCCCTGGGCCGCCTGGGCCTGCCCGTCGAGGCAGCCCGCGCGATCCTGTTCCTGGCTTCGCCCTTGTCGGCTTACACCACAGGCAGCCATATCGACGTTTCTGGAGGCCTGTCCCGCCATGCGTAACGACAACCAAGTCACCGTAGGTGCTGCCATTACTGCGTTCCTCGAACAGTGCGACGTGAAGGCCGCGTTCGGGGTCATCTCGATCCACAACATGCCGATCCTCGATGCCTTCGCCGTGCGCGGCAACATCCGCTTCGTCATGGCCCGCGGCGAAGCCGGCGCCACCAACATGGCCGACGCCTACGCCCGCACCACCGGCGGCCTGGGCGTGTGCCTGACCTCCACCGGCACTGCCGCCGGCAACGCTGCCGGCGCCATGGTGGAAGCACAGACCGCCGGCACGCCGCTGCTGCACATCACCGGGCAAATCGAGACCCAGTACCTGGACCAGGAATTCGCCTACATCCATGAGGCCCGCGACCAGCTGACCATGCTCAAGGCCGTGTCGAAAGCTGCCTTCCGTGTGCGCAGCGTCGAGACCGCGCTCAGCACCATGAAGCTGGCCGTGCAGACCGCCCTCACCGCGCCCACCGGCCCGGTCAGCGTCGAGATCCCGATCGACATCCAGTCCACCTTCATCACCATGCCGACTGACCTGGCGCCGCTGCCAATCCCGGTCGCGGTGCCGGCACCTGAAGCGCTAGACGCACTGGCCGAACGCATGGCCGGGGCCAAGCGCCCGATGCTGTGGCTCGGTGGTGGCGCGCGCCATGCGGGCAAGCAGGTGAAGCGCCTGATGGCCATGGGCGTGGGTGTCATCACCTCTACCCAAGGCCGCGGCGTAGTGAACGAGGACGACGAGCGTTGCCTGGGTGCGTTCTCGCAAAACCGCGCCGTGGAACAGTTCATGCAATCGTGCGACGTGTTGCTGGTGGCCGGTTCGCGCCTGCGCTCCAACGAGACGTTCAAGTACGCACTGAAGCTGCCGCAGACCACCCTGCGTATCGACGCTAACCCGGCCATCGAAGGCCGCAGCTACAGCAGCGACCAGTTCGTGTGCGGTGATACGGCGCTGGCATTGGACGGTTTGGCCAACCGACTGGAAGGTCGCCTGAATTTAGACCCAATGTTCCACGTGGAACTATCTGCGGTGCGCACCAACTCCCGCGCCCAGCTCAACAGCGACCTGGGCCCCTACACCGCCCTCGTGGAGCAGTTGCAAGCCGTCACCGGCCGCAACTTCTCCTGGGTGCGCGACGTGACCCTGTCCAACAGCATTTGGGGCAACCGCCTGATCAACCTGTTCCACCCGCGCGCCGGCGTGCACGCTTTGGGCGGCGGTATCGGCCAGGCCCTGGCCATGGGCATTGGCGCAGCGGTGGCGGCTGCCGAAACCGCACCGGAGCGCAAGGTGTTCGCCCTGGCCGGCGACGGCGGCTTCATTCTCAACCTGGGTGAGCTGGCGACCCTGGTGCAGGAAAAAGCCAATGTGGTGATCCTGCTGATGAACGACCAGCGCTACGGCGTGATCCGCAACATCCAGGACGCCATCTACGGCGCCCGCCACGCCTACGTGGAACTGCACACACCGGACTACGCGCAGCTGGCCGAATCCATGGGCCTGCGCCACGCGCTGGTCAGCGACCTGAAAAACTTCGGCGGTGTGATCGAAGGTGCGCTGGCGGAGCCGGGGCCCTTCCTGCTGGAAGTGGACATGCTTGCCGTCGGTGGTTTTGCCACCCAGTTCGCCGGCCCGCCCAACAGCGAAACCAAGGCTCAGAAGGCCACTGCCTGAGGACCGCGCCATGCTGCATATCACCATGATCGGCTGCGGCGCCATTGGCGTCGGCGTGCTGGAGTTGCTGGAGAAGGACCCGACCCTGTGCGTTGACCACGTCATCGCCTCGGCGGGTTCCGAAGACCTGGTGCGCCAGCGCCTGGCCAGTTTCAGCCAGCCACCACAAGTGCTCACCGCCCTGCCAGCTGATGCCCGCCCGGACCTGCTGGTGGAGTGCGCCGGCCACCGGGCCATCGAGGAACACGTGTTGCCGGCGCTGGAGCGTGGCATCGCCTGCCTGATTGTGTCGGTGGGCGCGCTGTCGGAAGTGGGCCTGGTGGAGCGCCTGGAAGCGGCCGCCGAGCGTGGGCACACGCGCATCGAGCTGCTGCCCGGCGCCATCGGCGGCATCGATGCGCTGTCGGCCGCCAAGGTCGGCGGCCTGGACGCGGTGAACTACACCGGCCGCAAGCCGGCGCGCGCCTGGAAGAACACGCCCGGCGAACTGGCCTGCGACCTGGACGCTATCACCGAAGCCACGGTGATTTTCCAGGGTAGCGCCCGCGAAGCCGCGCAGCTTTATCCGAAGAATGCCAACGTCGCCGCCACCCTGTCGCTGGCGGGCATCGGCCTGGACCGCACCCACGTGACGCTGATCGCCGACCCGCACAGCGACGAGAACGTGCACCAGTTCGAAGCCCGCGGCGCCTTCGGTGGTTTCGAGTTGAGCCTGCGCGGCAAGCCGCTGCAGGCCAACCCGAAGACCTCGGCCCTTACCGTGTACAGCGTGGTCCGCGCCCTCGGCAACCACGCCCACGCGATTTCCATCTAGGGGATGAACATGACCTTGGAACAGACCTTACCCATCTGCATCGCCGGCCAGTGGCGCCTGGGCCGTGGCGAACGCTACGCCACCCGCTACCCCGCCACCGGCGAGCCGGTGGCCTGGCTCAACGCCGCCAGCCTGGACGATGTTGAAGACGCCGTGCGCGGCGCCCATGAAGCGTTCCTGCACAGCGGCTGGGCGCAGCGCAAACCCCATGAGCGCGCCAGCGTGCTGTACCGCATCGCCGCGCTTATTCGCGAGCGCAGCGAAGAACTGGCGCAGCTGCAACGCCAGGACAACGGCAAGCCCATCGGTGAGACCCGCGCGCTGGTGGCCAGCGCCGCCGGCACGTTCCAGTTCTTCGCAGCGGCCTGCGAAACCCTGGAAGAAACCATCACGCCGTCGCGCGGCGACTTCGTCACCATGAGCGTCTATGAGCCCATGGGCGTCGTTGCCGCCATCACACCGTGGAACTCGCCCATCGCCAGCGAGGCGCAGAAAGTCGCGCCAGCCTTGGCAGCGGGTAATGCGGTAGTCATCAAGCCAGCGGAAATCACCCCGCTGCTGGCCCTGCAACTGGCGCGCATCTGCGAAGATGCCGGCCTGCCCAAAGGGCTGGTCAGCGTGCTGCCCGGCAAGGGTTCGCTGCTGGGTGACGCCCTCACCCAGCACCCGCTGATCAAGCGCGTGTCGTTCACCGGCGGCACCAGAACCGGCAAGCACATCGCCCACATTGCCGCCGACAAGATGATGCCGGTGTCACTGGAGCTGGGCGGCAAGTCGCCGACCATCGTGCTGGACGACGCCGACCTGGACCACGCCGTGGCCGGGGTGCTGTACGGCATTTTCAGTTCGTCGGGCGAAGCCTGCATCGCCGGTTCGCGGCTGTTCGTGGCGCGCTCGCTGTACGAGCCGTTCATGGAACGCCTGGTGGCTGGCGCCGCCAGACTGCGCCTGGGCGACCCGGCGGACGAAAGCACGCAGATGGGCCCGCTGATCAGCGCCAGCCACCGCGAGTCGGTGGAACGCTACGTGGCCCTGGGGCTCGCCGAAGGTGGCAGCCTGCGCCTGGGCGGCCAGCGCCCCACCGGCGGTATCTATGACAATGGCTACTTCTTCCCGCCCACCATCCTTGAGGGCCTGACCAACAGCCAGCAGACCTGCCAGGAAGAAATCTTCGGGCCGGTGCTGGTGGCCATGCCCTTCGACGACGAAGCCGAACTGGTCGAGCAGGCCAACGACAGCCTGTACGCCCTGGCGGCCGGTATCTGGACCCGCGACTACAAACGCGCCTGGGCCCTGGGCCGCAAGATCCAGGCGGGCACGGTGTGGATCAACACCTACAAGCAGTTCTCCATTTCCACGCCGTTCGGCGGCTGGCGCGACAGCGGCCTGGGCCGTGAAAAGGGCCGTCTGGGCATTCTGCAGTACATGGAACAGAAGAGCCTCTACTGGGGCATGAACGAACAGCCATTGGCCTGGGCCAACGGCCACTGAGAGGTAGCGTGATGAGCGTTTTAGGTATTGATGAAGTCACCTACGGCGTCGAGGACCTGGCCACCTGCGCGCGCTTTTTCAGCGATTGGGGCCTTGAGAAGGTCAGCGAGCAGGCCGACGAAGTAGTCTTTGAAACCCTCAACGGCTGCCGCGTAGTGCTGGCCGCCATCGACAAGCCCGGCCTGCCGCCCGCCATCGAAGCCGGTTCCACCGTGCGCGAAGTGGTGTGGGGCGTGGCGAACGAAGCTGACCTGGCGCTGTACAGCGAGCGTATCGCCAATGACCCAGGCTTTGTGGAAGGCAACGGCCGCATTGGCTGCACCGACCCCAATGGCCTGGCGATTCGCCTGCAGGTCACCCGCAAGCGTGAGCTGGACATCGAATGCAGCGGCCATAACACCTGGCAAACCAAGGGCCGCATCAACAAGCCAGCACCCATTTACGAGCGCGCCACGCCGATCGAAGTGGGCCACGTGGTGTTCTTCGTCACTGACGTGAACGCCTGCGAAGCCTTCTACCACGAGCGCTTCGGCTTCCAGGCCTCGGACCGCTACCCCAACCGCGGCGCCTTCCTGCGCACTGCCGAAGAAGGCGGCCACCACGACCTGTTCATGCTGCAACTGCCCGCCCCGCGCGCCGGCTTGAACCACGTGGCCTTCACCGTGCGCGACGTGCACGAAGTGTTCGGCGGCGGCATGCACATCTCGCGCAGCGGCTGGGCCACCGAGATCGGCCCGGGCCGCCACCCGGTGTCGTCGGCGTTCTTCTGGTACTTCAAGAACCCCGCCGGCGCGCTGATCGAGTACTACGCCGACGAAGACCAACTGACCGGCGAATGGCAGCCGCGGGAGTTCGAACCGGGCCCCACGGTGTTCGCCGAATGGGCCATTGCCGGCGGCATCGACGGCAACACTCGGCGCCAGCAGCACGTGGAAGCGCCCCAGGGCAAATTCCTCACCGACAAGCCCAAGGAAAGCGGCCAGCGCTGAGCCCTATTCCCCTATTCAAAGGCCAATGACATGAACAACACCGAACCGTACCTGCAGCCCCATCAGGCGCGCAAACGCCCCAACACGCCCTTCGAAGACCTGCTGGGCGACTCCATCGAACGCGCCTACGGCAGCGGCGTCGCCGACCTGCCGGCGTTGCTGGCACACCTGAACCACGCCGGCCCACCCTGCCCGCTGACCACCGGCGAGTGGACCGAAGAAGCCTACAAGACCCTGATGGCCCGGCTGGGCGCGTAAGACGCCCGAGGTAGAAGAACATGAATATGCACGTGACCGCTGACCCTGTTGAGAACCTGCTGGCCAACGGCCTGAAAGACCTGTGGTTCCCCGTATTGCCTTCCGAACTGTTGGGCGAAAAGCCGCTGTCGGTGCGCCGCCTGGGCTACAAGATTGCCCTGTGGCGCGACAACGACGGCCAGGTTCATGCCCTGGAAGACCACTGCCCGCACCGTGGCGCGCCGTTGTCCCAAGGCCCGGTGCTGGGCGACCGCCTGCAGTGCCCGTACCATGGCATCGAAGTGCGCTGCGACGGCACCGTCACCAAGGTGCCCGGCAGCCCCGGCTGCAAACTGGAGGGCGCCCGCCCTACCCGCATGTTCCACACCCGCGAGGCCGCTGGCGCGATTTTCCTGTTCAACGCCACTGACCCGCACCTGGACACGCCGCCGGCGCTGGTGCTGCCCGAGCAGCTGACTTCGCCCGAGTGGAGCAGTTTCCTCTGCTACACCGAGTGGAAAGGCGACTACCGCTACGTGCTCGACAACGTCATGGACCCGATGCACGGCACCTACCTGCACAAGATGTCCCACTCCATGAGCGAAGGCGAAGCCACCGCCAAGTTCGTCACCCGTGACACCGACCAGGGCTTCTTCTTCGAGAAGGAAGGCCAGCGCGGCGTCAACTTCGACTGGACCGAGTTCCTCGACAACGGCTGCCACTGGCTGCGCCTGGAAATTCCTTACCCGAAAACCGGCGGCCCGGGCGGCAACTTCACCATCATCGGCAGCTACACCCCCAGCAGCCGCGCGCTGGCTGCGGTGTTCCACTGGCGCGCCCGCCCGCTCACCGGCTGGCAGCGCGACACCTGGCGCTTCCTCTACAAGAACCGCCTGGAAGCCCGCCACTGGGCCGTGCTGGAACAGGATCGGGTGCTGCTGGAGTTCATGGAGCCGGACGCCAACCAGCGCGAAAACCTCTACCAGCATGACCTGGGCGTGGTGCGCCTGCGCCGCTACCTGAAAAGCCAGGCCAAGGCGCAACTCGAGCTGATCGAAGCCAAGCAACTGTAAGCGCGCCGGGGAGCCCAAGCATGTCCGTTAACCACACCATCAACGCGCTGGTACACACCCTGCGCTACGAAGCCGAAGGCATTATCAGCGTCGAACTGCGCCCGTGGGGCGACACCGTGTTCGCGCCGTTCGAAGCTGGCTCGCACATTGACCTGCACCTGCCCAACGGCCTGGTACGCAGCTACTCCCTGCTGAACGCGCCCAGCGACCAGGGCCGCTACGTGGTCGGCATCCTGCGCGACCGCAATAGCCGCGGCGGCTCGGAATACGTGCACGCGCAATTGCGCGTGGGCATGCAGCTGAAGATCTCGCAGCCGCGCAACAACTTCACCCTGGACCTGAACGCGAAACACAGCGTGCTGGTAGCCGGCGGCATCGGTATCACGCCGATCTACTGCATGTTCCGCCAGCTGCTGGCCCTGGGTAAATCGGCGCAGCTGATCTACTGCGCGCGCTCACGCCAGGAGGCGGCGCTGGTCGAGTCGCTGGGCGGCCTGGACGCCAAGGTGGTTTACCACTTCAACGACGAGAAAGGCGTGCCACCGGACCTGGCCCACTACCTGGCGGGCCAGCCGGCGGACACGCACTTCTACTGCTGCGGGCCGACGCCGATGCTGGATGCCTTTGAAAGCACCTGCGAAAGCCTGGGTTATCCACATGCGCACATCGAACGCTTCGCGGCGGTAGAAGTCGCACCGAGCGAGGAAGCGCAGAGCAGCTATAGCGTGGAACTCAGCAAGTCGGGCAAAACATTGAATGTAGAACCTGGGTTGAACTTGCTGGATGTATTATTGGAAGCCGGCTGCGATATTGATTACAGCTGCCGCGAGGGTGTGTGTGGTTCTTGTGAAACCAAAGTTGTGGAAGGTGATGTTGATCACCGTGATGGTGTACTGACAAAGGCAGAACGCGCGACCAACAAGTCGATGATGGTGTGTGTATCGGGCTGCAAGAGCCGACGATTGATATTGGATATATAACTTCCAGGAGCCGGCGAATATGCCGGCTTTTTTATGAACGTAGCCCAGCGCCCCATATTGAGGTGGCCGTGCACTAAGGAAGCACACCGCTGTTACCGGGCTATCGCGGTGTTTCAAGGGCGGCACAAAACAACCTGTTTTATATATAAAGCATTGAATTAGCTGGTTTTATTTAGCCCAAACCATAATTAAATCACTGGCACACTTCCTGCTAAATCCATCGTGGGTTCACACATAACACAGCGTTCCATCCTTAAAACAGTGGACCCTGTCACTCAATGATTCAACACCGCGCTCGCCCATTCGAGCCACGGAAAACTGTTGCCCATTGTTTTTAACCGCAGCAACTTTGCAGGGTTGGGGATAGCAATGAAAAAGTCTGTGATTGGCCTGGGTTTGATTATCAGCAGTTGTGCCGCATTGGCCGCCGAACCCGGCCCGGCTGCACCCGACGTACCCAGTGACGTTAAAAAACCGTTCCCGCATATCGCCTGGCGCAGTGACGATGGCGACAGCAGCCTGGACATCGGCGGTGCGCTGCGCACCAACTACCGCGACGAGCACTGGAAGACTACCGAGAACAACGGGCGCTTCCTGTTCGACACCTTCCGCCTCGACGTGAAAGCCACTTATAAACAGGCGTATGGCGATGTGGGCTATTGGTTCCAGGACGATGGCAAGCACTCGGTGGACCACGGTTTCGTTGGCTACAAATTCACCAGCAACTCCAGCCTGCAACTGGGCGCGCCGTTCAAGCCGTTCGGCCTGGAACCTTATCCACAGTTCGGCTGGAGCTACCACATTCCCTTTTTCATGGGTTACGGGGTAAGCGCCGGCACCGGCCTGAAGTACAGCTACAAGGACAAGGACTGGGACCTGCAACTGGGTTACTTCCCGCGCATGTTGCCGTCCGATATCCGTTATTCGCCGGAGATCGGCCGCTATTCCGACCTGAAGGACAACGCCGTGGCCATCACCCAGTCGCGCCAGGACAACGAGAAGCGCAACCAGGTCAACGCGCGGGTGGCGCGTACGTTCAGTGGCAGCGACTGGAGCAGCGAGATCGGCGCCTCGTTGGCCGCCTCGCAGCTGTACAACGCCACCACCGATGACAACGGCAGCTACTGGGCCGCCGGTGTACACGCCATCTTCAACACCGGGCCGTGGACCGTGACAGGCCAGGGCATCCGCTACGAATACGATCCCAAGAACCCCACCGGCGTCAGCAACGACTCGGTGCTGATGGGCGGCAACGGCCTGACGCCCGCTTACCTGATCGCGGCCAAGGCCACCCTCGCCTCGCTCAACGTTGGTTATGACATCTATACGCCAAGCCTGGGGCAGTTGAAGAAGATCAAGCTGTACAACGACTACAGCCGCATGATGAAAGACAAGAGCGGCTGGGACGACTCGCAGATGTTCACCGTGGGCGCGCAGTTCATCGCCATGCCGATCATGGCGTGGGTGGACTTCACCTGGGCGAAGAACGCCAACCCGTTCGGAGGGGCAGAAAACGGCACGGGGTGGACCAGCACGTCATCGAGCGGGAGTAACCAGTGGTATTACCGGACCAACGTGAACATTGGGTATTACTTCTGATGTAGGTACGGCGGTGACGCCATCGCGACCAAGGTCGGCTCCTACGAGGTACGTGGTAGGAGCCGACCTTGGTCGCGATGCAGGCGACGCGGTCCGCGCACGCTCACCCGATCTGGAACAACCCATCCACCACCTGCGTCTGCGCCAGGCGTTCGCGCAGGTCGGTGTCGATCTCGGGGTCGTCGGGCTTGTACAAGCGCACGCGGCGGTAGGCGTCGACGCGGTTGATGTCCTTGCCCAGGAATTCCCACACCACCCGGGTGCAGGCCGGGGCGCGGTGGTCGGCGGAAGACACGCCGATCTTCAGGCCATTGAGGCGCTTGATGCGCGCCTTGTAGCTGGGGATGAGCACCGTCTGGCAGATTTCATTCGAGGTCAGCGATTCGTAATCGACGAAGAACAGCCGGTTTTGCAGGCTATAGGCCACCCCCAGGTAGCGGTAGCGCTCGTATTCTTCACCCTTGATACCCGGCGTTTGCAGACGTTCGCTGCGCTCATAGGTATAGTGCCCGCCCTCTTCGTGCACGTGTACCAGCGAGCACAGGATGTGCCCCGGAACCGACATCGAGTGGTAGTACTCGTAGTAATAGCCCAGGTGGGCGGCCAGGTCCGGGGATGAACGCTGGCGCAGATGCTCCAGGGCCCGTTGCGGCCCGGTCATTTCCGGCTGTTCCACGGTGTGGCGGTGACGCACGCCGATCAGACGCGTGAATTGCTCGGCCGGCAGGCCGATCTCGTATTCCTCGACCCCGAAAAAGTCGCAGATGCGCTTGAGGTTGTAGGGCGTCGGCAGGCTCTGGCCACTCAGGTACTTGTTGAACTGCGCACGGTTGATGTCCAGCCGCCGGCACACCTCGGCAATGGACGGATAGTGCCGACACAGCAACTGCAGGTTCGCCGGGAGATATTCACGCATGTGCAGCTCGTCGATATGGCGCCAAGGAGCGCGAAGGTAGCATCAAGTAGCGTCATTTTCCATCAACCCGCGAAATTGCTCCGCACGGGTCAATCGCCAACCATTTGCGCCCCGGTAACTGGGTGCGGCGTGTTGCACCCGGACCAGTCAAATTCGCCATCAAAAAAAAAACAGCGAGGATTACTCCATGCTTGAAGTCATCAACGACTTCCTCTCGGGCAAAGTACTGATCGTGCTTATTGTCGGCCTCGGCAGCTATTTCACGATCCGCTCGCGTTTCGTCCAGCTTCGACACTTCTTCCACATGTTCGCGGTGTTCCGTGACAGCCTCAAGAGCAGCTCGGACCAGCTGAGTTCGTTCCAGGCGCTGATGCTCAGCCTGGCTGGCCGCGTGGGCGCGGGCAACATCGCCGGCGTCGGCATTGCCGTGACCCTGGGTGGCCCTGGCGCCGTGTTCTGGATGTGGGTCACCGCGCTGGTGGGCATGTCCAGCAGCTTCTTCGAGTGCACCCTGGGTCAGCTGTACAAACGTTGCGACTCCGAGGGCCAGTTCCGCGGCGGTCCTTCGTATTACATCCAGCACGGCCTGGGCAAGCGCAAGCTGGGCATGCTGATGGCCATCCTGCTGCTGGTAACCTTCGGCTTCGCCTTCAACGGCCTGCAATCGCACGCCGTGACCCACTCGCTGAACAACGCCTTCGGCCTCGACGTGCACAAGACCGGCATCGCCCTGGCCGTGCTGCTGGGCCTGGTGTTCGTGGGCGGCATCAAGCGTATCGCCAAGGTGGCGGACCTGCTGGTGCCGGTGAAGACCCTGGTGTACATCGGCGTGACCCTGTACGTGATCGGCCTGCAGTTCGAACACGTGCCAGCCATGCTGGAAACCATCGTCAAGAGCGCCTTCGGCCTTGACCAGGCCTTCGGTGGCCTGGTGGGCAGCGCCATTGTGATGGGTGTGAAGCGCGGCGTGTTCGCCAACGAAGCCGGCCTGGGCAGCGCCCCGAACGTGGCCGCCGTGGCCCAGGTCGAGCACCCGGTTGCCCAGGGCGTGGTCCAGGCGTTCAGCGTGTTCCTGGACACCTTCGTGATCTGCACCTGCACCGCCTTGCTGATCCTGCTGTCGGGCTTCTACACCCCGGGCTTCGAAGGTGACGGCATTGCCCTGACCCAGAACTCGCTGGCCGCCGTGGTCGGTGACTGGGGCCGCATGTTCATCAGCGTGGCACTGGCGCTGTTCGTGTTCACCTCGATCCTCTACAACTACTACCTGGGCGAGAACAGCCTGCGCTTCCTGGTCGGTGAAAACCGCAAGGCGCTGATTGGCTACCGTGCACTGGTACTGGCGCTGATCGTGTGGGGCGCGGTCGAAGACCTGAGCACCGTGTTCGCCTTCGCCGACATCACCATGACCATGCTGGCGTTCGTCAACCTGATCGCCCTGGCCATGCTGTTCAACATCGGCCTGCGCCTGCTGGCGGACTACGATGCCCAGCGCAAGGCCGGCATCAAGACCCCGGTGTTCGACGCCAGCCAGTTCCCGGACCTGGACATCGACGCCAAGTCGTGGCCAGCCGTGGCTGCCGGCACCGAAGCCGACAAGGCTGTGAACCTGGCCCAGGCACAACGCTAAATGGCCGGGGCATTCATGCCCACCCACCTGGCCCCGGGCGACTATGTCGCCCGGCCCAGGCTCGGGATCATCACCGGCTCTGGGCCAGAAGCCGGGATGGACATGTGGGCCAAGCTGCTGGAAGAAAACCGTCGCCGCCTGGGCCAGGCGTTTCGCGGCGACCTCGATGCCCCCGCGGTGTCGATCATCTCCGACCCCGAACTGGGGTTGTCCATGGAATTGCAGAAGACCGAACAGCAAGTGTGGAACGCCCTGCGCCAGGACGTCCTCGCTCTGGACGGCACCGTCGCTGCCTTCGCCATTGCCTGTAATACCTTGAACCTATTTGCCGAGCGCATTCGCGAGCTGAACCTGCGTAGTGTGTTCGTCTCGTTCTGCGACGTGCTCGAACACTACCTGCGCAGCCGCGGCCTGACCCGCGTGTGCCTGCTGGGCGCACGCCCGGTGGCCGAGCTGGGCGAGTGGTCGCCGTACCGCTCGCTGCGCCAGCACGTGGCGTTCGAACCGGTGCAGGCCCAGGCCTTGCATCAACTGATCTACGACATCAAGGCGCTGGGGCCCAAGCACCCCGAGCTGCGACCGCGTTTCGCCCGGCTGCTGGACAGCATCGAGTCGGACACGGTGTTGCTGGCGTGCACCGAGCTGCCCCTGATCGCCGATATCGACACCGACAAGCAACTGGTCGATGTCACCCAGCTGGTGGCCGAAGCCATGCTCGACCACAGCCTCATTCGCTAGGAGACCGGGCACATGAATTCGCCCCATGCAGTACCCGCCCGTCAAGTGATGGTGCTCTACACCGGTGGCACCATCGGCATGCAGGCCACGGCCAACGGCCTGGCACCTGCCTCGGGCTTCGAACAGCGCCTGCGCGAGCAACTGGCCGGCCACCCCGAGCTGGCCATCCCGGCCTGGCGCTTCCGCGAGCTGCTGCCACTGATCGACAGCGCCAACATGACCCCCGACTACTGGCAGCGCCTGCGTGAAGCCGTGGTCCAGGCCGTGGAAGCGGATGGCTGCGACGCAGTGCTGGTGCTGCACGGCACCGACACCCTGGCCTACAGCGCGGCGGCCATGAGCTTCCAGCTGCTGGGCCTGCCGGCGCCGGTGGTGTTCACCGGCTCCATGCTGCCCGCCGGCGTGCCTGACAGCGACGCCTGGGAAAACATCAACGGCGCCCTGCTGGCCCTGGGCCAGGGCCTGCCAGCCGGCGTGCAGCTGTACTTCCACGGCGAGCTGCTGGCGCCGACCCGCTGCGCGAAAATCCGCAGCTTCGGCCGCAACCCTTTCGCCGCCCTCAAGCGCCGTGGTGGCGTGGCTGCTGCCGGGCAGCTGCCAGCAGCCCTGGGCTACAACCAGCCGAAGGCCCTGGCCAAGGTAGCGGTGCTGCCACTGTTCCCCGGCTTCGGCGCCGAACCGCTGAACGCGGTGCTGGCCAGCGGCGTGCAGGGTGTGGTGCTGGAGTGCTACGGCAGCGGCACCGGCCCGTGCGACAACCCAGGCTTCATTGCCGCGCTGCAGGCCGCCCAGGCCAACGGCGTGGTCATCGTGGCCGTGACCCAGTGCCATGAAGGCGGCGTGGAGTTCGACGTCTACGAGGCCGGCAGCGGCCTGCGCACCGCCGGCGTGCTGGCAGGTGGCGGCATGACCCGCGAAGCGGCGTTCGGCAAGCTGCATGCGTTGCTGGGCGCTGGCCTGCCGGTGGCCGAGGTGCGCCGCCTGGTGGAGCTGGATCTGTGCGGTGAGTTGGCCTAACCGGTAACGAGAGGCACGCTCCTTGCTCGGTATCCGCCAGGTTCCCGTCGGATATCGAGCATGCTCCATTCCCACCTCACCACCCTCAACGCAGTTTCCCTGGTGCTCAACACCTTCAAATCCGAAGGTTTGACCAGTGAGGCGCTGTTGGCCGGCAGCGGCATCAGCCCCGCCGACCTGAGCCGCGCCGACCCACGCATCACCACCAGCCAGGAAATGCAGGTATGCGCCAACGCCGTGGCCCTGCGCGAGGAAATCGGCCTGGAGCTGGGCCAGCGCATGCACGTTTCCGCCTACGGCATGCTCGGTTATGCACTGCTATCCAGTGCCACTTTCGGTGACGCCCTGCGCCTGGCGCTGCAATATCCGGCACTGCTGGGAACACTTTTCCACCTGCAACTCAAGGACGATGGCGAACGCATCTGGTTCAGCGCCAGCCATTACACCGACAGCCCCGCCCTGGCGGTGTTCAACGCCGAGCTGTGCATGACCTCGCTGAAGGTGATCTGCGACGACCTGCTGGGCCACCCCCTGCCCTTGCTGGCCGCGCGCTTTGCCCATGCCGCCCCCCGCTACCACCACGGCTATGCCGAGACCTTCGATTGCCCGATGCACTTCGAGGCCTGCGACCATGCCTTTGCCTTCGACAAGGCCTGGCTGGACCAGCCACTTCCCCTGGCCGACCCGGTCACCCACCGCGCCATGGCCGAGCGCTGCCGCGTGCAGAACCTGGAGTTCACCGGCCGCCAGGCCTGGCTGGGGCGCATTCGCCAACTGTTGGAAGCACAGCTGGCCGATGCACCTGGCCTGGACGGCCTGGCGCGGCAGATGAACTGCTCGGCGCGCACCCTGCGCCGCCACCTCAGCGACGTGGGCAGCAGCTACCAGGACCTGCTCGACCAACTGCGCTTCGAGCGCGCCAAGCATCTGCTGGCCGACAAGCAGCTCCCCATCTACCGCATTGCCGAGACCTTGGGCTTCAGCGAAACCGCCAGTTTCCGCCACGCGTTCGTACGCTGGAGCGGCGTGGCGCCGAGCCATTTCCGCGCCTGATTGGTGCGCTTTGCGTCAAACGGGGGCGAAATCCGGTCAGCACGCTTGGCCATATCGATCCCCTTTTGGCCGTTCCCGACGTTCCCGATTCACCGTTGGCACATCAAGAATGGAGCCCTGATTCAGCCACCGGAGAACAAGAAAATGCTGACGATTTATTCGGACGACCACCACCTGCACCACGGCCGCTGCGAGCTGATCGACGGGCAACTGATGCCCTGCTTCGAGATGCCTTCGCGCGCCGACCATGTACTGCAGCGGGTCAAGGACCGTGAGCTGGGCCCGGTGCAGGCACCCAAGGACTTTGGCCGCGCGCCCATCGAGCGCATTCACGACAAGGGCTACCTGGACTTCTTCCAGGGTGCCTGGCAGCGCTGGACCGAGCTGGGCCGCGAGGACGACATCATGCCGTTCACCTGGCCGGCCCGTACCCTGCGCGCCATCAAGCCGACCACCCTGCTGGGCGAGCTGGGCTACTACTCCTTCGACGGCGGCGCGCCGATCACCGCCGGCACCTGGCAAGCCGCCTACAGCGCCGCCCAGGTCGCACTGACCGCCCAGGCCGCCATGCAGGCCGGCGCCTACAGCGCCTTCGCCCTGTGCCGGCCACCGGGGCACCACGCCGCCAGCGACGTGATGGGCGGCTACTGCTACCTGAACAACGCCGCCATCGCCGCCCAGGCCTTCCTCGACCAGGGCCACCAGCGCGTGGCGATCCTCGATGTCGACTACCACCACGGCAACGGCACCCAGGCCATTTTCTACCCGCGCAGCGACGTGTTCTTCGCCTCGATCCACGGCCACCCGGAGTTCGAATTCCCGTTCTTCCTGGGTTATGCCGATGAGGTCGGCGAAGGCGCCGGCGAAGGGTTCAACGTCAACTACCCGTTGCCCGCCGGCAGCGCCTGGGACGTCTGGGGCGCGGCCCTGGATGCCTCCTGCCAGCGCATCGACGACTACGCGCCGGACGTGATCATCGTGTCCCTGGGCGTGGACACCTTCAAGGATGACCCCATCTCGCAGTTCAAGCTGGACAGCCCCGACTACCTGAACATGGGCCGCCGTATCGCCGCCCTGGGCAAGCCGACGCTGTTCGTGATGGAAGGCGGCTATGCCGTGGAAGAGATCGGCATCAACGCCGTGAACGTGCTGGAAGGTTTCGAACGCGCCCTCAAGGAACGCCAACATGCATAAGTTCAAGCAAGCCCTGTGCGCCCTGGCCTTGGCCTGTGGTGCAGCCCACGCCGACGAACCGCGCACCCTGAAGGTGTACAACTGGTTCGACTACATCACCCCGCAGACGCTGGTGGACTTCCAGAAGGACGACAACGTCAAGCTGGTGTACGACATCTTCGACACCAACGAGGCCCTGGAAGCCAAGCTGCTGACCGGCAATTCCGGCTACGACGTGGTGGTGCCGTCCAACGTGTTCCTGGCCAAGCAGATCGAGGCGGGGGTGTTCCAGCCGCTGGACCGCAGCAAGCTGACCAACTTCGAACACCTGGACCCCAAGCTGATGAAGCTGCTGGAGCTCAATGACCCGGGCAACAAGTACGCCGTGCCGTATATGTACGGCACCATCCTGATCGGCTTCAACCCGGCCAAGGTCAAGCAGGTGCTGGGCGACAACGCCCCGGTGGACAGCTGGGACCTGCTGTTCAACGAGGACAACATCAAGAAGCTCAAGCAGTGCGGCGTAGCCATGCTCGACTCGCCCTCGGAGATTCTGCCGCTGGCCTTGCAGCACCTGGGCCTGGACCCCAACTCCAGCAACCCGGCCGACTACAAGAAGGCCGAGGCGCTGATGATGAAGATCCGCCCGTACATCACCTATTTCCATTCATCCAAGTACATGGCTGACATCGCCAACGGCGACATCTGCGTGGCCGTGGGCTACTCGGGCAGCTTCTCCCAGGCCGCCAACCGCGCCCGCGATGCCAAGAATGGTGTGGTGGTGGACATGCGCCTGCCCAAGGAAGGCGCGCCGATCTGGTTCGACATGCTGGCCATCCCCAAGGGCGCGGCCAACCCCGAGGATGCGCATAAATTCATCAACTACCTGCTGCAGCCCCAGGTGATTGCGCCTATCAGCGACTTTGTCGGCTACCCCAACCCCAACAAAGACGCTACTGCCAAGGTCTCGGAGGCCATCCGCACCAACCCGAACCTGTACCCCACTGACGAGATGATGGCCAAGCTGTATACGCTGAAGCCATTGCCCCACGACGCGGAACGGGCGCGCACACGGGCATGGACCAAGATCAAGTCGGGCACCTGACCCCACCCCCGTAGCAGCTGCCGAAGGCGGCGTCCGGCCATGACGCGCAATAACTGCCGACACCGCGGCGCCTGGGACGCGGCCCAGGGCCGCTGCTACGCAAGCAAGCCCCCGTAGCAGCTGCCGCAGGCGGCGTCCGGCCGCGACGCGCAATGACTTCCAACACCGCGGCGCCCGGGACGCGGCCCAGGGCCGCTGCTACGCAAGCAAGCCCCCGTAGCAGCTGCCGCAGGCGGCGTCCGGCCGTGACGCGCAATAACTGCCAACACCGCGGCGCCTGGGCCGCTGCTACGCAAGCAAGCCCCGTAGCAGCTGCCGCAGGCGGCGTCCGGCCGTGACGCGCAATAACTGCCAACACTGCGGCGCCTGGGACGCGGCCCAGGGCCGCTGCTACGGGGCCCAGGCTTGGCGTAAACGGGATAGGGCGGTCACGGTGGCCGCCTCATCCACCGCCGCAAACCCCAGCACCAGCCCCGCCCGGTTATCCACCGGCCCGTTCGAATCTTCCAGCCAGTAATGGCTCAGGGCGTTCACCTCCACCCCCACCGCTTCCGCTTGCGCCACCAACTCCTGCTCCCGCGCCAGCGTATCCACCGGGATAGTGAGGTGCAGGCCAGCGGAAACAGCCGGCAGCGGGCCGATTCCGGGGATATCCACAGGCCAGTTGTTCAGCAATGCGTCCCTGCGCGCCAGCGCGGCACGGCGCATGCGGCGGATGTGGCGCTGGAAGTGGCCGTCGGCGATGAAGCGGGCCATGACCCGCTGGGTGCCAATTTCCGAGTGCCGCAGCGTTACCCCGCGCTTGCGCGAGAACGCATCCACCAGCGCTGGCGGCACCACCAGGTAGCCCAGGCGCAACGCCGGGAAGGCGACCTTGCCGAAGGTGCCCACGTAGAGCACACGGCCACTGCGGTCCAGCGCCGCCAACGGCGCCAGGGGCGCTCCGCTGTAGCGGTACTCACCGTCGTAGTCGTCCTCGACGATCCAGCCCTGGGTGCGTTCGGCCCATTCCAGCAAGGCCAGGCGCCGCGCCAGGCTGAGGGTTACCCCCGTGGGATATTGGTGCGCGGGGGTGACATAGACCATGCGGCAGCCCTCGATGCCATCCAGTGCCGAGCACACCAGGCCCTCCTGATCCACCGCCACGCCGGCCAGCCTGGCACCGGCGTTGGCGAAGGCATGCCCAGCAGCCCGGTAGCCTGGATTTTCGATGGCAACGGTGTCGCCCGCGTTCACCAGCAACTGTGCACAAAGTGCTATGGCCTCCTGTGCACCGGTGGTGATCAGAATTTGTTCAGCGCTGCAGTTCAGGCCGCGGGAACTGCGCAGGTAGGCGGCTATCAGCCCACGCAGCGTGAGGTCACCGGCTGGATCACCGTAGCCCAGCAACTCGGGGTTGGGTGCACGCCAGAAAGCCGCGTAAAGCTTGGCCCACGTGGCAAACGGGAACAGGTCGAACGCTGGTACGCCTACCCGAAACGCCCGTGGCGGCCCGCTGCGCAGGGGCGACAAGTGGTGTTCATCCAACAGCTTTAAGGCCTCACTGTGGATAACTTTACTGGATGAAAAGCCAGTATTTTCAGGCGAATTTGTGGATAACCCTGTGGATATACCCCGGTATAACCCTGTGGACAGTTTTGTGGATAGTTTTTCTGGCGGATGCTCCAACACCGCCACGTAGGTGCCGTCCCCTACCCTGCCCTCCAGGTAGCCTTCGGCGTACAACTGGTCGTAGGCACGCACCACGGTGTTGCGCGACACCCCCAGGGCGTTGGCCAGGTCGCGGGTAGCAGGCATGCGCGTGCCGCTGGCCAGGCGGCCATCCAGCACCCGTTCGCGCAGGGCCTGGTACAGCCCGCGGCTGAGGCCACGGGCCGCGTCCAGATGGATGCCGGCCGGGTCGAAGGGCAACGCTGGCGAGGTGATTGGCACGCTAATGGTCCTATGAAAATGACAGGTAATGGATCTTACAAAGGTCCAATCCACTGCCTAGGATAGGCACACACGCCGAGGATTTTCGAGCCATGTATCTACCCGCCGCTTTCCACGACCAGGACATCGAACGTCTGCAGCAGCAGATGCAAGACTGCCGCCTGGCGATTGTTGTCACTCACGGCGACAGCGGCCTGCAGGCCAGCCACGTGCCGTTGCTGCTGGACCGTGCCGCCGGCCCGTTCGGCACCTTGCGCGGCCACCTGGCCCGGGCCAACCCGCAATGGCAAGACCTGGCCAATGGCAGCGAAGCGCTGGTGATATTCAGCGGTGCCGACGCCTATGTCAGCCCGAACTTCTACCCCAGCAAGGCCGAGCACGGCAAAGCGGTGCCGACCTGGAATTTCCTGGCGGTGCATGCCACTGGCACGGCCGAGGTGTTCAGCGACGCCGAGCGCCTGCGCGCACTGGTCAGCCAGCTCACCGACCGCCACGAAGCGGGCCAGGCCAAGCCCTGGGCCGTGAATGACGCCCCCGCCGACTACCTGCAAAGCATGCTCAAGGCCATCGTCGGCTTCGAACTACCCATCAGCCGCCTGGAAGGCAAGCGCAAGCTCAGCCAGAACCGCAGCGCCGAGGACATCGCCGGCGTGCGCCAGGGCCTTGCGGCCAGCATCGATCCCCTGGACAACGCCGTTGCCCAGCTCATGAGTGAATAAGGAGCCACCATGTCATCCGTTGAAATTCGCCCGGTCACCGTAGCTGACAAGGAACACTGGTTGCCCCTGTGGCAAGGCTACCTGCGTTTCTATGCAACCGAGCTGGCGCAGCAGGTCACCGACAGCACCTGGCAACGCCTACTGGACCCCACCGAAACCACCAACGCTGCGCTGGCGTGGAAGGACGGGCGCGCCATCGGCATGGTCAACTTCATCTACCATCGTTCCAACTGGTCGATCGAGAACTCTTGCTACCTGCAGGACCTGTTCGTCAGTGAGGAGGCGCGTGGGCTGGGCGTTGGGCGCAAGCTGATCGAGCATGTGTACGGCACCGCGGCCGCCGCAGGCTGCGTCAAGGTCCACTGGCTGACCCACGAGACCAACGCCACCGCCATCCAGCTGTATGAACGCATCGCCGAACGCCCCGGCTTCATACAATTTCGCAAAGCACTGTAGGAATTGACCATGTCCAACCCCGTCGTCGACTGGCAACCCGCCGTCGAACCCAGTGGCTCCACCTTGCAAGGCCGCTTCGTGCGCCTGGAAAAACTCGACGCCGGCCACCACGGCGACCAGCTGTGGGCTGCGTTGCAGGGCCCCGACCCGAAACTCTGGGACTACCTGCCCTACGGCCCCTTCACCGAGCGCGGGCTGTTCGATGCCTGGCTCAAGGGCCAGGCGGCCAGCAGCGATCCGTTGTTCTACACGGTTATCGACAGCACCACCGGCAAGGCCGAGGGCATCCTCAGCCTGATGTCCATCGTGCCGGAGCATGGCCGTATCGAGATCGGCCACGTGGCCTTCGGCGCCCCCATGCAGCGCACACCGAAAAGCACCGAAGCCGTGTACCTGCTGGCCAAGCTGGCGTTCGCCCTGGGCAACCGCCGCCTGGAGTGGAAGTGCAACAACGCCAACGCCCGCTCCAAGCAGGCCGCCGAGCGCCTGGGCTTCACCTTCGAAGGGGTGTTCTGGCAGCACATGATCGTCAAGGGCTGCAACCGCGATACCGCCTGGTATTCGATCACCGACGGCCAATGGCCGGCGGTGCATGCGGCGTTCGATGCCTGGCTGGCGGATGCCAACCAGGGTGCCAATGGCCAACTCAAAAGCTTGAGCGAACTGCGAACGGCCCGCCGTTAAATTATTTCAATTTGTACGGTTAAACATAGCTGTAAACACACATCGCTATATAGGACGGCCTCCCAATTACAAAAAGGCCGTCCGTCATGCTTCCGTCCCCGTCCCGCCTAGCCTGCGCCCTGTCCATCCTCAGCCTGGGGATAACTCAAGCCAACGCCACGGTCATCAGTGCGCCCACCACCGATTCGCAGACGCTGACCGCGGAGAAGACTCTGACCGTGACCAGCACCGGCAGCATCACCACCAGCGGCAAGGCGCTGAGCCTCAAGGATGCCACCACGGGCGCTGGCGTGGTTGTGGATAACACCGGCAGCATCATATCCACAGGTGGCCGCGCCATCGACAGCAGCGGCAGCGAGACTGCGGGGCGCATCTACAGCTTCATCAACCGCGCCGGCGGCCTGATCCAGGGCTACGACGACGCCCTGCGCATCAACAGCAACTTTCCCACAGGCAGCGTATTGATCGATAACAGCGGCACTATCCGCTCCAGCACCGGCCAGGGGATAGACCTGGATAGCCTGCGCAGCGCCGGCACCACCACGACCATCATCAACCGCGAAGGCGGCTTGATTCGCGGCGACGCCAGCGACGGCATGAAGACCGGCGGCAATGCGACGATCATCAACTACGGAGAGATATCCACAGGCGATTCGCTCACCGATGCGCAGAAATACGATGGTGTGGATGTCGATTCGGCCACCGGCGTGACTGTGTATAACTACGGCACTATCAGCGGTGGCCGGCATGGCATTACCACCGACCTGGGGGCCACGCTCTACAACTACGGCGAACTCACGGGCCGTAATGGTTCAGGGTTCGGCTCGGACGGCGACGGCACTGTGTATAACTTTGGCACCATCACCGGTGCGTACGCGGGCTTGAAAGCCAATGGCGATGGCGACGGTGTGGATATCGATGGCATTGGCCATGTGGAAAACCACGGCACCATCCAGGGCACGGGGGCCGGGGGTGTGGATAAGAATGGCTTCGCTAACGGCAGCGAGGGCATTGCCATGGGTGGCGGCTATATCTACAACGCCAGCGGCGCGCTGATCAGCGGCGCCAATAACGGCATTCTGGTGGATGACGGAAGCGATGGATCCGGCGTGGGGGCCCTGACCCTGATCAACCAGGGCACCATCCGGGGCCTGGACGGCTTCGGCATCCAGTTGGTGGGCGAATTCGACGACAAGGTCACCAACGCCGGCCTGATCAGCGGCAGCAACGGCCTGGCCCTGGACCTTGGCGGCGGCAATGACACCCTCACCCTGCTCAGCGGCAGCCGCTTCGAGGGCCTGGTGGACGGTGGCAGCGGCTACGACCGGCTGGTGATGGACGATGCCAGCGGCGGCAGCTTCGGCGCCAGCCGCAATTTCGAATGGCTGCAGGTGAACCAGGGCACCTGGACCCTGACCGGCACCGGTGACTTCAGCGACGGCGGCGAGATATCCACAGGCGCCACGCTGATCAACCAGGGCAGCATCGCCGGCACCCTGACCGTGGACAACGGCGGCACCTATGCCGGCGGCGGCAGCGTCGGCAACCTGCTGGTGAACGGCACCCTGCTGACCAGCACCGCGCTGGGCACTGCCAGCGTCGCCGGCAACCTGACCTTCGGCAGCGGCGCTACCCTGGCTTATGGCGTGAACGCCGACGGTACCAGCGCCCCCGTGCAGGTGGGCGGCACCGCCACGCTCACCGGCGCCACGCTTGAAGTGGTGCCCAGCACTGGCGACTACCCCTGGAAAAGCCATTACACGGTGCTTGAGGCCGGCACCATCGAAGGCACCTTCGCCAAGGTCACCAGTGACTACGCGTTCCTGACCCCAACCCTGAGCTATACCGCCACCCAGGTCGGGCTGGACTACAACCGCAATGACATCGCCTTCAGCGATTACGCCACCACGGGCAACGGCGCCAGCGCCGCACGCAGCCTGGGTGGCCTGGACCAGAACAGCACGCTGTACAACGCACTGCTCAACACCTCCACCCGCACGGCCTCCGCCGCCATCGAGCAACTGGCGGGCGGCAGCAACGCCAGCCTGGCCGCGGCCACCCTGAGCGGCAGCGCCCAGGTGGGCAGCACCATGCTCGAGGCCATGCAGCAGATGGACGGCACCGCCGGCCTGCTGGTGGGCCAGAACGACCAGGACACGCCGGCCCTGGCCGCCAACGGCGTACCGGACAGCGCCCGCAACCTCAACGACCCCAACGCCCAGGGCCGGCTGTGGCTGCAAGGGTTGGGCAGCTACGGCAAGCTGGACGGCAAGGACGGCGCCAGCGCCCTCACCCAGCGCACCAAGGGCAGCGTGATCGGCGCCGACTGGGCTGCCACCCCGGCCTGGCGCCTGGGTGTGCTGGGCGGCTATTCGAAGACTGACCTGGACACCAGCGGCGTCGAGGGTTCGGTGGACAGCTGGCACCTGGGCGCCTACGCCCTGCGCCAGGACGGGCCGCTGGCGCTGCGCCTGGGCGCCGCCTACAGCCACCACGATGGCCGCAGCCGCCGCAGCGTGGCGTTCGATGGCTTTACCGACAGCCCCAAGGGCGACTACAACGCCGACAGCCAGCAGGCCTTCGCCGAATTGGGCTACAGCCTGGGCAGCGGCCGCCTGAGTGCCGAACCCTTCGCCACCCTGGGCTACCAGCGCTACCACCGCGACGCCTATCAGGAGAAAGGCGGCGCCGCGGCGCTGGATGTCAGCGCCCAGACCCAGGACAACGTCAGCAGCACCTTCGGCGTACGCGTGGCGCACCTGGGTACCCTGGCCAACGGCATGAGCATTACCCCGCGGGCCAGCCTGGGCTGGCGCCATACCTATGGGGATGTGGACAGCGAGACGCGCCAGGCCTTCCTGTCCGGCGGCAGCGGTTTCAGCGTGCAGGGCACGGCGCTGGACCGCGACAGCCTGCTGGCCGAGGCCGGGCTGGACGTGGGCATCACCGCACGGCAGACGTTGGGCGTGGGATACAGCGGGGAATATGGCAGCAACAGCCGCAATCACGCCGTCATCGGCCAATGGCAACTGAAATTCTGAACCTGTAGCCGCTGCCGTCAGGCTGCGCTGGTCCTGGCGTACGCTGCGTATCTCCAGCGAGGCATAGGGCCAGCGCAGCCTGCGGCAGCGGCTACAGGGTTGCGTGCAGCAGAATAAAAAAGGGAGGCCGAGGCCTCCCAGAGGTTAAACGTTGATCAACCCACGATCTCGATCAAAATCTCGCCCGGGTTCACCCGGTCGCCCTTGGCGATGTGGATGGCCGTCACCTTGCCGGCGATAGGCGCCTGCACCTCGGTCTCCATCTTCATCGCTTCAGTGATCAGCAACGCCTGGCCGGCTTTGACGGTGTCGCCTTCCTTGACCAGCACATCGACGATGTTGCCCGGCATGGTGGTGCTGACGTGGCCCGGCTCGCTGGCCTGCTTGCGCTTGCCAATGCCGCCGCCGACAAATTCGTTGAGCGGTTCGAACACCACTTCTTCCGGCATGCCATCGATGGACAGGTAGAAGTGGCGCTTGCCTTCGGCCTTCACGCCCACGCCGGTGATGTCCACGCGGTAGGTTTCGCCGTGCACGTCGATGACGAACTCGGTAGGCACGCCCTCGCCGCTGGCCGAGGGCGCCTTGCCCGGCTCTGGAATCGGCAGCAGCACTTCAGGGGTGAGCTTGCCGGCAGCGCGTTCCTCGAGGAACTTGCGGCCAATGTCCGGGAACATGGCGTAGGTGAGCACGTCTTCTTCAGAGGTCGCCAGGGTGCCGATTTCGCCGCGCAGGCGCACCATCTCGGGCTTGAGCAGGTCGGCCGGGCGCACGTCGATCACTTCTTCGCTGCCGATGGCCTGGCGGCGCAGCTGCTCGTTGACCTGGCCAGGGGCCTGGCCGTAGCCGCCCTGCAGGTACAGCTTCACCTCATTGGTGATGGTCTTGTAGCGCTCGCCGGCCAGCACGTTGAAGAACGCCTGGGTGCCGACGATCTGCGAGGTCGGGGTCACCAGCGGCGGGAAGCCCAGGTCTTCGCGAACGCGCGGGATCTCGGCCAGCACTTCGTTCATGCGGTTGAGGGCGCCCTGCTCCTTGAGCTGGTTGGCCAGGTTGGAAATCATCCCGCCCGGCACCTGGTTGACCTGCACCCGGGTATCGACGGCGGTGAATTCGCTTTCAAACTGGTGATATTTCTTACGCACGGCGTAGAAGTACAGGCCGATTTCCTGCAGCAGTTCCAGGCTCAGGCCGGTGTCGAACTCGCTGCCTTTGAGCGCCGCCACCATGGACTCGGTGCCAGGGTGGCTGGTGCCCCAGGCGAAGCTGGAGATGGCGGTGTCGATATGGTCGGCGCCGTTTTCCACTGCTTTCAGCTGGCACATGGCAGCCAGGCCGGCGGTGTCGTGGGAGTGGATGAACACCGGCAGCGACTGCTCGGCCTTCAGCGCGCGCACCAGTTCGCCGGTGGCGTATGGGGTCAGCAGGCCGGCCATGTCCTTGATGGCGATGGAGTCGCAGCCCATGGCTTCCATCTTCTTGGCCTGGGCCACGAACGCGTCGATGGTGTGCACCGGGCTGGTGGTGTAGGCGATGGTGCCCTGGGCGTGCTTGCCCGCAGCCTTCACGGCCTCGATGGCCACGCGCAGGTTACGCACGTCGTTCATGGCGTCGAAGATGCGGAACACGTCGATGCCGTTGACCGCGGCCTTGGCCACGAACGCCCGCACCACGTCGTCGCTGTAGTGGCGGTAGCCCAGCAGGTTCTGGCCGCGCAGGAGCATTTGCAGGCGGGTGTTGGGCAAGGCGGCGCGCAGCTTGCGCAGGCGCTCCCACGGGTCTTCCTTGAGGAAGCGCACGCAGGCATCGAAGGTGGCGCCGCCCCAGACTTCCAGCGACCAGTAGCCGACCTTGTCGAGCTTGTCGCAGATGGGCAGCATGTCTTCGGTGCGCATGCGGGTCGCCAGCAGGGACTGGTGGGCGTCGCGCAGGATTGTGTCGGTAACGAAGATTTTCTTGGACATTATGGGGTTCCTCACAGGCCTGCGTGGGCGGCGATGGCGGCGGCGATGGCCAGGGCCAGCTCTTCGGGTTTGCGCTTGATCGAGTAGTTGGTCAGTTCAGGGTGGGCTTCGACGAAGCTGGTGTTGAACTGGCCGCTACGGAATTCGGGGTTGCGAAGGATTTCCTGGTAGTACGCGGCGGTGGTCTTCACCCCCTGCACACGCATGTCGTCCAGTGCCCGCAGGCCGCGGTCCATGGCTTCTTCCCAGGTCAGGGCCCACACCACCAGTTTCAGGCACATCGAGTCGTAGAACGGCGGGATGGTGTAGCCGGTGTAGATCGCCGTGTCGGTGCGCACGCCCGGGCCGCCGGGGGCGTAGTAGCGGGTGATCTTGCCGAAGCTGGGCAGGAAGTTGTTCTTCGGGTCCTCGGCGTTGATGCGGAACTGCAACGCGAAGCCACGGTGGTGAATGTCTTCCTGTTTCACCGACAACGGCAGGCCGGAGGCCACGCGAATCTGCTCGCGGACGATGTCGATGCCGGTGATTTCCTCGGTGATGGTGTGTTCCACCTGCACCCGGGTGTTCATTTCCATGAAGTACACCTCGCCCTCGGCGAGCAGGAACTCCACGGTGCCGGCGTTCTCGTAGCCCACGGCCTTGGCGGCGCGCACGGCCAGGTCGCCGATGTAGGCACGCTGTTCGGGGGTGAGCTGCGGGCTGGGGGCGATCTCGATAAGCTTCTGGTTACGGCGCTGGATCGAGCAGTCGCGCTCGAACAGGTGCACCACGTTGCCGAAGCTGTCACCCAGGATCTGCGCCTCGATGTGCTTGGGATTGACGATGCATTTTTCCAGGAACACTTCCGCCGAGCCGAAGGCCTTGGTGGCTTCGGAAATCACGCGGGGGAAGTTCTGCTCCAGCTCTTCGCGGCTGTTGCAGCGGCGGATACCACGGCCGCCGCCACCGGAAGTGGCCTTGAGCATCACCGGGTAACCGATGCGGTCGCCTTCGGCCAGGGCTTCCTCGATGTCGGCGACGTTGCCCTCGGTGCCCGGGGTGACCGGCACGCCGGCCTTGATCATGCTGCGGCGGGCTTCGGTCTTGTCACCCATGCGGCGGATGACTTCGGCCGAAGGGCCGATGAATTTGACGCCGCGTTCGGCGCAGATGTCGGCCAGCTCGGCGTTTTCCGAGAGGAAACCGTAACCGGGGTGCAGGGCATCGCAGCCGGTTTCCACCGCCAGGTTCACCAGCTTGCGCGGGTTCAGGTAACCGGCCAGCGGCTCGGCGCCAATGCTGTGGGCCTCGTCGGCACGTTTCACGTGCAGGGCGTGGCGATCGGCGTCGGAATAGATCGCGACGGAGCGAATGCCCATCTCGGCGCAGGCACGCACGATTCGTACGGCAATTTCACCACGGTTGGCGATCAGGATCTTTTTTATCACTTGGATGTTCCTCGACCGTTGACTAACAGACCGGCAAAACCGGTCGGCGCATGACCCGGCCCGCTCGGCCAGTCGCACCTTCACAGTAGCGCCGTGTAACAATTAACAAAAATCAATATTTGTTAGGTCAGCCATAAAGGAAGCCTTATAGTCAGGCGACCATGGCGCGGCAACGAGGACTACATCATGCGTAAGTCATTGATGCGTATGACATTACGGCAACTTCAGATCTTCAACGAAGTCTGCGACCTACGGTCTTACAGCCGCGCTGCAGAGGAAATGTCGCTGACCCAGCCCGCGGTCAGCCTGCAAATTCGTCAGCTGGAAGAGCTGGTTGGCCAGCCATTGTTCGAATATGTGGGCAAAAAACTCTATTTGACCGAGGCAGCCGAAGCGCTGCAGCGCGCCAGCCGCGACATCTTCGGGCGCCTGGAAAGCTTCGACATGCAGCTGTCGGACATGCAGGGCTCGCTGCAAGGCCAGCTGAAACTGGCGGTGGAATCCAGCGCCAAGTACTTCGTGCCGCACCTGTTCGCCGCGTTCAAGCGCCAACACCCTGAGGTCAACCTTAGCCTGACCGTGTGCAACCGTGCACAGGCCATCCGTCGCCTGTCGGATAACCGCGACGACTTGATCATCATGTCGATGGTGCCCCAGGACATGGGGCTGGAATTCATGCCGTTCCTCAACAACCCCATCGTCGCCGTGGCGCCGCCGGATCATCCACTGTGCAAGCTGGAACGCCTGCGCCTGCAGGACCTGGAGCCACACACGCTGCTGATGCGCGAGCAGGGCTCGGGCACGCGCAAGGCCTGCGAGGAGTATTTCAAGGAGAAGCGCGTGCACTTCACCCAGACCATCGAGGTGGCCAACGCCGACGCCCAGCGCGAAAGCGTCATCGCCGGGCTTGGCCTGGCCCTGTTGACCCGCCATGCGTTGAACATGGAGTTGGCCACGGGGGTGCTCAAGGAACTACCGGTCGAAGAACTGCCGCTTTATCGCAGTTGGTGCATCGTGCAGGCCAAGGCCAAGCGGCTATCGCCGGTGGCACTGGCCTTTCAGGCGTTCATCCGCATGGAACGGGCGCAGATCACCGCCCTGGCTGAACGTTTTTCTGGACGTTTGCCGACGTTGCCTGCCAATAGTTGATGGATTCCATATCGGGAAAATCAGAGATTTCCTGCAGCAGGCGGCGCTGCTCGGAGTAGCTTTCGATTGCGCGGCGGAATTCCATGCGGCGCTGGTCTTCCTGCTGGCGCTTGGTCTTGTTGGTGCCTTGGTCCTGCGAGCCATCGAAGTAACGAGCCATTGCGTCTCTCCCAGTTCGAGTGCGGGGACTTCAGACTGGGCTTGGGCGGTTACGATTTGTGGGCGCAGGGATGACGGTTCGGTTAAATCACTCTCGTAGCAGCGGCCACCGGCCGCGTCAAAGGCGCCGCGCAATAGCCGGTCTACATCCTGTGGGAGCTGGCTTGCCAGCGAGCTGTTGGGGCCATAAAAGCTCGCTGGCAAGCCAGCTCCCACAAGACAGCTGCGGATACGGGATATTTCAGTCGTCGAGGGCTTTGACCGACTTGGGCGACAAGCGCAGGCTGCGCAAGCTGCGCTTCACGCTCTTGAGGTGGTTGACCAGGCTCGGGCCGCGCGCCATGGCCACGCCCATGGCCAGCACGTCGATCACCACCAGGTGGGCGATGCGCGAGGTCAGCGGGGTGTAGATCTCGGTGTCTTCGTGCACGTCGATGGCCAGGTTCACCGTCGATAGCTCGGCCAACGGCGTCTGGCTGGGGCACAGGGTGATCAGCGTGGCGCCGCTTTCGCGCACCAGGTTGGCAGTGATCAGCAGGTCCTTGGAGCGCCCCGACTGCGAGATGCAGATGGCCACGTCGCCGGGCTTCAGGGTCACGGCCGACATGGCCTGCATGTGCGGGTCGGAATAGGCCGCCGCGGTCAGCAGCAGGCGGAAAAACTTGTGCTGGGCATCGGCCGCCACTGCGCCGGACGCGCCAAAGCCGTAGAACTCGACGCGCTGGGCCTGGGCCATGGCGGTCACCGCGCGCTGCAGCGCCTGCGGGTCGAGGTGCTCGCGCACCTCCATCAGGGTGTGCAGGGTGGTGTCGAAGATCTTCAGGCTGTAGTCGGCTACCGAGTCGTCTTCATGAATGGCGAACTGGCCGAAACTGGCGCCGGCGGCCAGGCTCTGCGCCAGCTTGAGCTTGAGGTCCTGGAAGCCCGAGCAGCCGATCGCGCGGCAGAAGCGCACGATGGTCGGCTCGCTGATGCCAACGTTGTGGGCAAGGTCCGCCATGGAGCTGTGCATCACGGCCGCGGGGTCGAGCAGCACGTGGTCGGCGACTTTGAGCTCCGACTTGCGTAACAGGTGGCGAGACTGGGCGATGTGTTGCAACAGGTTCAATGGAGGAGACTCGTTCAGGATCGGAAGACCGATGTAGCTTTCTTGTAGTTATACTACATGACCTGCGACACGCCCAGCTAAACGATAGTCAAGTTCGCGAATGAACCTGGCCAAGCTGCCCGCGATAATCCGGGTCTTGCTCCAGCAACCCGCCAAAAGCCTGGGCTTCCACCGGTTTGCTGATCAGGTAACCCTGGATTTCGTCACATCCATGAGCGTTCAAAAACGAAAGTTGCTCGTGCGTTTCAACACCTTCAGCCACCACTTTCAGTTGCAGGCTGTGGGCCATGGCAATGATGGCGCGGGTGATGGCCGCATCTTCACTACCTTCGGCCAACCCGCGAATGAACGCCTGGTCGATCTTCACGTAATCCACCGGGAAGCGCTTGAGGTAGCTAAGGGAAGAGTAGCCGGTTCCGAAGTCGTCGATGGCTAGTTTTATCCCCAGGGCCTGCAGCTGGTGGAAGGTGGCAATGATGTGCTCGACGCTGTCCAGCAATTGGCTTTCGGTCAGCTCCAACTCGAGGAATTGCGGTGCCAGCCCGGTGTCGCTGAGCACCTGGCGCACCAGGCTGACCAGCTTGCCCTGGCGCAACTGGTGCACGGAGAGGTTCACTGACACGCGAATGGGCGCCAGGCCCTGGCGCTGCCATTCGCAGGCCTGCCAGCAGGCCTGGCGCAGCACCCATTCGCCGATGGGCACGATCAGGCCGGTCTCCTCGGCCAGGCCGATGAAGTCCCCGGGCGGGATCATGCCCATGGCCGGGTGGCGCCAGCGCACCAAGGCTTCGGCGCCATTGAGGCGGCCGGTGGCCAGGCACAGCTTGGGCTGGTAGTAGACCTCCAGCTGCTGCTCGTCGATGGCCTTGCGCAGTTGCTGTTCCAGCTGCAGGCGCTCCAGGGTGCTGGCCTGCAGGCTCTCGGTGTAGAACTGGAAGTTGTTGCCGCCCAGGTGCTTGGCGTGTTGCATGGCCATGATCGCCTGGCCCACCAGCGCCGAGACGTCGCGCGCGTTGTCGGGCAGCAGGCTGATGCCGATGGAAGCGCTGACGACCAATTCCTGGTTCTCGATCATCTGCGGCACGCGCAACTTGGCCAGCAGCCGGCTGGTCACCCGGGCCAGGCTGGACAGGTTGGCGTAGGCGTCGAACAACACAGCGAACTCGTCGCCAGACAGCCGCGCGATGGTGTCGGCCTCGGGCAGGGCACTGCTGATGCGCCGCGCCATCTGCTTGAGCAACTGGTCAGCGGCCTCATGGCCCATGGTCTCGTTGAGCAGCTTGAAGCGGTCCAGGTTGATGTGCAGCAGCGCCAGGCTGCGGCCGCCCTGGCGCACGCGCTGGTTGGCTTCCTGCAGGCGCTCGCGGAACAGCGCGCGGTTGGCAAGGCCGGTCAGCTCGTCGTAATGGGTGAGGAAGCGCATGCGCTCCTCGGACTCGCGCCGGGCGGACAGGTCGGCGCAGAAGGCGATGACATTGCTGATGTTGCCGCGATGGTCGCGCACCACGCTCAGTTGCAGCCACTGCGGGTACAGCTCGCCGTTCTTGCGCGCTTCCACCAGCTCGCCTTGCCACTGGCCGGCCTGGTGCAGGGCTTCGTCGATCTGCCGATGATGCCGGCGCGCGTCACGGCTGCACGGCAGCTCGACCACATTGCGCCCCAGCACTTCTTCGCGCGAGTAACCGGTGACCTTGATAAAGGCCTCGTTCACCGACAGCACGGCATAGTCGCTGTCGAGAATGATGATGCCTTCGCTGGCCGCCTCGAACACCATCGCCGACAACCGCTGCTGGTCTTCATGGGCCTTGCTGGCGCTGATGTCACGGCGGGTGCCGAGCATGCGCAGGACCTTGCCGGTTTCCCCGCGCTCCACCGCACGCCCGCGGTCTTCGATCCAACGCCAGCGGCCGTCGCTGTGACGCACGCGGTATTCAATGCGGTAATCCTCGGTGCGGCCCTTCATGTGTTCCACCAGGGTGCGCTTGAGGTGTGGCACATCCTCCGGGTGCAGGCGCGGCTTGAGGTGGCGGAGCATGGCGGTGACGTACTCCGGGTCCAGGCCGAACAGCTGCTGCACGTGGGTATGGTGCACTTCGTCGGACTGCAGGTCCCAGTCCCACAGCCCCAGCTCGCTGGCTTCCAGCGCCAGCGCCAGGCGCGCCTCGCTCTTGCTCAGCGCCTGGTTGGCCAGGTCCAGCTCGTGGCTGCGCTGGGCCACGCGGGTTTCCAGCCCGGCCTGGGCTTCGCGCAGCTCGCCTTCGGCGCGCCGGCGCTGGTCCACCTCGCGGGCCAGTTCCTGGTTCAGCCGCGCGCTGGCGGCCTGCGCGTGCTGCAGGTTTTCGATCAGGTCCTGGTTCTGGAAGCGGCGAATCAGCCCGCGCTCGATCAGGCGGTTGACCTGCCAGGCCACCACCACCAGCGCCCCCAGCAGGATCAGGCCCAGCCAGCCCCAACCGTGCTGCGCGCCGCTGCCAATCAGGAACAGGCAGCCGATGGGCGGCAACAGGCAGGGCAAGGCGAAGCTGAGGAAGGCCGGCAGGCTGACGGCATACGCCACGCTGGCCGACAGCGTGGCCGCCCCCAGCAGCCCGAACACCCAGGCTTGCTGGACGAAGCTGTCGGTGGGCACCAGCAGGATGGCGGCGCCAGCCAGGGTCAGGCCACTGACGAACGAGCCGAACAGGAACATGCGCAGCCACACCGGCTGCGACTGCCGGTCGGGAATGGCCGAATCGAAGGCGGCCACCTGGATGACCCGCATGGCCACCAGCGCGGTCAGCCACACCAGCCACACGCTCACCAGCACATAGTGCTGGGGCTCCCACAGCAGCCAGGCGCAGACCAGGCCGTTGGCGAGCATCAGCAAGGTGGGCAGCAAGGAGCCCTGGTACAGCAGGCGCGTGCGCTCGACCGCCAGTTGCGCGGCGTATTTGCGGCGTATATCCCGTTGCCCCTCCGTGGAAGCAGGACCTGAAGCGAGTGTCATAGGCAATATTCTTATTAATGTGCGGAGCCTGAACGTGCAGCGAGCATACACAAGCCCGCCGCCCCGCCACAGCCCCCGCGCAAACAGATGAAAGAGGTTATTTATCGACCGCTCGAACGCCGGGTTTGCTCCAATCTTGTCCAGCACCCTAAAATGGCCGGATGCGCGATGACCTCTCCCTTCTGCTGAATTCCCTCAACGATGCCCAACGGCAGGCCGTAGCGGCCCCGGTTGGCCGTCAGTTGGTCCTGGCCGGTGCTGGTTCCGGTAAAACCCGAGTGCTGGTGCACCGTATCGCCTGGTTGATCCAGGTCGAACAGGCGTCCCCGCACTCCATCCTGTCGGTGACCTTCACCAACAAGGCCGCAGCCGAGATGCGCCAGCGCATCGAGCAGCTGATGGGCATCAACCCGGCCGGCATGTGGGTAGGCACCTTCCACGGCCTGGCCCACCGCCTGCTGCGGGCCCACTGGCAGGAAGCGAACCTGAACCAGAACTTCCAGATCCTCGACAGCGACGACCAGCAGCGGCTGGTCAAGCGGGTGATCCGCGAGTTGGGCCTGGACGAACAACGTTGGCCTGCCCGCCAGGCGCAATGGTTCATCAACGGCCAGAAGGACGAGGGGCTGCGCCCGCAACACATCCAGGCCAGCGGCGACCTGTTCCTGGGCACCATGAAGTCGATCTACGAGGCTTACGAAGCGGCCTGCGCCCGTGCCGGCGTGATCGACTTCTCCGAGCTGCTGCTGCGCGCCCTGGACCTGTGGCGCGACCACCCCGGCCTGCTGCAGCATTACCAGCGCCGCTTCCGCCACCTGCTGGTGGACGAGTTCCAGGACACCAACGCCGTGCAGTACGCCTGGCTGCGCCTGCTGGCGCAGGGCGGCGACAGCCTGATGGTGGTGGGCGACGACGACCAGTCCATCTATGGCTGGCGTGGCGCGAAAATCGAGAACATTCACCAGTACTCCGCGGACTTCCCCGATGTGGAAACCATCCGCCTGGAGCAGAACTACCGCTCCACCGCCGGCATCCTCAAGGCTGCCAACGCCCTGATCGCCAACAACACCGGGCGCCTGGGCAAGGAGCTGTGGACCGACGGCGGCGACGGCGAACCGCTGAGCCTGTACGCAGCCTTCAACGAACACGACGAAGCGCGCTACGTGGTGGAAACCATCGAGGCGGCGATCAAGACCGGCATGTCGCGCAGCGACATCGCCATCCTGTACCGCTCCAACGCCCAGTCGCGGGTGCTGGAAGAGGCCCTGCTGCGCGAACGCATCCCGTACCGCATCTATGGCGGCCAGCGCTTCTTCGAGCGTGCCGAGATCAAGAACGCCATGGCCTACCTGCGCGTGCTGGAAGGCCGCGGCAACGACGCGGCGCTGGAACGCATCATCAACGTGCCGCCGCGCGGCATCGGCGAGAAGACCGTCGAGGCGATCCGCGACCACGCCCGTCATGCCGAGATTTCCATGTGGGAATCCATGCGCCAGCTGGTGGCCAACAAGGGCCTGACCGGCCGCGCCGGCAATGCCCTGGGCGCGTTCATGGAGCTGATCGAGAACCTGGCCGCCAAGGTCATGGAGATGCCCCTGCACTTGATGACCCAGACCGTCATCGAGCAGTCGGGGCTGATCATCTATCACCAGGAAGAAAAAGGTGAAAAGGGCCAGGCACGGGTAGAAAACCTTGAGGAACTGGTCAGCGCCGCGCGCAACTTCGAGACCGCCCCGGAGGACGAGGAGCTGACGCCCCTGGCGGCGTTCCTTGGCCACGCGTCGCTGGAAGCCGGCGACACCCAGGCCGACGAGCACGAAGACAGCGTGCAGTTGATGACCCTGCACAGCGCCAAGGGCCTGGAGTTCCCCCACGTGTTCCTGGTGGGCATGGAAGAAGGCCTGTTCCCGCACAAGATGAGCCTGGAAGAGCCCGGCCGCCTTGAAGAGGAACGTCGCCTGGCCTACGTGGGCATTACCCGCGCCATGCAGCAGTTGGTGATGACCTACGCCGAGACCCGCCGCCTGTACGGCAGCGAGACCTACAACAAGGTCTCGCGTTTCGTGCGCGAGATTCCCGGCGGGCTGATCCAGGAAGTGCGGCTGTCCAACAGCGTCAGCCGCCCGTTCGGCTCGGGCCAGAAGCAGAACTCCAGCAGCCTGTTCGGCGGCGCCAGCATTCCGCAGACCGAATTCACCCTGGGCCAGCGCGTGGCGCACTCGGTGTTCGGCGAAGGCGTGATCCTCAACTTCGAGGGCTCCGGCGCCCAGGCCCGGGTGCAGGTCAACTTTGCCGAAGGCAGCAAGTGGCTGATGCTCGGCTACGCCAAACTCGAAGCGCTGTGATCCTTTCCTGACGCGGCCTGCGGCCGCTGCTACGGTCTTTGTAGCAGCGGCCGCAGGCCGCGTCAGCGGGCACCCCACATCACGCGTGATTGTTTCCCCCTGTAAAAGCTCGAAACACTATGTCACTGGCCATGGCCTGCCCATCTGTGCAACATGGCCTCAGTGCAATCCACAACGGGAATTCCCTTATGCAACGTTTTCTGAGCATCGCCCTGGCGCTGTGCATCGGCCTGACGATGAGTATCGACGCTCACGCCAAGCGCTTTGGCGGCGGCAAGTCGTTCGGCAATGCGCCGACGCACCAGTCGGTCACCCCTTCTTCCTCCGGCGCTGCCGGTGCAGGCGCCGCCGGCATGGCCGGGCGTGCAGCCCCTGCCGCCGGTGGCGCTTCGAAATGGCTGGGCCCACTGGCCGGCATCGCCGCCGGTGGCCTGCTGGCCTCCATGTTCATGGGTGGCGGCTTCCAGGGCATGCAGATCTTCGACATCCTGATCATGGCGGTCATCGCCTTCGTGATCTTCCGCTTCATCGCCGCCCGTCGGCGCAAGCAGCAGGAGCACCTGGCTCCGGCTGGCGCACCGTTCCAGCGTGAAGCCTTCGAGCAGCCTGCCCAGCCGATCTTCGGCAGCTCGGGTGGCCAGCCGGTTCGCCCGGTCATCCACGCCCCGGCCTGGTTCAACGAGCAGAGCTTCCTGAACGCCGCCCGCAGCCACTTCGAAGCGCTGCAGCAGCACTGGGACGCCAACGAGATGGACAAGATCGCCGAGTTCGTCACCCCGCAGATGCTGCAGTTCCTGCGTCAGGAACGCGCCAGCCTGGGCGACGGCTTCCAGTCCACCATCATCGACAACCTGCAGGTGCAGCTCGATGGCGTGGACGACCGCGCCGACAAGACCATCGCTACCCTGACCTTCAGCGGCGTGTCCAAGACCTCGCGCTTTGACCAGGGCGAAGTGTTCAGCGAAAGCTGGAACATGGAACGCCCGCAGGGCGACAACCAGCCTTGGCTGATTGCCGGGATTCGCCAGAACGGCTGATCCACCGGTATTGCACGCCCGAACCCCGGCCCAGGCCGGGGTTTTTCATTTTTAACATTGCGAAAATATCCAGCTAATGTATAAACCGCACCGCGCAATTCGTTGAGAGGAAATACATCGTGGAAGAAGTGATCGAACAACTCCGGGAAGCCAATGAACCGGTACCCGTTCCACTCGAGTTGCCCGATGAGGACCAACTGGTCGAGGTTGAAGAACAGCTGTTCATCAACATCCCGTTCGTCTTCAAGGAATTCCTGTTGACCGTCAGCGACGTCGTCTACGGCAGCCTCGAGCCCGTGACCGTCACCGACCCGCAGTCCCACACCTACCTGCCGGAAGTGGCCGCCAACGCCTGGGACGCCGGCGTGCCGCGCGACCTGATCCCTATCTGCCAGGACGGTGATGACTACTACTGCGTCGAAGAAGACGGCACCGTGGTGCTGTGGTCCGGCGAAGAAGAGCTGGTCACCGAGGAAAGCTGGGAGTCGGTGTGGCACTGGGCGCGGGATGTCTGGCTGGAAAGCTGATCCCCTTGTAGCCGCTGCCGAAGGCTGCGCTGGCCCGGTGCCCCACTGTAGATATCCAGTGTACTCGGAGCCCAGCGCAGCCTGGCGGCAGCGGCTACAGCGCTAGTGGCCGTCGGCGTTGTTGCCCAGGGTGTCCAGCAACGCCACCTGCATGCGCGTGTGCACGCGTATGAACCAGCGCCATAGCACCGCCGCCACCGCCGCAGCCACCAGGCCTACCACCACCAGCAGCTCGCTGGTGGGCAGGATGCTGGCCGACAGCGCCGCCAGCAGCAGGAAAATCACCAGCAGCGACACCAGCGGGATCACCTCGGCGATCACCCGCCGCACCCGCTCGGTGTGCCTGCCCGCCATCTCCGGCTTCACTCCCATCTCCGCCAGCAACATCGACAGCGCCTTGAGCTTGCGATACGCCGCAATCAGGAACGCCAGGGACAACAGCAGCGCCGCGCCCCAGATCAACGCGTTGTGCCAGCGCGCCTCGCTTACCCACGCCTGCAGGTGCACGGAGATAGGCTCGGCGAAATAGGCTGCGCTGAAGAAAATACCCATCACCAGCGCCAGGTTCACCCCCACCTGCAGCAGGATGCGCCGTATCAACGTCGCCAGCCGCGCGCCCTGCCCCTGCGGCTGAATGCTGCGCAGCCATTCGCCATAGAGGCCGAACACCCGCGCCATGCGCACTGGCACCCAGCCGGCGAGTTTCTCCGACAGCGGGTCGGCGGCACGGATCAGGTAAGGCGTGGATAACGTGGTCAGCGCCGAGACGGCCACCGCCACCGGATAGAGGAAATCGCTGGTCACCTGCAGGGTCATGCCCAGGGCGGCGATGATGAAAGAGAACTCACCAATCTGCGACAGCCCCATGCCTACCCGCAACGAGGTGCGGCCGTCGTTGCCGGCGATGAAGGCGCCCAGGCCGCAGGAAATCATCTTGCCCAGCACCACGGCGATGGTGATGACAGCGATCGGCCAGGCGTACTGCACCAGGATCGCGGGGTCGATCATCAGGCCGATGGCGACAAAGAAGATAGCGCTGAACATGTCGCGGATCGGCTCTATCAGCCGCTCGATCTTCAACAGCTGCCGGGACTCGGCCATGATTGCGCCGATCAGGAAGGCGCCCAGCACCATGCTGTATTCCAGCTTCACCACCAGCAGGCAGAAGCCGAAGCACAGCCCCAGGACCGTCACCAGCAGCATCTCGTTGCTTTCGAACTTCGCCACGTAGGCCAGCAGCCGGGGCACCAGCAGGATGCCCACCACCAGCGCCACGATCATGAACAGCGACAGCTTGCCGACCGTGGAGAACACTTCGCCGGAGCTGACCGAACCGCTGACCGCTATGCCCGACAGCAGCGCGATGATGCCGATGCCCAGGATGTCCTCGACGATGAGCACGCCGAAGATCAACTGCGCGAAGCGCTGGTTCTTCATCTTCAGGTCGTTCAGCGCCTTGACGATGATGGTGGTGGACGAAATCGCCAGGATGGCACCCAGGAACAGCGAGTCCATGGCGCTCCATTCAAACCAGCGGCCAATCTCGTAGCCGATCCAGATCATCAGCACGATTTCCAGGAAGGCGGCGATGAACGCGGTAGCCCCGACTTTGAACAACTTGCGCAGGCTGAATTCCAGGCCCAGGCAGAACATCAGGAAGATGACCCCCAGCTCGGCCAGGGTCTTGATGGTGTCTTCGTCGTGGATCAACCCAAACGGCGGGGTGTGCGGGCCGATGACGAAGCCGGCGACGATGTAGCCCAGCACCACGGGTTGTCGCAGCCGGTGGAAAATTACCGTGACCACGCCGGCAATCAGCATGATCACGGCCAGATCCTGGATGAAACTGATGGCATGCATGGGCCCGGCTCCTTTTCACGGTGTAACATCTCAAGTCTGAGGTTAACATCGCGAAACCTGCGGAAATGCCGGTGCAACAAGTGGAAACAGATCCGTTCGCCTGGCAGCCTCCAGGCCACGCGGGCTGTGACGTCCAGCCGGCGACCAACGTCCCGGAAGAGTGGGATTTTTTGCCCCAGCGGGTAAGCACCAACATAGGTGGCGCCCCTTAACTACAGCAACATTACCGTGAGCGCACTATGGAACCCGGAAACGCCCAGTTGTCGATGACTGTTCTGATGACCCCGGACATGGCCAACTTTTCAGGCAATGTGCACGGCGGCACCTTGCTCAAGTACCTCGACGAAGTCGCCTACGCCTGCGCCAGCCGCTATGCCGGCCGCTACGTGGTGACCCTGTCGGTGGACCAGGTGATCTTCCGCGAGCCGATTCACGTCGGCGAGCTGGTGACGTTCCTGGCGTCGGTGAACTACACCGGCAATACCTCCATGGAGGTGGGCATCAAGGTGGTCACCGAGAACATCCGTGAACGCTCGGTGCGCCACACCAACAGCTGCTTCTTCACCATGGTGGCCGTCGACGACCAGCGCAAGCCTGCCCAGGTGCCGCGCCTGGAGCCGCAGACCAGCGAAGAGAAACGTCGCTTCGTGCAGGCCCAGCAGCGCCGCCAGATCCGCCAGGAACTGGAAAAGCGCTACCAGGACATCAAGGACGACGGGCTTTAATACGCCAAACGCTGCGCCTCGAAGCGCAGCCGTGGGTGCACGATGCGGTCCTGGGCCCGCACCAGCTCGAGTTCGTAGCTGGCGCAGGCCTGGGTTTCCAGCAACACCTCATGCACGGCCGCAGCGGCGAACTCGAACGCCGCCACCTTGCTGTCGCCCAGCAGCAGGCGCGCCAGGAACAACCCCGACGTCAGGTCACCCACCCCTACCGGCTGGCGCGGGAAGGCCAGCAGTGGCCGGCGCAGGTGCCAGCTGCCTTCGGCAGTGACCAGCAGCATCTCGAACTCTTCGGCGGCCTTGCCGGGGTAGGCCAAGTGCTTGACCACCACGGCCTTGGGGCCGCGTTCCAACAGCGAGCGGGCCATGCTCACGCAATCTTCCAGCGACTGCGCCAGGCGGCCACAGAAGGTATTCAGCTCAAGCTGGTTAGGGCACACCAGGTCAGCCACGGCCACCGCTTCGTCGAGCAGGAACTCGCTGACCTCGGCAGGCACGATGCAGCCCTTCTCCGGGTGGCCCATGACCGGGTCACACAGGTACAAGGCGTTGGGGTTGGCTGCCTTGACCTTGCGCACCACTTCCAGGATCGCCCGGCCCTGGGCAGCGCTGCCCAGGTAGCCGCTGAGCACGGCATCACAGTTGCCCAGCTCACCAATCGTCGCAATCCCTTCCACCAGTGCCGGAATTTGCGCTGGCGCCAACACTTCTCCGGCCCACTGGCCATACTGAGTGTGATTGGAGAACTGCACGGTGTTCAGTGGCCATACGTTGACCCCCACGCGTTGCATGGGGAACACCGCGGCGCCGTTACCGGCATGGCCAAACACCACGTGCGACTGGATGGCGAGCAGGTGTGGAGTACGTTTCATGCAAATATCCCGCAGCGGTATCTGATTTTCGAGGGGCGCAGTATGGCGCCAAATACCGTCTGTACGACAGACCGACGTCGCAGTTAAGCTGGGCACACCTAGTTGGAGCATTCCTCGATGTTTACCCTCGGAAATCTGTTTGTGCTGATGGTGCTGGGCGCAGGCGCGGCCTGGCTGTGGCATAACCATGGCCTGCGCGAGCGGGCACTGGAACGGGTCAAGCAGCATTGCGCCAAGCTGGACCTGGAATTGCTCGACGAGAACGTGGCCTTCAAGCGCTTCGGCTTCGTGCGCGATGCCAACGGCCGTCGCCGTTTTGCCCGTGTGTATAACTTTGAATTCACCGTGACCGGCGAGCAGCGTCACCCCGGCACCATCACCCAGTTCGGCGGGCACGCGGTGCAGATCGAACTGGCGCCCTACCCGTTCGAGATCAAGACCCAGCCCACCGCCGAAGTTATCGAGATGGACCAGTGGCGGCAGGAGCACAAGCGCTGGCGGCCTTGAGCTGCCGGTAGCTGTGACGCGGCCTTGCGGCCGCTGCTACAGGCATGCCTTCAGGCCTTGCTCCAGGGCCTGTTCATCCTGCGCATGATCGAAGATCAACTCCACGCGCGAATCCTTGCGCCACTCGCTGGCGCGCCATTCCGGCACATTTTTATCCACAGCGTTGAATGACAGCCACCCACGGTTGCTGTGCACAACTCCTTTCGCCCGCCGCCAGGCCATTGTGGATAACCACATATCCAGCTTCCGCGCATCGAACACCCGGTCCGGATGCCAGCGCCAGCCCACGCTCCAGCCCCCTTCGCCGTTATGCACAGCCCTGATGGGAACCTGCGGGTCTATCCACAGAAAAACCGGCTCCACAGCCGCTTTCGGCAGTTTATCCACAGCCCCTGGAAGCGCCTCGACTGTTCTCAATTCGCTAATGGGCAGGTATCCAGCCTCTGTAAAATATATTGGAATATCAATAAGTTGCGATTTTATCCACATTATTTTTTTCACAGCCAGCGCAGCTGACTTATTCACAACCACCAGCCCCATGCTGCCCAGCGCCTGCTGCTGGGCCTCCGGAAGAAGTTGTCCACAGGCCAGCGCCTGGCCGTCCAACACCGTGATCGGTGGTTGCACGGCCAGCACCCCGCGCCATGGCGCCTCGCGCAGCTGCGCCAGCAGTTGCAGCGGATGGCCCAGGCCCGAGGGTTCGATGAACAGCCGGTGAGGCTTGGACTTGCGCAGCAGCCGGGCAAGGCCCACCTGGAACGGCGCGCCATTGACGCAGCACAGGCAGCCTCCCGCCACCTCGCCCAGTGCGATACCATCGTCCGCGGTGCTCAACAACGCGGCGTCCAGGCCGACCTCGCCGAACTCGTTGATCAACACCGCCCAGCGCTCCCCTGCAGGACGCTGTGCCATCAGCTGGCGGATCAGGCTGGTCTTGCCGGCACCCAGGGGCCCGGCGATGACGTGAGTAGGTATGTTCTCAAGCATCATTGGTTTTCTTGAATGGAGGTAGTGGATGCGTCTTTGGGGTGTGCTGGCGCTAAGCCTTGCCAGCAGTCAGGTCTGGGCCCAGGCCTGCGTGGTGCACAGCCATGCCGAACGGCTCGACGTGAAGGTATGCCAGCAGAACCGCAACATACCGGAAAAGATGTTTCACGATGGTTTCTGCGAGCCGAACCTGCCAGGGCAAAAGGTCGAGGTGCAGTTCGTCGACCAGTGCCCGGCAGGTGCGTTTGGCGTGTGCAGCGACGCCCATGTGGACAATATGCCCTATCGCCAGGATATCCACTATTACGGCGTGGCCAGCGACGCCGCCTACCTGGAACCGTTCTGCGAGCAGAAGAGCCAGGGCACCTGGCTCAAGCCCTGATCAGGCCGCGTCTTCGTGCCAGGGGCCGAATGGGTCGGGTAGCTGTTCCCAGGCGCCAGCGCCCAGGGCCATTTCCGCTTCGCTGAGCAGGCACTGGTCCAGCTCGGCGTTCAGGCGGGCGAAGTCCACGCCCTGGCCAATGAACACCAACTCCTGGCGGCAGTCGCCGCTGTCAGCCTGCCAATGGGCCATGATCGATGCGGTGCTCTCGGCGTCCTGGGGCCAGTGGGCCTTGGGCACGAAACGCCACCAGCGCCCGGCGAAGCCATGGCGCACCAGGCCGCCGGCCTGGGACCAGCTGCCAGCCTCCTGGGGTTTGCTGGCCAGCCAGAAGAAGCCCTTGGAGCGCAGCAGCTTGCCGTTCTGCCACGGGCTGTTGAGCCAGTCGTGGAAGCGCTGCGGGTGGAACGGCCGGCGCGCGCGGTAGGCCCCCGAGCTGATGCCGTACTCATCACTCTCCGGCACGTGCTCGCCGCGCAGCTCTTTCAGCCAGCCCGGCGCCTGGCTGGCGCGCTCGAAGTCGAACAGCCCGGTGTCGAGGATCCGCTCCAGCGGCACCTGGCCCATCACCATGGGCAGGATCTGCGCCTGGGCATTGAGACGCTTGAGGATGGCCATCAACTCATCACGGTCGGCGCTGCTGATCAGGTCGATCTTGCTGATGAGGATGACGTCGGCGAATTCCACCTGCTCGATCAACAGGTCGGTGATGGCCCGCTCGTCTTCCTCGCCCAGGGTCTCGCCGCGGCTGGCCAGGCTTTCGGCGGCCTCGTAGTCGCGCAGGAAATTCACCCCGTCCACTACCGTGACCATGGTGTCCAGGCGCGCCAGGTCGGCCAGGCTGCGGCCCTGTTCATCCCGAAAGGTAAAGGTCTCGGCCACCGGCAGCGGTTCGGAGATGCCGGTGGACTCAATCAGCAGGTAATCGAAACGGCCCTCGTCGGCCAGGCGCGCCACTTCTTCCAGCAGGTCTTCGCGCAGGGTGCAGCAGATGCAGCCGTTGCTCATTTCCACCAGCTTTTCTTCGGCGCGGTTGAGGCTCACATCACGCTGCACCTCGGTGCCGTCGATGTTGATCTCGCTCATGTCGTTGACGATGACGGCCACGCGCAGGTTGTCGCGGTTGCGCAGCACGTGGTTGAGCAAGGTGCTCTTGCCCGCGCCCAGGAAGCCTGACAGCACGGTGACGGGAAGACGATGGGGCATGGTTCGATTCCTCAAGGCGCCTGGTCTTGTGGAATGAACTGCCAGGCTATCCTGCAATGTTATAGTATAACATTGCAGGATAGCCAATACCGATTGTCTCTTCAGACGACGCGCTGGGCGTTCTGCTCCTGTTTCCAGGCAATGAAGGAGTCGCTGGGTGGGTTTTTCTGGAAGTAGGTGTTGATGCCGGCGAACAGCCGGTCGGCTACAGCCTGCTGGTGGCGCGCGGTCACCAGGCGCTGGGCGTCGCTGGCGTTGGAGATGAAGCCGGTCTCCACCAGGATGGACGGCACGTCCGGTGACTTCAGCACCGCGAAGCCGGCCTGCTCCACGCGGTTTTGGTGCAGGGTGGTGATGTCGGCCAGGCTGCCCAGCACCGTGTGGCCCAGTTGCAGGCTGGCGGCGATGGTGGCGTTCATCGACATGTCGATGATCACGTTGGCCAGCATCGGGTCCTTGTCCTTGAGGTTGAGCAGGCTGGCGGCGCCGATCAGGTCCGCGCCGTTCTCGCGGTCGGCCATCATGCGTGCGGTGGCCGAGGTGGCACCGTTTTCGGACAGGGCGAATACCGAGGCACCCGACGCGGTCAGGCGCGGCGCCGCATCGGCGTGCACCGAGATGAACATGTCGGCGTTGCGCTGGCGCGCGAAGTCGACGCGTTTGCGCAGCGGCACATAGAAGTCGTCGTTGCGCACCAGGTGCACGGTGTAGCCGTTCTCGCGCTTGAGGCGGCGCGCCAGCAACTGGGCGATGGACAGCACCACGTCTTTCTCGCGCTCGCCCTTGCCGCCAATGGCACCTGGGTCCTTGCCACCGTGGCCAGGGTCGACCACCACCACGATGTCACGCTTGGGGTGCGGGCCACGGCTGGCCACTGCCTTCGGCGCCTCGACCGGCTCAGGCTCGGGTGCCGGTGCGCTGGCCAGCACCGCCGGCGCGGCAACATGGTTGCCCTGAATCAGGTCCAGCACCAGCCGGTGGCCCTGGCCCGCCTGCGGGCCCAACAGGAACGCGTTAGCCTGCATGGGCGCGTTGAGGTCAAAGACGATGCGGGTGTCGCCGTGGCCGAACGGCCCGGAACGAATGGCCCGCACGCTGGTGCCAGCCAGGTTCAAGTGGCCCAGATCGCCGCTGAGCTGGGCGCCGGCCACGTCGACGATGAGGCGGTCGGGGGCCTGCAAGGTAAAGGTCTTGAATTGCACCGGACCGCTCAAGTCGAACACTACGCGCAGCTTGTCGTTGCTGCGCCACAAGCGTGCGTCGCGCACCAGCGCCGCGGAGGCGCCAAGTGGCAGTGCCAGCGTCGTGCTGGCCAGGATGAAGGTGAGCAGTTGGCGTCTATGCATGGCGGATCTTCATCAAAGGAAGTTACAGTTTTCGCATCGTTATAATATAACACGCGGAATGTCGCCCAAGATGAAATAGCGCAGGCACAGGGTCCGCATGGTGGCGACTCTAAACCGGGCTTGCATTGCAGATTATGAAATTTTCTACATCTGAGTGTTCCACGTGGAACGCTGTAGCAGCGGCCGCCAGGCCGCGTCCCAGGCGTCTCGGTTGGCAGCCCTGGCGCGGACGCAGCCTTCGGCAGCTGCTACGGGTCAGGGGCGGGGGTGGACGGTGCCGCAGTCGTTGCCCAGCCATACGGCGCGGGTTTCCATGCTGCCTTTCTGCTGGGTGCCGGTGGCGTTGAACGTGCCGCTGACCTTGGTCAGGAACTCACGCTGGCTGAGGAAGGTGGCCTGGCCACTGCCCTGGGCCTTGGGGCAGTTGAAGCGGAAGTCCCAGACGTTGCCATGGCGGGCGGTGATCTGCTGGGTGCAGCCCGACTGCGGGTCCTGCAGCGGGATGTTGTCGGACTGCACCTGTGCTTGGGTCAGGCAGCTGCGAATGCCCTTGCCGCCCACGCTGATGCCCTGCTTGGCCATGGCCTGCTCGACCATGGCTTTCTGTTCCGGCGCCAGCATCTGCATCTGCCCCAGCATCACGTTGAGGTCAGGCAAGGCGCTGCCGTCCACCTGCATGTTGCTGGTGGTCAGCTCCCACAAGCCTGGTTGAAGCATTTGCGCCTGCACGAGGGGCGCCGACAGACACAGGGCCAAAGCCACGGCCGGCAAACGAATCTTCATGGATAACTCCTGGGGTGGGCCACTCTTGGCTGGCTGATGATACTTGGATGCGGGTTTGCCGATTGCGTTGCATGCTGAATTATTTCGAGACAACCCGGGCTGAACGTGGTCTGTTAAGCACAACGCATTCGGGAGCATCGCTGCGCATGGATTATCACAGCCCCTGGTTTTTTGGCTACCTGTTTGGCCTGGTCCACCTGCTCGGCGTCATCGCCGCCATTCATGCGGTGTTCACCGTCCGCACCGCGCAGGGCTCGATCGCGTGGGCACTGTCACTGGTCTTCGTGCCCTATCTGACCCTGATCCCCTACCTGGTGTTTGGCCGCAGCACCTTCGACGCCTATATTGAAGCGCGCCGCCAGGCCAACCGGGAAATGCACAAGGCCATTGCCGACTTGGACTGGCGGCCCTGGGTGGAGGAAGCACTGACCGCGCGCAACTCCAGTTCCTACGCATCGCTGCGGGCCATGCCCAAGCTCGGACGCATGCCGTGCCTGGCCAACAACCAGGTCAGCCTGCTGGTCAACGGCAAGGCCACCTTCGAGGCCATCTTCGCCGCCATTCGCGAGGCGCGTGAAGTGGTACTGGTGCAATTCTTCATCATCCACGATGACCAGATCGGCCGTGAGCTACAGGCGCTGTTGCTGGAGAAAGCCGCTCAGGGTGTGAAAGTGTATGTGCTGTACGACAGCGTCGGCAGCCACGCCCTGCCCCACGAATACAGCGACGTCCTGCGCAAGGGCGGCGTGAAGATCCGTGCGTTCGCCACCCGCAGTGGCTGGCTCAATCGCTTCCAGGTGAACTTCCGCAACCACCGCAAGATCGTCGTGGTGGATGGCGTGGTGGGGTTCATCGGTGGCCATAACGTCGGCGACGAGTACCTGGGCGGCAACCCCAAGCTGTCGCCGTGGCGCGATACCCACATCCGTATCACCGGCCCGGTGGTGGCTTGCCTGCAGGAGTCCTTCGCCGAAGACTGGTTCTGGGCCTCGCGCAAACTGCCACCTTTGATCCTGCCCGACACCTATGAAGACGGCGGCGTGCTATGCCAGGTGCTGGCCAGCGGCCCCGCGGACCCACAGGAGACCTGCTCGCTGTTCTTCGTCGAAGCCATCCATGCCGCGACCGAGCGGGTGTGGATCACCAGCCCCTACTACATTCCCGACGAGGCGGTGTTCGCCGCCCTGCGCCTGGCGGTGCTGCGCGGGGTGGACGTGCGCATCCTGCTGCCGTCGCGCCCGGACCATAAGGTGGTGTACGCCGCCTCCAGCCTGTTCGCCTTCGAGGCAGTGCGCGCCGGTGTGCGCATGTTCCGCTACGGGCCAGGCTTCCTGCACCAGAAGGTGGTGCTGGTGGACAACGAGATCAGCGCCATCGGCAGTGCCAACATGGACAATCGCTCGTTCCGGCTGAATTTCGAAATCATGCTGCTGACGGTGGACAGCGCGTTCGCAGGCCAGGTGGCGGAGATGCTTGAGGCGGACTTTGCCCTGTCACGAGAGATCACCGTGGAAGACAGCCGCCATACGCACCAACTGCAGAAGCTGGGCATGCGCATCGCCAGGTTGATTTCACCCATCCTGTGATGCGCACGCCCAGGGGTCAGCGGTACAGATCCTCACGGGTCCATGGCAGGCCATGGGTACCATCGGAATAGGCTTTCACCGAGAGGATCTGGTGAATGTTGATCCAGCCACGGGCAAACGCATAAGAGCAGCCGGCCAGGTACAGGCGCCAGATGCGCAGTGCCTGCTCTGGCACCATGGCGGCCGCCTTGTCGAGATTGGCCTCCAGGCGCTTGCTCCAGAAGTCCAGCGTCTTGGCGTAATGCAGGCGCAGGCTCTCCACGTCCACCACCTCGAAACCAGCCTCGCTGATGCGCGCCGACATCATGGCCATGTGCGGCAGCTCGCCATGGGGGAACACGTAGCGCTCGATGAACTCCCCTGCCCCACGCCCGACCGGCCGGCCATCGGTGTGCTTGGCAGTGATGCCGTGGTTCATCACCAGGCCGCCTTCGCGCACGGCACCGAACAGACGCTCGCAGTAGACCTGCAGGTTGGCATGGCCGACGTGCTCGAACATGCCCACGCTGACCACCTTGTCGAAGCGGCCGTCCTGCGGCAGGTCGCGGTAGTCCAGCAGCTGCAGCTCCACCAAATGGTCGAGGCCCTCGGCCTTGACCCGCTCGCGCGCCAGCTTCAGCTGTTCCTTGCTCAGGGTGATGCCGAACACCTTGGCGCCGTACTCGCGCGCGGCATAGCGTGCCAGGCCGCCCCAGCCACAACCCACGTCCAGCAGATAGTCGCCGGCCTGCAGCCGCAACTTACGGCACAGGTGCTCGAACTTGGCATGCTGGGCCTGCTCCAGGGTCTCGGTACCGGTCTGGAAATAGGCACAGGAATAGGCCATGTCCTGGTCCAGCCAGAGTTGGTAGAACTCGTTGGACAGGTCGTAGTGGTAGGAGATGGCAGCGGCGTCGGTGTCCTTGTCGTGGACGGTGCGAATCGGCTGGTCGCCGTCATCGTCATCCACCAGGGCTTGGCTAAGCTCGTCACATACCCGGATTACCTCACCGATCGAACCTTCCATTTCCAGCTTGCCCTCGACGAAGGCAGTACCCAGGAGATCAAGGCTCGGGTGAGTGAACTGAGTCACCAGCTGTGGGTCTTTCACCACGATAGTGACACTGGGCGCGGGGCCCAGGTTGAACTCATGACCATCCCAGAGTCTCAGGCGCAGCGGGAGCTGAAGATTCTGTAAGGCCGGTGGTAATTGCGCGAGCATGTGTTTAACCCCCCTAAGTCAGACTTCTCTGAAATTAGGGTAGTCCAGAATTTGGCGCTGTCATGGGGTTCACTACTATGGTCTTAGACCATGCTGCGGATTTTGGTAGGTTTTCTTACGTTACACTTTGTTTCGCGCCACCTGTAGCAGCGGCCGCGAGGCCGCGTCCCTGGCACCACAATTCGCGTGGCCAAGGGACGCGGCCTTTGGCCGCTGCTACGGGGATTGCGGTTACTCCACTGTGACCGATTTCGCCAGGTTGCGCGGCTGGTCGACGTCGGTGCCTTTCAGCACGGCCACGTAGTACGACAGCAGCTGCAGCGGAATGGTGTAGAGGATCGGCGCCAGCGCATCGAGGATGTGCGGCATGGCGATCACGTGGGTGCCAGGCCCGTCGCGGAACTCGGCCTGGGCGTCGGCGAAGACGATCAGCTCACCGCCGCGGGCGCGTACTTCCTGCAGGTTGGACTTGAGCTTCTCCAGCAGGTCGTTGTTCGGCGCCACGGTGACGATCGGCATGTCCTTGTCCACCAGCGCCAGCGGGCCGTGTTTCAGCTCGCCTGCCGGGTAGGCTTCGGCGTGGATGTAGGAGATTTCCTTGAGCTTGAGCGCGCCTTCCATCGCTACCGGGAACTGTGCGCCACGCCCCAGGAACAGCGTGTGGTGTTTCTCGGCGAACAGCTGGGCAACCTTCTCCACCGTGCTGTCCATGGCCAGGGCTTCACCCAGGCGGGTTGGCAGGCGGCGCAATTCTTCTACCAGCTCGGCTTCGACGCCGGCTTCCAGGGTGCCACGCACCTGGCCCAGGGACAGGGTCAGCAGCATCAGCGCCACCAGCTGGGTGGTGAACGCCTTGGTGGAAGCCACACCGATTTCCGGGCCGGCCTGGGTCAGCAGGGTCAGGTCCGACTCGCGCACCAGCGAGCTGATGCCGACGTTGCAAATGGCCAGGCTGCCGAGGAAACCCAGCTCCTTGGCGTTGCGCAGCGCGGCCAGGGTGTCAGCGGTTTCACCGGACTGGGAGATGGACACGAACAGGGTGTCAGGCTGCACCACCACGCGGCGGTAGCGGAACTCGCTGGCCACTTCCACCTGGCAGGGAATGCCGGCCAGGCCTTCGATCCAGTAACGTGCAACCATGCCGGCGTGGTAGCTGGTGCCACAGGCGACGATCTGCACGTTGCGCACCTTGGCGAACAGCTCGGCGGCCTGCGGGCCGAACGCTTGCACCAGCACCTGCTCCTGGCCCAGGCGACCTTCCAGGGTGCGTTGCACCACCTTAGGCTGCTCGTGGATTTCCTTGAGCATGAAGTGACGGAACTCGCCCTTGTCGGCGGCTTCGGCGCCTTCGTGGTATTGCACGGTGTCGCGCTGCACTGGCTGGCCATCGGCGTTCCAGATGCGCACGGCTTCGCGAGTGATCTCGGCGATATCGCCCTCTTCCAGGTACATGAAGCGGTCGGTGACCTGGCGCAGGGCCAGTTGGTCGGACGCCAGGAAGTTTTCCCCCAGGCCCAGGCCGATGACCAGCGGGCTGCCGCTGCGCGCAGCTACCAGGCGGTCAGGCTGTTTCAGGCTGATGGCGGCCAGGCCATAGGCACCGTGCAGTTCCTTCACCGTGGCCTTGAGGGCATCGGTCAGGTCCGGCAGGGTCTTGAGGTAGTGGTGCAGCAGGTGCGCGATCACCTCGGTGTCGGTGTCCGAGCTGAACACATAGCCCATGCCTTTGAGGCGGTCGCGCAGCGCCTCGTGGTTTTCGATGATGCCGTTGTGCACCACCGCCACGTCGTCGCTGGAGAAATGCGGGTGGGCGTTGCGCTCGCTGGGCGCGCCGTGGGTGGCCCAACGGGTGTGGGCAATGCCCAACTGGCCGGCCAGCGGGTCGGCGGCCAGCGCGGCTTCAAGCTCGGCGACCTTGCCCACGCGGCGGCGGCGCTGCAGCGAACCGGTGTTGGTGTACAGCGCCACGCCGGCACTGTCGTAGCCACGGTACTCCAGGCGCTTCAGGCCTTCGAGCAGGATGGCGGTGATATTACGCTCGGCGATGGCGCCAACGATTCCACACATGGGTTGTTCTCCTAGCTTGCGGCGGCGCAGATGAGGTTGATACCGCGGGCCTGAATCTGTTCGCGTGCCGCAACGGGCAGGCGATCATCGGTAATAAGGGTATGGACGCTGCTCCACGGCAGCTCCAGGTTGGGGATCTTGCGGCCGACCTTGTCGGACTCCACCATCACGATCACTTCACGCGCCACGTCCGCCATCACCCGGCTCAAGCCGAGCAGTTCATTGAAGGTGGTGGTGCCACGCTCCAGGTCAATGCCGTCGGCGCCGATGAACAGCTGGTCGAAATCGTAGGAACGCAGCACCTGCTCGGCGACCTGGCCCTGGAAGGATTCCGAGTGCGGGTCCCAGGTGCCGCCGGTCATCAACAGCACCGGCTCGTGCTCCAGTTCGCTGAGGGCGTTGGCCACGTGCAACGAGTTGGTCATCACCACCAGGCCGGGCTGGTGGCCAAGCTCGGGGATCATCGCGGCGGTGGTGCTGCCGCTGTCGATGATGATGCGCGCATGCTCGCGAATCTTGTCCACAGCCGCGCGGGCGATGGCCTGCTTGTGGATAGAAACGCTTTGGGCGCTCTCGCTCATCATCTCCTGCGGCACCGGCACTGCCCCGCCATAGCGGCGCAGCAGCAGCCCATTGGTTTCCAGGGCGGCCAGGTCCTTGCGAATGGTGACTTCGGAAGTTTCGAAGCGACGGGCCAAGGCGTCGACGCTCACCTCGCCCTGTTCATTGAGCAAGGCAAGAATGTTGTGGCGGCGCTGGGGCGTGTTGCGTTTCGACATGGTGGCTTTTAAGTTTCGATTCGAAAGATAACGGAAGCAATCAAAACCTATCGGCCGGTTTTCGTCAAGTGAACAGTGGTTCAGGCTGACGGTGGGTGGTTCATCTTGAGTTATCCACACTTGCGCACCGAAGGCTGTTGGCGCCATGACACAGATCGACGCAAAGATTTCCTCGCCATGGGCGAACTTGGGAAACGTCCTACTTACGGGCGATGACCACGGGCTTACCGTAGGCAGCCTACCAACCACGGCTTCCCAACCATCGTCGAAAAGGATCACCCAATGCCTGCAGCGTCGCCGACTATGTACACCAACGAAGCTTCGCCAGAATACCTCCGCACCCTCGATAGAAGCCCTTTTACCGAAGAGCAATTAGAAGCAACTGCAACGGAACAGGGGGTAACGCGATGAGTGAGGGATATTTCATTGGTCGCGGTGACAAGACCAGCTGCGGTGGTGAGGTGCTGGACGGCGACGACCGGGTGAACATGTTTGGCCTGCTGCATGCCCGTGAAGGTGACCGGGTGTCTTGCGGCGCGAACGGCGGTATCTACCGGATTGTCGGTGGCGTGTCGTTCATCGATAGCCATGGCAAGCTGGTGGCGGGCACGCTGGACAGTTTCAGTGATTGCCCCTGCAGGGCGAAGCTGATTCCCTCGGTGTTCACGGCAAGCTATCGAAACGAGAGCACGCGTGCCATGGCGTCCAATGAGCCGGCTCAAGCTGCTTCCTCCAGCATTGCCGAACGCACAGGCACACCCTCCTCCATCCCGTCCCCAGCTTACCGGCCCCTGAATGCCGTCAGCCAGCTGGAACCTCAAGAGCCGGGTTTTTATGTTGTGCCGCAGAGCACAACCCGCGAAGCCCTGGAGGCCGACCTCTTCCCCATCCGCAACGCGGCAGTGATGAGCAAATTCCGCGCACTCAACCCCTACGTTGCCGAGGTAAAAGCCGGCTCGATGATGGTGCTCAGCGACCCCAACAACACCACCTGCAGCTATCAGGAAGCGCAGTTGATGCAGGCTGCGAACCAGGTCAACTCAGCCCTGGAGCCCCTCACATCCGAAGAGGCCAACTTCCTGTTCAAGCACGGCGCGGAAATCGCCAGCTTCATTGGCGAGACATCCACCTGGCTGGGCGTGAGCGCGGTGATCATGGAAAAGCACTTGGGTAACCTGCGGGGCACGCTCCAGGCCATCGAGCGCTTGCACCAGGAAAGTTACCGGCGGCACGGCAACCTTAAATCACCGCAGTTCCTGTCAGAGCGCCAGCAGCTGCTTGCCAAGCTGGATTCGCACCTGCTGAATTCCACCCGCTTGCGGGGCCAGACAAGTTTGGGGGATCACCCAAAATTGAAGACGGCGCTGGGTATTTCCAGCCGCAGCCTGGTGCATCACTGGAGCAAAGCTGGGGCGCCGGGGCAGATACCGGGGTATGCGACTCATGTGGATAAGATGAGTCGTACTACCAGGTATATGACTGCAGGGGGGTATATCGGGATCGGGCTGGGCAGCGTCTCTTCCCTGCTGGCTATTCAGCAGGTGTGTAATGGGGAATCGGGCCTGGCTTGTAGGAAGATCAAGTTTACTGAGGGCGGGAAATTTGGTGGTTCTACCATGGCCGGTGTATTAGGAGGCGAAATTGCCAAGTCCGCTAGCGGATCTATCTGCATAGCCCTTGGCGTTTCAACAGGCATCGCGGGAGTTGCTTGCGTTGTTGCAATAGTAGGAACAGGGGCCTGGATGGGTACAACCTTAGGCGGCATTGGCGGCGAGTTTGCTGGCGAACAGCTCTACGAAGCTACATTGCCATGATCAATATTGAGAGTTGGAATCGATGGGCCGTGATCTCCTTCACAGGTGGTCCTATGATTTTAGGTATAGTGAATATTGCCTACACTTATTATTTGAGACAATTCCATTTAGATAGCATGCTCAAAGCTCTGGAAAACAGCCGCTACGTATACAGATGGGGGGGGGATTTCAAGAAGCAAGGCATGATAGGTACTGGTCTGGTAATTGCTAAAATCGCTCAGATCGTCGTTTGGCCGAAGTCATCAATTAAAGTTGGCGAACTAAATGCTACAGACCTCCACAACTTCCCTGTTCACCTCAAGCGTTTATTGAAAATAAAACTAGCGATACTAATATTTGGAGCTATATGGATTGTAGCTACCTATATATTTATAAAATTACGCTGACGAATGAGTCGGATTTTTAACAGCACCGAATCATGACTAGCATTGACGATTGGCACCCATGGCTTGCAATATTCTTCTTGAGTGGCCCCTTCGCTCTCGCGCTAGGGGTTATTGCCTACACTTGGTATCTGGCCCGCTATCGTCTGGATGAGATGATGAAGGCTTTAGAAAACAGCCGATATGTTTACATATGGGGGGCAAGTTTGAAGAACCAAGGTCTACTCGGCAACGAGCTAGTGATGGCAAAAATTGCCCAGATCGTTTTATGGCCAAAATCGTCGCTTACTATCGGGGAACTCAATCCAGTCGATCTTCAAAATTTTCCTCCCTCCCTGAAACGCCTATTGAAGATAAAACTGACGATATACATAGCCGCCTGCACCTGGATGGTGATTACCTTCATAGTAATCGAATTGCGTTAACCTCCAATCTTTGGGCCAAGCTTATCCACATCCCGCGGATATTCACTCACCATCCAAGATCAGGGTGAGAACCAGGCACCGTTTAAAGCTCAAACGGTACCTGCCCCCACGCCTCACCAAGCGAACGTCAATCCCGGCTGTGGATAACTCAGCCTTTCTTGATCTTCACCGGCCGCTTCCAGCCATCAATATTGCGCTGGCGCGCACGCCCTACCGCGAGTTGAGCTTCCTCCACATCCTGGGTAATGGTCGAGCCCGCCGCAGTGGTAGCACCCGCCTTGATATCCACAGGCGCCACCAACGAGTTGTTGGTGCCGATGAACGCATCCTCGCCAATGACCGTGCGCCACTTGTTGGCACCGTCGTAGTTGCAGGTGATCACGCCCGCACCGATGTTGCTGCGTGCGCCAATGTCGGCATCGCCCAGGTAGGCCAGGTGGCCGGCCTTGGCGCCCTCGCCCATGTGGGCGTTCTTCAGTTCGACGAAGTTACCCACATGGGCGCCCTGGTCCATCACGGTACCCGGGCGCAGGCGCGCGAACGGGCCGGCGTCGCTGCCCTCGCCCATCACGGCACCGTCCAGGTGGGTGTTGGCCTTGAGGGTCACGCCTTTGCGCAGGGTGCTGTCCTTGATGTAGCAGTTCGGGCCGATGACCACGTCGTCCTCGATGACCACCTTGCCTTCGAGAATGACGTTGACGTCGATCAGCACGTCGCGGCCCACGGTGACTTCACCGCGCACGTCGAAACGCGCCGGGTCGCGCAGGGTCACGCCCTGGGCCATCAGGCGGCGGCCTTCGCGCAGCTGGTAGTGGCGCTCGAGCTCCGACAGCTGACGACGATCGTTGGCGCCCTGCACTTCCATGGCATCCAGCGGTTGCTCGGTGGCCACCACAAGGCCATCGCCCACGGCCATGGCAATCACGTCGGTGAGGTAGTACTCGCCCTGGGCGTTGTTGTTGGACAGCCGCCCCAGCCACTCGGCCAGGCGCTTGCCCGGCACCGCGAGGATGCCGGTGTTGCCTTCCTTGATAGCACGCTGTGCTTCGCTGGCGTCCTTGTGTTCGACGATGGCGCTGACCTTGCCGGCGCCGTCACGCACGATGCGGCCGTAGCCGGTGGGGTCGCCCAGGTTCACGGTCAGGAGGCCCAGCTGGTCCGGGGTGACCAGCGCCAGCAGGCGTTGCAGGGTCTCGATTTCGATCAGCGGCACATCGCCGTAGAGGATCAAGACGGTTTCAGCGGTGATGGCCGGCACGGCCTGGGCCACGGCGTGGCCGGTGCCCAGCTGCTGTGACTGCAGCACGAAATTCAGGTCCGGGGCCGCCAGGCGTTCGCGCACCAGCTCCGCGCCATGGCCGATGACCACATGGATGCCTTGCGGCGCAAGCTGCCGGGCGCTGTGGATAACATGGCCGAGCATGGAGTTGCCCGCTACCGGATGCAAGACCTTGGGGATGGCCGAACGCATGCGGGTGCCCTGGCCTGCGGCGAGAATGACGATATCGAGAGACATTGAGTGGCTACCAATCCGGGCTGGTCGGCGAACGCGACCGGGAGATGAAAAGCGGAAAAAGAAAAAGGGTAGCCGAGGCTACCCTTTTTCTCAATCGCTCAAAAGTTGCGGCTTATTTGCCGAACTTCTTGCGGATCTGCTGAACGGTACGCAGCTGCGCAGTGGCCTCGGCCAGGCGTGCAGCAGCAGCGCCGTAGTCGAAGTCCGCGCCTTGCTCGTTCAGGGCCTTCTGGGCAGCCTTGACGGCTTCCTGAGCAGAGGCTTCATCCAGGTCGGCAGCGCGCTGCACGGTGTCGGCCAGGACCTTCACCATGTTCGGCTGAACCTCGAGGAAACCACCGGAGATGTAATACACCTCCTCGTCTCCACCCTGCTTGATCAAGCGGATCGGACCTGGCTTCAGATTGGTGAGCAACGGTGCGTGGCCCAGGGCAACGCCCAGGTCACCCAGTTCACCGTGTGCAATCACCATCTCGACCAGACCGGAGAAGATTTCCCCTTCCGCGCTGACGATATCGCAATGGACTGTCATAGCCATCTGCTTGCCTCAACCTGATTAGCGCCCGTTGCCGGGCGCCAGGATTACAGTTTCTTGGCTTTCTCGATCGCTTCTTCGATGCCGCCGACCATGTAGAACGCTTGTTCTGGCAGGTGGTCGTAGTCACCGTTGAGGATGCCTTTGAAGCCAGCAATGGTGTCTTTCAGGGAAACGTATTTGCCCGATGCACCAGTGAAGACTTCAGCCACGAAGAACGGCTGCGACAGGAAGCGCTGAATCTTACGAGCGCGGGTAACGAGTTGCTTGTCGGATTCCGACAGCTCGTCCATACCCAGGATCGCGATGATGTCTTTCAGCTCTTTGTAGCGCTGCAGCACGTACTGAACGCCACGAGCGGTGTCGTAGTGTTCCTGGCCGATGACCAGTGGGTCCAGCTGGCGCGAAGTCGAGTCCAGTGGATCGACCGCTGGGTAGATACCCAGGGAGGCGATGTCACGGGACAGTACGACGGTGGCGTCCAAGTGGGCGAACGTGGTGGCTGGCGACGGGTCAGTCAGGTCGTCCGCAGGTACGTATACGGCTTGTACCGAGGTGATCGAACCGGACTTGGTCGAAGTGATGCGCTCTTGCAGAGTGCCCATCTCTTCAGCCAGGGTCGGCTGGTAACCTACGGCCGATGGCATACGACCCAGCAGTGCCGAAACTTCGGTACCGGCCAGGGTGTAACGGTAGATGTTGTCGACGAACAGCAGAACGTCGTTACCTTCGTCACGGAATTTCTCGGCCATGGTCAGGCCGGTCAGCGCTACGCGCAGACGGTTACCTGGTGGCTCGTTCATTTGACCGTAGACCAGGGCAACCTTGTCCAGAACGTTGGAGTCCTTCATCTCGTGATAGAAGTCGTTACCTTCACGAGTACGCTCACCCACACCGGCGAACACGGAGTAACCGCTGTGTTCCATCGCGATGTTACGGATCAGTTCCATCATGTTTACGGTCTTGCCTACACCGGCACCACCGAACAGACCAACTTTACCGCCTTTGGCGAACGGGCAGACCAGGTCGATAACCTTGATGCCGGTTTCCAGCAGGTCGTTGCCGCCTGCTTGTTCAGCGAACGAAGGAGCCGGCTGGTGGATACCACGGCGCTCTTCTTCACCGATCGGGCCGGCTTCGTCGATTGGGTTGCCCAGGACGTCCATGATACGGCCCAGGGTCGCTTTACCGACGGGTACCGAGATAGGCGCCTTGGTGTCGACAACGTCCAGGCCGCGTTTCAGGCCTTCGGTCGAACCCATTGCAATAGTACGAACCACGCCGTCGCCCAGCTGCTGCTGAACTTCCAGAGTGGTTGGCGCGCCTTGAACATTCAGCGCGCTGTAGATGCTCGGTACGCTGTCACGTGGAAATTCCACGTCGATGACGGCGCCGATGATTTGAACGATACGTCCGCTACTCATAGCAGGATCCTCTGAATATTTGAACCGTTAAACCGCGGCAGCGCCGCCGACGATTTCCGAGATCTCTTGGGTGATCGCAGCCTGACGCGCCTTGTTGTAGACCAGCTGCAATTCGCTGATCAGGTCGCCGGCGTTGTCGGTGGCGTTCTTCATCGCGATCATCCGCGCAGCTTGTTCAGCCGCGTTGTTCTCAACCACCGCCTGGTAGACCTGCGACTCCACGTAGCGAACCATCAAGCCGTCCAGCAGCTCCTTGGCGTCGGGTTCGTAGAGGTAGTCCCAGTGGTGCTTGAGCTCTTGATCCGGGGTTGCGACCAACGGAATCAATTGCTCGACCGTTGGCTTTTGCGTCATGGTATTCACGAACTTGTTGGACACCACGGACAGGCGATCAATACGGCCATCCAGGTAGGCATCCAGCATCACCTTGACGCTGCCGATCAGATCATTGATCGATGGCTCTTCGCCCAGGTGGCTGATCGCTGCAACGACGTTGCCGCCAAAGCTGCGGAAGAATGCCGCACCCTTGCTGCCAACCACGCACAGATCGATCTCGACGCCGCGCTCGCGGTTTACCGCCATGTCCTTGACCAGGGCCTTGAACAGGTTGGTATTCAAGCCGCCGCACAGACCACGGTCACTGCTCACTACCACATAACCTACGCGCTTTACTTCGCGTTCGATCATGAAGGGGTGGCGGTATTCCGGGTTGGCGTTGGCCAGATGACCAATCACCTGGCGGATATGCTCCGCGTAAGGACGGCTGGCTGCCATGCGCATTTGAGCCTTGCGCATTTTGCTGACCGCCACTTTTTCCATGGCGCTGGTAATTTTTTGCGTGCTTTTGATGCTCGCAATCTTACTGCGAATCTCTTTTGCGCCTGCCATGTAACACCTATCAGGTTAGCAAGCGGGAGCCTCGCGGCTCCCGCTGCGGCTTACCAGGTTTGGGTGGCCTTGAACTTCTCGATACCGGCTTTGATGCCAGCGTCGATTTCGTCATTGAAGTCACCCTTCACGTTGATCTTCGCCATCAAATCGGCGTGATCGCGGTTGAAGTAAGCAATCAGGGCCTGCTCGAAGCTACCGATCTTGGCGATTTCGACGTCAGTCAGGAAACCACGCTCAGCGGCGTACAGCGACAGCGCCATGTCCGCGATGGACATAGGAGCGTATTGCTTCTGCTTCATCAGCTCGGTAACGCGCTGACCGTGCTCCAGTTGCTTGCGGGTGGCTTCGTCCAGGTCAGAAGCGAACTGGGCGAATGCAGCCAGTTCACGGTACTGAGCCAGAGCGGTACGGATGCCACCGGACAGCTTCTTGATGATCTTGGTCTGAGCGGCACCACCCACACGGGATACCGAAACACCGGCGTTCACTGCAGGGCGGATGCCCGAGTTGAACATGGCCGATTCCAGGAAGATCTGACCGTCGGTGATGGAAATCACGTTGGTCGGAACGAACGCGGAAACGTCGCCAGCCTGGGTTTCGATGATCGGCAGTGCGGTCAGGGAACCGGTCTTGCCAGTCACTGCACCGTTGGTGAACTTCTCTACGTACTCTTCCGAAACGCGCGATGCACGCTCCAGCAGACGGGAGTGGAGATAGAACACGTCACCTGGGTAGGCTTCACGGCCTGGTGGACGGCGCAGCAGCAGGGAAATCTGGCGGTAGGCCACTGCTTGCTTCGACAGATCGTCATAGACGATCAGCGCGTCTTCACCGCGGTCGCGGAAGAATTCACCCATGGTGCAGCCGGAGTACGGCGCCAGGTATTGCAGTGCGGCGGATTCCGAAGCGCTGGCGGCAACAACGATGGTGTTGGCCAGGGCGCCGTTCTCTTCCAGCTTGCGCACGATGTTGGCGATGGTCGATTGTTTCTGACCGATTGCCACGTACACGCAGAAGATGCCGCTGTTTTTCTGGTTGATGATCGCGTCGATCGCCATGGCGGTCTTGCCGATCTGGCGGTCACCGATGATCAGCTCACGCTGGCCACGGCCGACAGGGATCATGGCGTCAACCGACTTGTAGCCAGTCTGTACAGGCTGGTCTACCGACTTACGCCAGATCACGCCCGGTGCAACTTTCTCGACCGCGTCGGTCTCGGTGTTGCCCAGTGGACCTTTGCCGTCAACAGGGTTACCCAGTGCGTCGACGACGCGACCCAGCAGTTCCTTACCAACCGGAACCTGCAGGACGCGGCCAGTGCACTTGGCGCTCATGCCTTCGGCCAGGGACTGGTAAGCACCGAGGATAACGGCACCTACGGAGTCCTGCTCCAGGTTGAGGGCCATGCCGAAGACGCCGCCCGGAAACTCGATCATCTCGCCGTACATGACGTCGGCCAGACCGTGAATCCGCACGATACCGTCAGATACGCTGACGACAGTGCCTTCGTTACGGGCTTGGGAGGTCACATCGAGCTTTTCGATGCGGCCCTTGATAATTTCACTTATTTCGGAAGGATTGAGTTGCTGCATTGCTCTGCTGCCCCTTCAAACTCAAGATTTCAATGCTTCGGCCAGCTGCGCGAGTTTGCCACGCACTGAACCATCGATTACCAGGTCGCCAGCGCGAATGACAACACCCCCGATGAGGGAGGCATCTTGCGCGGCGTGCAGTCGCACTTCTCGGCCGAGCCGTGCACTGAGAACCTTGGCGAGTTTGTCTTGCTGTTCGTCGTTCAATGCAAAAGCACTGGTTACTTCCACGTCCACGGATTTCTCGAGCTCGGCCTTGTACAGGTCGAACTGAGCGGCGATCTCCGGCAACAGCAGGAGACGGTCGTTTTCCGCGACAACATGAATGAAATTCTGTGCCTGGCTATCAAACTTTTCACCGCACACTTCAATGAAAGTGGCGGCCTTTTGTGCGCTCGTCAGTCGCGGGGCCTTGAGCAGGCGCTGCATGGTGTCGTCTTCCGACACCGCAGCAGCCAGGCCGAGCATGGCTGACCAATTGGCCAGTTGCTGGTGGGCCTGGGCATGCTCGAAGGCTGCCTTAGCGTAAGGTCGGGCCAACGTGGTCAGTTCTGCCATGATCGCCCTCGCTTAGATTTCTGCAGCCAGTTTGTTAACCAGCTCCGCGTGCGCGTTTTGATCGATTGTGGCGCCCAGGATCTTCTCGGCACCGCCTACGGCCAGAGCACCCACTTGGGCACGCAGCGCGTCTTTGACACCGTTCAGTTCCTGCTCGATCTCGGCCTGAGCCTGAGCCTTCACGCGATCAGCTTCGACACGGGCCTGTTCACGGGCCTCGTCGACGATCTGAGCGCCGCGTTTCTTGGCTTGCTCAATGATTTCGGCTGCCTGAGCTTTAGCATCGCGCAGTTGCTGACCCGCTTTGTCTTGGGCCAGCTCCAGGTCGCGAGCTGCTCGTTGTGCAGCGTCCAGTCCATCCGCGATCTTCTTCTGACGTTCTTGCAAAGCCGCGATGACCGGAGGCCACACGAACTTCATGCAAAACAGTACAAAAATGAAGAACGCAACGGACTGGCCAATCAGGGTTGCATTAATGTTCACGCCAACACCTCGCTCGTTCTTTGTTCACACCAATCAGCTCGAAGGTTCGAGAGATTAGCCAGCGAGTTGACCAACGAAGGGGTTCGCGAAGGTGAAGAACAGAGCGATACCAACACCGATCATGGTTACGGCGTCGAGCAGACCGGCAACGATGAACATTTTAACTTGCAGCATTGGAACCATTTCTGGCTGGCGAGCTGCGCCTTCCAGGAATTTGCCGCCCAGCAGGCCGAAGCCGATAGCAGTACCCAGAGCGCCCAGGCCGATCAGCAGAGCAACAGCGATAGCGGTTAGACCAACTACAGTTTCCATCTTTCCTCCCGACTTTTACGTCGTATTGGTTAGGTTTTTTAGATTAAAGCGGTAAAACAAATCGTTTTTGCAGCAGCCCCGGCAGACTCCCCCCAAGGGCACCCTTCCACCGGGGTGGAAGGGTCATCAGACACGCCAGGCGGGTCTTAATGGTTCTCTTCGTGCGCCATCGACAGGTAGACGATGGTCAGCATCATGAAGATAAAGGCCTGCAGGGTGATGATCAGGATGTGGAATACAGCCCACGCCCACTGCAGTACAACGCCCAGACCGCTCAGCCACAGCAGACCGCTGCCGAACATCACTGCGATCAGGATGAACACCAGCTCGCCGGCATACATGTTGCCGAACAGTCGCAGGGCCAGAGAGATTGGCTTGGCGATCAGGGTCACGAATTCCAGCAGGAAGTTGACCGGGATCAGGATGATCTGAACCAGCATGTTCTTGCTGCTAAACGGGTGCAGGGTCAGTTCGCCCAGGAAGCCACCGATGCCCTTGATCTTGATGCTGTAGAAAATGATCAGCGCGAACACCGACAGGGCCATGCCCAGGGTGGCGTTCGGGTCAGTGGTGGACACTGCGCGGAACGGAATCTCGTGATCGCCAGAGATAGCGGCGGCCAGATGAGGAATCCAGTCGACCGGGATCAGGTCGATGGCGTTCATCAGGAACACCCAGGCGAAAATGGTCAGTGCCAGGGGAGCGATCACGGCGCTACGGCCGTGGAAGCTGTCCTTGACGCTGCCGTCGACGAACTCTACCAGCACTTCGACGAAGTTCTGCAGCGCGCCAGGCTGGCCGGAAGTCGCCTTTTTCGCCGCCATGCGGAAAATCAGGACGAAAATCAGGCCCAGGGCCACAGACCAGCCGAGGGTGTCGACGTGGAATGCCCAAAAGCCCATTTCCTTGGCTTGTGCTGCGGAGTGGGCAAAGCCCCAGCCGCCGTCTGGTAGTTGACCGAAGGTCAAGTTCTGCAAGTGGTGCTGGATATAGCCCGAAGCGGTTTCTGCTGCCATGGTTGCCTCAAACGCCCTAAGGTCTCGAAAGTCTTGTTTTCATCAGCAGGGGTGCGAACCAGCTGACCAGTTGGGTCAGCACGAAGACACCGAATACTGCCAACGGCGCCAATGGCTTCACTCCTGCAAACGTCAGCGCGAACAGCACTGCCGTCAAAATCAATTTGCCTGCCTCGCCAGCGTAGAACGACCGGACGATGGCTTGCGCGGCTCGGGCTCCGGTAAACCGGAACGCCTTGTGAGCAAAATACAAATTCGGCAACCAGGCAATCAGTCCCCCGAGGAGGCCTGAATATCCAGTGACTGCCCCGCGCCACTGCCACAACGCCAAGGCTGCCAACAGAAACACGACACATTGAGCCAGCAATACCGGAAATACCGCCAAGCGATGGAAGGGCAGGCGGTTTGGCGTGCGGGTTTCCATCACAATTGCTCCTCGTGAGTCGGCTCGCCAAAATCAGTGACTTGGCATAATTTGTGCCGACAAAATGCGCGCAGAGTATAGGGGCGGTTCAGCCCCTATTCAACTGCTCGGTAGTGATTTCCGACTGCGCGCTACAGAAGGATTGTTTCAGCGAATGTGGGCGAGCACGCCCTGAAGCTCATCCAGGGAGTTGTAACGGATGACCAGCTGGCCCTTGCCCTTCTGCCCGTGGCGTATCTGCACATCAGAGCCCAGACGCTCTGCCAGGCGCTGCTCAAGGCGGGTTATGTCCGGATCAGGTTTGCTCGATTCGACCGGCTCAGGCTTGCCGCTGAGCCATTGGCGAACCAGTGCCTCGGTTTGGCGCACGGTAAGGCCACGTGCGACAACATGTCGCGCCCCCTCGACCTGCTGTTCATCCGGCAGACCGAGCAGAGCACGGGCGTGGCCCATCTCCAGGTCGCCATGGGCGAGCATGGTCTTGATGACTTCCGGCAGCGTGATCAGGCGCAGCAGGTTGGCCACGGTGACCCGCGACTTGCCCACCGCATCGGCGACCTGTTGCTGGGTCAGCTGGAATTCCTGCTGCAGGCGCTGCAACGCGATGGCTTCTTCCACCGGGTTGAGGTCTTCGCGCTGGATGTTCTCGATCAGCGCCATGGCAATGGCGGCTTCATCGGGCACGTCGCGGACCATGGCCGGGATGGTGTCCATGCCGGCCTGCTGGCTCGCGCGCCAGCGGCGTTCACCGGCGATGATCTCGAAACGGTTGTTGCCGATCGGACGCACCACGATCGGTTGCATCACGCCCTGGCTCTTGATCGAGTGGGCGAGTTCTTCCAGCGCCTGCGGGTCCATGTCCCGGCGTGGCTGGTATTTGCCGCGCTGGATCACGTCCAGGGGCAGGTGCTGCAATTCTCTCTGGTCGACCTTGACGGCCTGTTCTTCCAGCGCGCTGACGGTAGGCCCGCTAAGCAGGGCATCCAGTCCACGTCCGAGACCACGTTTCTTCACGGCCATGTGGATTCCTTAGGCTTTTTCAGCGCGAGTTTGGCGGCGCTGGCGACGAACCATCTCGCCCGCCAGGGCCAGGTAGGCCAGCGCGCCACGCGATTGCTTGTCGTAGGCCAGTGCCGGCATGCCGAAGCTCGGCGCCTCTGCCAGGCGCACGTTGCGCGGGATCACCGTGTCGTACAGCTGGTCGCCGAAGTGCTCCTTGAGCTGCGCGGACACATCGTTGATCAGGCTCAGGCGCGGGTCGTACATGGTCCGCAGCAGGCCTTCGATCTTCAGTTCCGGGTTCAGCAGCTCGGCGATGCGCTTGATGTTATCCACAAGGTCGCTCAAGCCTTCCAGGGCGAAGTACTCGCACTGCATGGGGATGATCACGCCATCGGACGCCACCAGGGCGTTGAGGGTGAGCATGGACAGCGACGGCGGGCAGTCGATCAGGATGTAGTCGTAGCTTTCGCGGATAGGCGCCAGCGCAGTACGCAGGCGGCTCTCCTTCATCTGCATTTCCAGCAGCACCACTTCGGCCGCGGTCAGGTCGCGGTTGGCCGGCAGCAACTGGTAGCCGCCGTGTTCGGAGAAGTGCATGGCCTGGTTCAGGTCGCACTCGCCGATCAACAGGTCGTAGACCGAGTTTTCCAGGCCGTGCTTATCCACACCGCTACCCATGGTGGCGTTGCCCTGTGGATCGAGGTCGATCAGCAGCACGCGGCGCTTGGTCGCGACCAGCGATGCTGCGAGGTTGATGCAGGTGGTGGTCTTGCCCACACCACCTTTCTGGTTCGCTATCGCGAATACCTTAGCCATTCTTGCGTGTGTTCCCAATCATGCCGTGCGGCGCAGTATCAGCAGATGACGTTGGCCTTGGCAACCCGGTACGGTCAAGGCCTGTGCGCTTTCGAGGTGAAAATCTGCCGGTAATGCTACCAGCTCATCGGCAGGATGCAGCCCTTTCATTGCCAACCAGCGCGTATTCGTGTCGCCCAGGTGGCGTGTCCAGTTGCTGAAGTCTTCCAGGCTGCTGAAAGCCCGCGAAATAATTCCGTTGAACGGCAGCTCGGGCTGGAACGCTTCGACCCGGCTGTGGATAACCTGCAAGTTGTCCAGCTTCAGCTCCAGCTTGACCTGGGTGATGAAGCGGGTCTTCTTGCCGTTGCTGTCCAGGCAGGTGATTTTCTTCTCCGGGAACAGGATGGCCAGCGGCACGCCAGGCATGCCGCCGCCGCTGCCCACGTCCAGCCAGCGCTCGCCTTCACCGATGTGGGCGATCACGCTGAGGCTGTCCAGCAGGTGGCGCGACACCATCTCGTCGGGGTTGCGCACGGCGGTCAGGTTGTAGGCCTTGTTCCACTTGATCAACAGGGCCAGGTAGGCCAGCAGCTGATCGTGCTGGGCCTGGCTCAGTTCGACGCCCAGTTCCCGTGCCCCTTGGGCCAATTCCTGCGAGTGGTGTGGGGTGACCATAGAACTCAAGCGCTTTGCTCCAACTCACGGCCAGCGCCGCGTTTTTTCAAATGAATCATCAACAGGGAAATCGCCGCCGGGGTCACGCCCGGGATACGCGAAGCCTGGCCCAGGGTCTCAGGCCGAGTTATCCCCAGCTTGCCCTGGATCTCCTTGGACAGGCCGGAAATCGCAGCGTAGTCGATATCCACAGGCAGCTTGGTGTTTTCGCTGGCGCGCAGGCGGGCGATCTCGTCCTGTTGACGGTCGATGTAGCCGGCGTACTTGGCCTTGATCTCGACCTGTTCGGCCACGGTCGGATCAACGGCACCCTCGCCGGTCACCTCGATCAGGCCGTTGTAGTCGATTTCCGGGCGAGTCAGCAGGCTCATCAGGTTGTATTCGTGGCCCAGTGGCGTGCCGAATTTCTCGGCAATGGCATCACCGCGCTCGGTGCCCGGGCGTACCCAGGTGCTTTTCAGCCGCTGTTCTTCCAGCTCGATGGCTTCACGCTTGGCGCAGAAGGCTGCCCAGCGGGCGTCGTCGACCAGGCCCAGTTCGCGACCTTTCTCGGTCAGGCGCAGGTCGGCGTTGTCTTCGCGCAGGATCAGCCGGTATTCGGCGCGCGAGGTGAACATGCGGTACGGCTCCTGGGTGCCCAGGGTAATCAGGTCGTCGACCAGCACGCCGATGTACGCCTCGTCGCGGCGCGGGCACCAGGCGTCACGGCCCTGGGCACGCAGCGCGGCGTTGGTCCCGGCCAGCAGGCCTTGCGCACCGGCTTCTTCGTAACCCGTGGTGCCGTTGATCTGGCCCGCGAAGAACAGACCGCCGATGACCTTGGTCTCCAGGCTGTACTTCAGGTCGCGCGGGTCGAAGTAATCGTATTCGATGGCGTAGCCAGGGCGAACGATGTGGGCGTTTTCCATGCCGCGGATCGAACGCACGATCTGCAGTTGCACGTCGAAAGGCAGCGAGGTCGAGATGCCGTTCGGATACAGCTCATGGGTGGTCAGGCCTTCCGGCTCGATGAACACCTGATGGCTTTCCTTGTCGGCAAACCGATGGATCTTGTCTTCGATGGACGGGCAGTAACGCGGGCCGACGCCTTCGATCACGCCCGAATACATGGGCGAGCGGTCGAGGTTGGCGGCGATGATCTCGTGGGTACGGGCGTTGGTGTGGGTGATCCAGCAGCTGACCTGGCGTGGGTGCAGTTCCTTGGAGCCCATGAACGACATGACCGGAATCGGCGTGTCGCCAGGTTGCTCGGTCATTACCGAGAAATCTACCGAACGGCCATCGATGCGCGGCGGCGTACCGGTTTTCAGGCGGCCCACGCGCAGCGGGAATTCACGCAGCCGACGCGCCAGCGCGGTGGAGGGTGGATCCCCTGCGCGGCCGCCCGAGTAATTTTCCAGGCCAATGTGGATAAGTCCGGCCAGGAAGGTACCGGCGGTCAACACCACGGAGTCGGCAAAGAAACGCAGGCCCATCTGGGTGACCACGCCACGCACCTGGTCCTGCTCGACGATCAGGTCGTCGCACGACTGCTGGAATATCCACAGGTTGGGCTGGTTTTCCAGGATTTCGCGTACCGCTGCCTTGTACAGGATGCGGTCGGCCTGTGCCCGGGTGGCACGCACGGCCGGGCCCTTGCGGTTGTTCAACACGCGGAACTGAATGCCGCCCTTATCGGTGGCCAGCGCCATGGCGCCGCCGAGCGCATCGATCTCTTTGACCAGATGGCTCTTGCCGATGCCGCCAATCGCGGGGTTGCAGCTCATTTGCCCGAGGGTTTCCACGTTATGTGTCAACAGCAGGGTTTTTGCGCCCATGCGTGCTGACGCAAGCGCAGCCTCGGTTCCGGCATGGCCGCCGCCGATGACGATCACTTCAAAACGGGAAGGGAAATCCACCACGCACCTCGTGCCTGTTCATTGATGGGTAATTGGGATAGCTCACCAGTATAGGGACTTACCCCCCTCTATAGGAACCTTTTGCACAAAATTTAACCAGCTGGGGATGAGCGGCAGGATCGGGATCTAAAAATAAAAAAAGAGAAAGAAATTTATTAAAGCTTTGTTTTTATGTTTATTCTTATGCACCGCCCTATCTGTGGATAACGTTCTACAGCCCTTTAACGGCGTACTGTACAGAGAAATTGAACCCTGTGGTCATGTGGCCATGAGGCCCTTGGATAAGCGCTTTAAACCTGTGGATGAAAACACCACTTACCCACAGGGGGCGTTGTCACCAGCTTTGAGGCCTGCTTATCACCAGAGCTGAAGCGGGGTTTTCCACAGGGCTTATTTCGTGGTTGTTGATAGATTTGCGTGACCGCCAGGCACAAAAAAGCCGCCCGAAGGCGGCTGGTATTTCATCCACAGGTGGATAACCGGGCTAGCGGCTGACCAGCACCGGGTCCTCGCGGTAGCGATTGGCGAACAGCTTGGCCAGGTTGGCAATCTTTGGCTGGTCGTTGACCATGATGTAGAAGCTGCCGGGGTTCTGCACCAGGTAGTCCTGGTGGTAGGCCTCGGCCGGAAAGAAGCCATTGAGGTTTTCCACCGTGGTGGCCAGCGGTTTGCCAAAGGCGTGGGCCGCATCCAGCTGGGCGATGTAGGCCTGGGCCACCTGACGTTGCTCGGCATCGGCGACAAAGATGGTGGAACGGTACTGAGTGCCGCTGTCCGGGCCCTGGCGGTTGAGCTGGGTCGGGTCGTGGGCTACCGAGAAGTAGATCTGCAGCAGTTGCCCGTAGGTGATCTGCGTGGGGTCATAGGTCACCTTTACCGACTCGGCGTGGCCAGTCTCGCCCGAGCCTACCTCTTCATAGTGGGCGGTACGCGCCAGCCCCCCGGCATAGCCGGACACCGCCTGGCTCACCCCTTTCACATGTTCGAATACGCCCTGCACGCCCCAGAAGCAGCCGCCGGCGAATACCGCGGTCTCGCTGTGGACAGTTTTTGTGCTCTCATCGACCTTGGGTGGGTCGATGACCACGGCCGACTCGGCCGCCTGGGCACAGGCGGCTGTGGACAAGATGGCGGCGGCCAGCACGCTACGGAAAATCGCTTTCATCGCAGTCTCCAACGAAGGAGCGCCAGCCGGGGTGTGGATAACCGCGCCGGCGCCCCGTCAGCTCACTGATCCTTGCTCATGGAATCCTTGCTCATCCCATCCTTGGACATGCTGTCTTTCTTCATTGCATCCTTTTTCATGCTGTCCTTGGTCATGGCATCCTTCTTCATGGTGGTGTCTTTCTTCATGCTGTCCTTGCTCATGGCGTCCTTGGACATCGAGCCGCTGGACATGCTGTCGTTGCTCATGGAACCGCTGCTCATGGTGTCTGCCGCGTAGGCGCCAGCAGTGCCCAGTGCCAGGCACATGGTCAGTACGACTGTGGATATTTTTTTCATGGTAGTGCTCCTTGTCGCGTGGGTTGAAAGCACCGCGGATGCCGTGCTGTGGATAACGAGCCGTCAGCTGCCGCCGAACCAGTTGTAGCCCTGGTCCTCCCAGTAGCCGCCGGGGTAGGTGTTGGTGACAAAGATCGCCTGGATATGCTTGGGGTTCTTGTAGCCAAGCTTGGTGGGCATGCGCAGCTTCATCGGGAAGCCGTACTGGCGCGGCAGGGTCTGGCCGTCGTAGGTCAGCGCCAGCAGCGTCTGCGGGTGCAGGGCGGTGGCCATGTCGATGCTGGTGTAATAGTCGTCGGCGCATTTGAAGCCGACGAAGCGGGCGCTGGTGTCGGCGCCTACCCGTTGCAGGAAGTCGCTGAAGCGCACACCGCCCCAGCGGCCGATGGCGCTCCAGCCTTCCACGCAGATATGCCGGGTGATCTGGTCGACCTGGGCCATGGCGCGCAGCTCTTCAAGGCGCCAGCTGCGCTTGTCCGCCACAAGGCCGGTGACCTCCAGGCGGTAGCTCGCCGCTTCCACGCTGGGGGCTTCGTCCTCGCCGTAGAACGCGTTGAACGGGAATGGCCGGGTGATCATTGCCTCGTCGTACACCGGCGCCAGCGCCTTGGGGTCGAACAGCCAGCCTTGGACCCGGTCGTTGAAGCGCGACATACCCGCCAATGCACTTTCCACGTGCTTGTCGTCGCTGATATTGCAGCCGCTGAGCATGGCCACCCCGCCCAGGGTCAGGCTGCGCACCAGGAATTTGCGCCGGCTGAGGTCATGGATACGCGGCGCCAGCAGCTTGCGTGCTTCATCGAGGATGGATTTATCCACAGTCATGATGCCTTGCCCCCTTTGCCGGTAATCATCAGCAGCAGGGTGCGCGGCACCACGGCTACCATCACCAGGTGCACCGCCACGAAGGCCATCAGCAGGGCCATGGCGATGAAATGCACGCGGCGCGCAGCCTCGTAGCCGCCCAGCAACTCGCGCAGCAGGCCAAACTGCACGGACTTCCACAGCACCAGCCCGGACATTATCAACAGGGCGATATCGACAATCGCGAACAGATAGGCCAGCCGTTGCACCTGGTTGTAGTGGCTGAGGTCATCGTGGGCGAGCTTGCCGCGCAGCGCTGTGGATAAATCCTGGAGGACGCCACGGGGCGACAGCGGAAAAAAGCGCGTGAACAAACGACCGGTGGCGATGTTGAGCATCAGGTACAACACGCCATTGAGAAACAGCAGCCACATGCCCGCGAAGTGCCATTGCAGTGCCCCGCCCAGCCAACCACCCAGGGTCAGGGCAGCCGGGAAGCTGAAGTCGAAGAACGGCGAGGCGTTGAAGATGCGCCAGCCGCTGGTGACCATGACCAGCACCGCCAGTGCGTTCAACCAATGGGTCAGGCGCAGCCAGCCGGGGTGGCTGGAATAACGCTGCAGGGTTGCTGTGCGGGCCATGGCGGGCTCCAGGTAGCAAAGGTAATGGGGGCCATTGTTGGTGGCGCCCGGTCGCCAAGTCCTCACGCAGAGTTAAATTAAATGTGATAACTGCGGCGCGGTTTTTTCGCCACAATGAGCTATCAGCTGCCTGGGGATAACTGCATATGGAAAGGCCAAAACGCGTGCTCATCGTCGAGGACGACGCCCACATCGCCGATTTGCTGCGCCTGCACCTGCGCGACGAAGGCTACGTGGTGGAACACGCCGCCGACGGCAACCTGGGCGTGCGCATGCTCGAGGAAGGCCAGTGGGATGCCCTGGTGCTCGACCTGATGCTGCCGGGCATCGACGGCCTGGAGATCTGCAAGCGCGCCCGGGCCATGGCGCGCTACACGCCGATCATCATCACCAGCGCGCGGTCCAGCGAGATGCACCGCATCCTTGGCCTTGAGTTGGGCGCCGACGACTACCTGGCCAAGCCGTTCTCGATGCTCGAACTGGTGGCGCGGGTGCGTGCCCTGCTGCGCCGCACCGATGCCATGGCGCGCAACGCGCGGCTGGAATCGGGCCTGTTGATAACTCATGGCTTGAGCATCGACCCGGTAGCCCGGGAAATCAGCCTCGACGGCAAGGCCCTGGGCCTGACGCCACGGGAGTTCGACCTGCTGTATTTCTTCGCTCGCCACCCCGACCAGGTGTTTTCGCGCATGGACCTGCTCAACGAGGTGTGGGGTTATCAACATGATGGCTATGAACACACGGTGAATACCCACATCAACCGCCTGCGCACCAAGATCGAGGAAGACCCGGCAGCCCCGCGGCGCATCCTCACGGTATGGGGGCGCGGCTACAAGTTCGCTGCTACACCGGCGGCTGCGGAGGCCACCTCGTGAAGTTCCTGTCCCTCAGCCAGCGCCTGTCGCTGGTATTCGCTGCACTGCTGCTGGCGTGCAGTGGCGTGGCCATCTGGTTGCAGATTAGCGCCAGCACGCGGCATGAGCAGGAAGTGGTGCAGCGCCTGTCCAGCGGCCTGGCGGCGCACATCGCCGGCACCGCGCAGCTCATGGATGCCAGCGGCTGGCGCCCGGAGGCGGTGCATGAGCTGTTCGACAAGCTGATGGCGGTGAACCCCTCGGTCGAGCTGTACCTGCTATCCAGGGACGGCAGGATCGTCGGCAACGGCGCCCCGGACGATAACCTCAAGCGCAAAACCGTGGATCTTGGCCCTGTGCATAAGTTTCTGGAGGGGGCGGCCCTGCCCGTGCTGGGCCAGGACCCGCGCAACCTGGCTGTGGATAAAGTATTCAGCGCCGCGCCGGTGCAGGTGGGCGGCCGCGACGGTGGGTATGTGTACGTGGTGCTGCAGGGCGAAGCGCACGATGCCCTGGCTGCCGCACTCGCCCGGGACTCAACGTTGCGCGTGGCCCTGTGGACAATGTGTTTCATGGTATTGCTGAGCCTGATCATGGGCCTGGTGGCGTTCCGGCTCATCACGCGCCCGTTGAAAGCGCTGACGCAGACTGTGCGTGAGTTCGACGCCAACGGCCACAAGGCCGCGGCTCTCACCGCCCAGCCTGTGGATAAAGGTGATGAGATCGGCGTGCTCAGCGCAGCGTTTGCCCAGATGGGCCAGCGCATCGCCGAGCAATGGCAGGAATTGACCCGCCAGGATCAACAGCGCCGCGACCTGGTGGCCAACATTTCCCATGACCTGCGCACGCCCCTGACTTCGTTGCATGGGTATCTGGAAACATTGCGAATCAAAGATGAGAGCCTCAGCGCCGAGGAGCGCCGTCATTACCTGGACGTGGCTCTGGGGCAAAGCCGCAAGGTCGGGCGGCTGGCGCAGGAGTTGTTCGAGCTGGCGCGGCTGGAGTCAGGGCTGGTTCATCCACAGGCAGAGACCTTTGCCCTGCCCGACCTGGTGCAGGATGTGTTGCAGAAGTTCGAACTGGCGGCCGAGGCACGCCAGCAACGCCTGGAGGTAGACATGCCCCAGGCGTTGCCGGCAGTGAATGCCGACCTGGGGATGATCGAACGAGTGCTGACCAACCTGCTGGACAATGCCATCCGTCACAACCCGCCGGGCACACGGATCATCGTGCGCCTGTTGGGCCAGGCGGCGGAGGTCCAGGTGGCGATCATCGATACGGGCAAGGGCATCGCCCCTGAATTGCGTGCGGGGTTGTTCACCCGTGCCTCGGCCATGTCGCGCAGCTCGCCGGAAAGCGGCGGGCTGGGGCTGATTATCGTCAAGCGCATGCTGCAGCTGCATGGCAGTGATATCCAACTGGGCGCGGGCACGCCCAGTGGCACGGTGATGAGCTTTCAGTTATCCACAGCGCAGTGACGGTTACTTCCCGATACAAAAACTCGAGAAGATCCGGCCCAGCAGGTCGTCGGAGCTGAAGGCACCGGTGATCTCACCCAGGGAATGCTGGGCCTGGCGCAAATCCTCTGCCAGCAGTTCACCGGCGCCCGCCAGGGTCAGCTGGCTACGGCCGTGCTCCAGGGCCTGGCTGGCATGGCGCAGGGCGTCCAGGTGCCGGCGGCGGGCGCTGAAGCTGCTTTCGGCGGTCTGTTCATACCCCATGCACGCCTTCAGGTGCTCGCGCAGCAGGTCCAGGCCCTGGCCTTCATCCTTGGCGCTGAGGCTGATGGTCACGTGGCCGTCGGCGCTTTGCTGCATATCCACAGCCTCACCGGTGAGGTCAGCCTTGTTGCGGATCAGGGTGACCTTGGCCATGTCCGGGCGGGTTTCGAGAAATTCCGGCCAGAGGGCGAACGGGTCATTGGCTTCGGGGGCGCTGGCGTCCACCACCAGCAGCACGCGGTCAGCCTCGCCGATGGCCTTGAGCGCTCGTTCCACGCCAATCTTTTCCACCTGGTCATCGGTGTCACGTAGGCCTGCGGTGTCGACCACGTGCAACGGCATGCCGTCGATGTGGATATGTTCGCGCAGGATATCCCGGGTGGTGCCGGCGATGTCGGTGACGATGGCGGCTTCGCGGCCTGCCAGCAGGTTCAGCAGGCTGGACTTGCCAGCGTTCGGGCGGCCAGCGATGACCACCGTCATGCCGTCGCGCAGCAACGCGCCCTGCCCGGCTTCGCGCATCACTGTGGACAAGTTGTCGCGCACGTCGTCGAGCATGCTCAGCACATGGCCATCAGCGAGGAAGTCGATTTCCTCCTCCGGGAAATCGATGGCCGCCTCCACGTAGATACGCAGGGCGATGAGTTTCTCGGTGAGGTTGTCCACACGGCGGGAGAACGCACCCTGCAGGGAGCGCACGGCGTTGCGCGCGGCCTGGGCAGAGCTGGCCTCGATCAGGTCGGCGATGGCTTCGGCCTGGGCCAGGTCGAGCTTGTCGTTGAGGAACGCGCGCTCACTGAACTCCCCCGGCCGCGCCAGGCGGCAACCCAGCTCCAGGCAGCGCTGCAACAGCATGTCCAGCACCACCGGACCGCCGTGGCCCTGCAGTTCCAACACGTCTTCGCCGGTGAACGAGTTGGGGCCCGGGAAATACAGCGCCAGGCCTTCATCGATCACCTCGCCGTCAGCGGTGCGCATGGGCCCGTAGTGGGCATGGCGCGGGGTCAGCTGGCGGCCGGCGATGGCTTGCGCCGCGGCGCTGGCCAGTGGCCCGGAAATGCGCACGATACCCACGCCGCCGCGGCCCTGGGCGGTGGCGATGGCGGCAATGGTTTCACGGGGAGTGTTCATGGGGCAGGCCTCAATAAATCGACAGATAGCAAAACGCCCCACGAATGGGGCGTTTATCCACAGGTTAGATGATCAACCTGTTCAGGCGGCAGCTTTCTTGCTTTTCGCCTCGATACCACGAGTGATGTACCACTGTTGCAGGATCGACAGGGTGTTGTTGGTCACCCAGTACATCACCAGACCTGCAGGGAACCACAGGAAGAAGAAGGTGAAGACGATCGGCATCAGCTTCATCACCTTGGCCTGCATCGGATCCGGCGGCGTCGGGTTCAGGCGCTGCTGGATGAACATGGTCGCGCCCATGATGATCGGCAGGATGAAGAACGGGTCCTTGATCGACAGGTCGGTGATCCACAGCAGCCAAGGCGCCTGGCGCATCTCGACGCTTTCCAGCAGTACCCAGTACAGCGACAGGAAGACCGGCATCTGCACCACGATCGGCAGGCAGCCACCCAGCGGGTTGATCTTCTCTTTCTTGTACAGCTCCATCATGGCCTGGGACAGTTTCTGACGGTCATCGCCGAACTGTTCCTTCAGCTGGGCCAGGCGCGGGGCCACGGCACGCATGCGCGCCATCGACTTGTAGCTGGCAGCCGACAGGGGGAAGAACAGCAGCTTGATCATCAGGGTCAGGACGATGATCGAGAAGCCCCAGTTGCCCAGCAGCATGTGGATATGTTTCAGCAGCCAGAAGATCGGCTGGGCAATGAACCACAGGATGCCGTAGTCGACGGTCAGTTCCAGGCCAGGCGCCAGCTCTTTCAGCTTGTCCTGGATCTTCGGACCTGCGTACAGCACGGCGCTGGTTTCCACCTTGGCGCCAGGTGCGGCGGTCAGGGTCGGGCCAGTGAAGCCGATGATGTAGTTGCCAGCGCTGTCCTTGCGGGTCGACATGGCGTTGTTGTCCGAATGGTTCGGAATCCACGCCGTGACGAAGTAGTGCTGCAGCCAGGCTACCCAACCACCCTGAACGGTTTCCTTCAGGTTGCCCTTGTCGATATCTTTCATCGATATCTTCTTGTAGGGCTCGGCCGGAGTACCCAGGGCGGCGCCCAGGTAGGTCGCGGTGCCGGTGGCGGTGCTCGACGATGGGTCGGCGCTGTTGTCACGCTTGAGTTGTGCGAACAGGTTGCCCGACCACGGCGTGGTGCCCTGGTTGTCGATCAGGTAGCTGACCTTCAGGTCGTACTCGCCGCGGTCCAGGGTGAAGCGCTTGATGTAGTTGACGCCATTGGACGAGAACTTCAGGTCCACGACCAGCTCGTTCTGGCCGTCAGCCAGTTGGTAGCTCTTCTGTTCGGTGCTGTACAGCGGGCGACCGGTGGAACGCGAGTCTGGGCCGTCGGTGCCGACCAGGCCGCTCTGGGCCAGGTAGGTGCGCTCGCCGCCGTTGTCGAACAGCTGGAACGGCACGTCAGGATGGTCCTGGCGGCGCGGGTATTCCGGCAAGGTCAACTGGGCGATGTCGCCCCCGTTTGGATCGATAGCCAGATCCAGGACATCGGTCTTGATGCGGATCAGGTTCTTGCTGCCGGCATCCGGGGCCAGGGTTGGCGCGGGCGCGTTGGCAGAAGGGGCGCTGGGTACGTCGGCACTCGCTTGAGCATTGTTAGCCAACGGGGCTTCGGGCAAATCCGATGCGCCAGTGCTGGTAGCAACATTCTGAGTCGGCAAGGCAGCCTGACCATAGTCCTGGTTCCATTTCAGGACCATGGAGTAGGACACGACTGCCAGGGCGGCGATCAGGATCGTGCGTTTAATATCCATGATTACTCGGCTATCGAAGAATTACGGGGAGATGGGGCTGGCGGAACCGGGTCAAGACCACCGGCGTGCCAGGGGTGGCAACGACCCAGACGACGTAGGGTCAGCCAGCTGCCGCGTAGGAGTCCATGGATTTCGATGGCTTCCAGCGCGTAGCAGGAACAACTGGGGTAGAAACGACAGTGATTGCCCATCAAAGGGCTGATGGCATAGCGGTAAAACTGGATCGGAACGATGGCCAGTTTACGCATCTTGACTGTCTACCCCTTCAGTTTCGGTCTTCACTGCTGGGGCGGGCCGACTGCGGGCTAGTCGCTTCCAGAGCTTGCCAAAATGCTGGTGCAGTTCCGGGTTTTCGACGTCACCCAAACCTTTCCGCGCGACGATGACGATATCCCAGCCAACCAGGAGGTCCTGGTGCAGGCGGAACGAGTCGCGCATCAAGCGTTTGAGTCGGTTGCGCTGAACGGAGAGCTTGACGCTCTTTTTCCCGATCACTAACCCCAGACGAGGGTGATCGAGCTCGTTTTCGCGCGCAAGGAGCAGCAGGTTTTTCCCTGGAACCTTGCCGGTTGGGGAGTCAAAGACCGCTTTGAAGTGTCGGGCTGTCAGAAGACGCTTTTCCCGACTGTAGTCCTGACTCACCCCCAGTGCCGAGTGATCAAACTGCCAGACGCGCACGGCCTTTGGCACGGCGACGCGACAGAACGGCACGGCCGTTTTTGGTGGCCATGCGAGCACGGAAGCCGTGGGTGCGGGCGCGTTTGATGGTGCTGGGTTGGAAAGTACGTTTCATGGCGTGTTACCTGGTTCGTCCACAACGGGCCGGAATGGTCCCCGTTTTAAGAGACCGGCGATTCTAGTGAAAGCAAGGCCTCAGGTCAATTTCCAACCAGCTTTTCCTTTACATAGGCATGACCGTCGGTCTGACTGGCAAAACCCGCGGTAAACATAAAAATAAGAAGGAGCGTATTTAAAGCTTTTTTGAAGAGCTTATAGAACTTAAGCACGCACCTTTCTGTGGATAACACCCTGCACGCCTTTGTTTACGTAGCATACAGGGAATGGTAACCCTGTCGAGAAGCGGTGCTGCGGCTGTGCTGTGACCTCGGAAAAGCTGTGCATGAAAGGCGTACTTATACACAGGCGAGTTATGCACAGTTTTCGACCCCCACTTGTGCAGAAAGCTCAGTGGTGGTTATCCACAGAGTTTATTCACAGCCCGGCAAAACTATTTTTCTTCGTGCACGTGCTGATTTGCCTCTATGTACACCCCACCTACATGTGGATAAGTGTGCTCGGCGCCGGTACAATGGGGATCGTTTTTTGCCTCTCCGGCTTTCAACTCAGGGGATATCCGTGTCAGTGGAACTTTGGCAGCAGTGCGTGGAGCTTCTGCGCGATGAACTGCCTGCCCAGCAATTCAACACCTGGATCCGTCCGCTACAGGTCGAAGCCGAAGGCGACGAGTTGCGTGTGTATGCGCCCAATCGCTTTGTGCTGGACTGGGTCAATGAAAAGTACCTGGGACGCCTGCTTGAACTCCTGGGCGAGCACGGCAGCGGAATCGCGCCGGCGCTCTCCTTATTAATAGGCAGCCGTCGCAGCTCGGCGCCTCGTGCCGCCCCCAACGCACCGTTGGCCGCCGCCGTGGCCGCCTCGCAGGCGGCGCAGCAGCAACCCGCGCCCGTCGCCGCTCCGGTTCAGGAACCTGCAGTTGCGCCCGCCGCCGTGGCCAGCGTCAGCGAAGAGCCTTCGCGTGACAGCTTCGACTCGATGGCCGGCGCCGCTTCGCAGCAGGCACCCGTGCGCGCGGAACAGCGCAACGTCCAGGTAGAAGGTGCGCTCAAGCACACCAGCTACCTGAACCGCACGTTCACGTTCGAGAACTTCGTCGAAGGTAAGTCCAACCAGCTGGCCCGTGCGGCCGCCTGGCAGGTTGCCGACAACCCCAAGCATGGCTACAACCCGCTCTTCCTTTATGGGGGCGTAGGTTTGGGTAAGACTCACTTGATGCACGCCGTGGGTAACCACCTGCTCAAGAAGAACCCCAATGCCAAGGTCGTGTACCTGCACTCCGAGCGTTTCGTCGCCGACATGGTCAAGGCCCTGCAGCTGAACGCGATCAACGAGTTCAAGCGCTTCTACCGTTCGGTGGACGCGCTGCTCATCGACGACATTCAGTTCTTTGCCCGCAAGGAGCGTTCCCAGGAAGAGTTCTTCCACACCTTCAACGCCCTTCTTGAAGGCGGCCAGCAGGTGATCCTCACCAGCGACCGCTACCCCAAGGAAATCGAAGGCCTGGAAGAGCGTCTCAAGTCCCGCTTCGGCTGGGGCCTGACGGTGGCCGTCGAGCCGCCGGAACTGGAAACCCGTGTCGCCATTCTGATGAAGAAGGCAGACCAGGCCAAAGTCGAGCTGCCGCACGACGCGGCGTTCTTCATTGCCCAGCGTATCCGTTCCAACGTGCGTGAGCTGGAAGGAGCGCTCAAGCGCGTCATCGCCCACTCGCACTTCATGGGGCGTGACATCACCATCGAGCTGATTCGTGAATCGCTCAAGGACTTGCTGGCGCTGCAGGACAAGCTGGTGAGTGTGGATAACATCCAGCGCACCGTGGCCGAGTACTACAAGATCAAGATTTCTGATCTGCTGTCCAAGCGCCGCTCGCGTTCGGTGGCCCGCCCGCGTCAGGTAGCCATGGCCCTGTCCAAGGAACTGACCAACCACAGCCTGCCGGAAATCGGCGATGTGTTTGGCGGCCGCGACCACACCACCGTGTTGCACGCCTGCCGCAAGATCAACGAACTCAAGGAATCCGACGCGGATATCCGCGAGGACTACAAGAACCTGCTGCGGACGCTGACTACTTGATGAACGTCAGCGCAGCTTATTAAAGGCAAGGGACTAGACCATGCATTTCACCATTCAACGCGAAGCCCTGTTGAAACCCCTGCAACTGGTCGCGGGCGTCGTCGAGCGCCGCCAGACCTTGCCGGTATTGTCCAACGTACTGCTGGTGGTCGAAGGCCAGCAGCTGTCGCTCACCGGTACCGACCTTGAAGTCGAACTGGTTGGCCGCGTGCAACTGGAAGAGCCTGCCGAGCAGGGCGAAATCACCGTGCCTGCGCGCAAGCTGATGGACATCTGCAAGAGCTTGCCCAACGACGCGCTCATCGACATCAAGGTCGACGAGCAGAAGCTGGTGGTCAAGGCCGGTCGCAGCCGTTTCACCCTGTCGACCCTGCCGGCCAACGACTTCCCGACTGTTGAAGAAGGTCCGGGCTCGCTGACCTGCAGCCTGGAACAAAGCCGCCTGCGCCGCCTGATCGAGCGCACCAGCTTCGCCATGGCCCAGCAGGACGTGCGCTACTACCTCAACGGCATGCTGCTGGAAGTGTCCAATGGCCTGATGCGCGCCGTGGCCACCGACGGCCACCGCCTGGCCATGTGCTCGATGAAAGCCGACATCACCCATGACGGCCGCCACCAGGTCATCGTGCCGCGCAAGGGTATCCTTGAGCTGGCGCGCCTGCTGACCGAGCCGGATGGCACCGTCAGCATCGTCCTGGGCCAGCACCACATCCGTGCTACCACCGGCGAGTTCACCTTCACCTCCAAGCTGGTCGATGGCAAGTTCCCCGACTACGAGCGCGTGCTGCCAAAAGGCGGTGACAAGCTGGTGCTGGGCGACCGTCAGGCCCTGCGTGAAGCGTTCAGCCGTACCGCGATCCTGTCCAACGAGAAGTACCGTGGCATCCGTCTGCAACTGGCCGCCGGCCAGCTGAAGATCCAGGCCAACAACCCTGAGCAGGAAGAAGCGGAAGAAGAAGTGGGCGTGGACTACAACGGTGGTTCGCTGGAAATCGGCTTCAACGTCAGCTACCTGCTGGACGTGCTGGGCGTGATGACCACTGAGCAAGTGCGTCTGATCCTGTCCGACTCCAACAGCAGTGCGCTGGTACAGGAATCGGACAACGATGACTCCGCGTACGTCGTCATGCCGATGCGCCTGTAACTTGCCCAGCAGACTCTAATGTCCCTCAGTCGTGTCTCTGTCACCGCGGTGCGTAACCTGCACCCGGTGACCTTCTCCCCCTCCCCCCGCATCAACATCCTGTACGGCACCAATGGCAGTGGCAAGACCAGCGTGCTGGAAGCCATCCACCTATTGGGGCTGGCGCGTTCGTTCCGCAGCACACGGCTGTTACCCGTCATCCAGTACGAGCAAGGCGCTTGCACGGTGTTCGGCCAGGTCGAATTGAACGAAGGCGGCCACGCCGCGCTGGGTGTCTCGCGGGAGCGGCAAGGCGATTTCACCATTCGGATCGACGGGCAGAACGCCCGCAGTGCGGCGCAGTTGGCAGAAATACTGCCGTTGCAACTGATCAACCCGGACAGTTTTCGCCTGTTGGAAGGGGCTCCAAAAATACGCCGGCAGTTCTTGGACTGGGGTGTGTTCCACGTGGAACCGCGCTTCATGGCCACGTGGCAAAGACTGCAGAAGGCCCTGAAGCAAAGAAACTCATGGCTGCGGCATGGTACACTGGACGCTGCTTCGCAAGCTGCATGGGACCGGGAGTTATGCCTGGCCAGTGCTGAAATTGATGAATACCGCCGGGCCTATATCAAGGCATTGAAGCCGGTGTTTGAGCAGACCCTCAGTGAGCTCGTCGAGCTGGAAGGTTTGACCCTCAGTTACTACCGCGGCTGGGACAAGGAGCGGGACCTCTCCGAGGTGCTCGGTACTTCCCTGCTTCGTGACCAACAGATGGGCCACACCCAGGCTGGACCGCAACGCGCTGATTTGCGCTTGCGACTGGGCGCCCACAACGCTGCGGATATCCTTTCCCGTGGCCAGCAGAAGCTGGTGGTGTGCGCGTTGCGTATTGCCCAGGGGCATCTCGTCAGCCAGGCACGCCGCGGTCAATGTATTTATCTTGTGGACGACCTGCCGTCAGAACTCGACGAGCAACACCGCCGCGCGCTTTGCCGCTTGCTTGAAGAATTACGCTGCCAGGTGTTCATCACCTGTGTAGACCACGAATTATTGAGGGAAGGCTGGCAGACGGAAACGCCAGTCGCTTTGTTCCACGTGGAACAGGGCCGTATCACCCAGACCCACGACCATCGGGAGTGAAGGCATGAGCGAAAATCAAACGTACGATTCCTCCAGCATTAAAGTGCTGAAAGGGCTGGATGCCGTACGCAAACGTCCCGGTATGTACATTGGCGACACCGATGATGGTAGCGGTCTGCACCACATGGTGTTCGAGGTCGTCGACAACTCCATCGACGAAGCCTTGGCCGGCCACTGCGACGACATCACCGTCATTATCCATCCTGACGAATCCATCACCGTCCGTGACAACGGTCGCGGCATCCCGGTTGATGTGCACAAAGAAGAAGGCGTATCGGCAGCCGAGGTCATCATGACCGTGCTGCACGCCGGCGGTAAGTTCGACGACAACTCGTACAAGGTCTCCGGCGGCCTGCACGGTGTAGGTGTGTCCGTGGTGAACGCCCTGTCCGAGACGCTGGTGCTGACCGTGCGCCGCAGCGGCAAGATCTGGGAACAGACTTACGTGCATGGCGTGCCACAGGCACCGATGAAGATCGTGGGCGACAGCGAAACCACCGGTACCCAGATCCACTTCAAGCCTTCGGCTGAAACCTTCAAGAACATCCACTTCAGCTGGGACATCCTGGCCAAGCGCATTCGCGAACTGTCGTTCCTGAACTCGGGCGTGGGCATCTACCTGAAGGACGAGCGTTCGGGCAAGGACGAGACCTTCAAGTACGAAGGCGGCCTGCGCGCGTTCGTTGAATACCTGAACACCAACAAGACCCCGGTCAACCAGGTGTTCCACTTCAACGTGCAGCGCGAAGACGGCGTGGGCGTGGAAATCGCCCTGCAGTGGAACGACAGCTTCAACGAGAACCTGTTGTGCTTCACCAACAACATTCCCCAGCGCGACGGTGGCACCCACCTGGTGGGCTTCCGTTCGGCGCTGACGCGCAACCTGAACAACTACATCGAACAGGAAGGCCTGGCCAAGAAGAACAAGGTAGCCACCACCGGCGACGACGCCCGTGAAGGTTTGACCGCGATCATCTCGGTGAAGGTGCCTGATCCGAAGTTCAGCTCGCAGACCAAGGACAAGCTGGTTTCTTCCGAAGTGAAGACCGCGGTCGAGCAGGAAATGGGCAAGTACTTCTCCGACTTCCTGCTGGAAAACCCCAACGAGGCCAAGGCCGTCGTCGGCAAGATGATCGACGCTGCCCGTGCCCGTGAAGCTGCGCGCAAGGCCCGCGAGATGACCCGCCGCAAAGGCGCGCTGGACATCGCCGGCCTGCCAGGCAAGCTGGCTGACTGCCAGGAGAAGGACCCTGCCCTCTCCGAACTGTACCTGGTGGAGGGTGACTCCGCAGGTGGCTCGGCCAAGCAAGGTCGCAACCGTCGTACCCAGGCGATCCTGCCGCTGAAAGGCAAGATCCTCAACGTCGAGAAAGCTCGCTTCGACAAGATGATCTCGTCCCAGGAAGTGGGCACGCTGATCACCGCGCTGGGCTGCGGCATCGGCCGCGAAGAGTACAACATCGACAAGCTGCGTTATCACAACATCATCATCATGACCGATGCTGACGTCGACGGTTCGCACATCCGTACGCTGCTGTTGACGTTCTTCTTCCGCCAGTTGCCCGAGCTGATCGAGCGTGGCTACATCTACATCGCCCAGCCGCCGCTGTACAAGGTCAAGAAGGGCAAGCAGGAGCAGTACATCAAGGACGACGAGGCCATGGAAGAGTACATGACCCAGTCGGCCCTGGAAGACGCGAGCCTGCACCTGAACGACTCGGCACCGGGTATCTCGGGCGCGGCGCTGGAGCGCCTGGTCAACGATTTCCGCATGGTGATGAAGACCCTCAAGCGCCTGTCGCGCCTGTACCCGCAAGAGCTCACCGAGCACTTCGTGTACCTGCCGGCGGTGTCGCTGGAAGACCTGTCCGACCACGCCGGCATGCAAGCCTGGCTGGCCAAGTTCGACGCGCGCCTGCGCACCAGCGAGAAGTCGGGCCTGGTCTACAAGGCCAGCCTGCGCGAAGACCGTGAACGCAACGTGTGGCTGCCGGAAGTGGAAATCACCTCCCACGGCCTGGCGAGCTACATCACCTTCAACCGCGACTTCTTCGGCAGCAACGACTACCGCACCGTCACCGCACTGGGCGCGCAACTGGCGACCCTGCTGGACGAAGGTGCCTACGTGCAGCGTGGCGAACGCAAGAAGCCGGTGGTGGAGTTCAAGGAAGCCCTCGAGTGGCTGATGACCGAGAGCACCAAGCGCCACACCATCCAGCGCTACAAAGGGCTGGGTGAGATGAACCCGGACCAGCTGTGGGAAACCACCATGGACCCAACCGTGCGCCGCATGCTCAAGGTGACCATCGAAGACGCGATCGCTGCCGATCAGATCTTCAACACCCTGATGGGCGATGCGGTCGAGCCGCGTCGCGAGTTCATCGAGAACAACGCCTTGGCGGTCTCGAACCTGGACTTCTGATCCTGGTACTCAAGCACATCAAATGTCACAAAAGGGCGACCTGATATCGCCCCCAAAGACGAGCCCCGGCCATTATGCCGGGGCTTTTTATTTTAGAATCATTGGTTCCTACCTGGGCTGTTTTGCCCACTCCGCGCAATTGATGAATCAGGGGTAAAAGCAATGGACGATCAGCATCAGTCATTCGAGCAGCACAGGCAGCTGGACGATAACGGCGCTGAGTATTGGTCCGCGAGAAGCTTGTCCAAGCTGCTCGATTACTCCGAGTTTCGACATTTTCAGGCGGTGTTGGCGCGTGCGATGGATGCGTGTGCTGGCAGCGGCTATGAGGTCGATGACCATTTCGAGGACTCGCTCGTATTGGTCTCGATTGGCTCTGGGGCGAGCAGGAAAGTACGCGAGACCATCGCCGAGCTCGGAGGCACCATGCCTGAAGATTTGCCCACGCCTGCAAAGAGCATCAAGCAGATCGAGGCGCGGAAGAGACAAAAAGCCATCGACTGAGCCGCATTACCGACAACTGTGGATAGTCTTTTAATCCAGCATCTGTATATTTCTGGTTTCGATCATGGGCACGTTCGCCAACAAATAATCCCGCACCCGCTCCAGCAGGTAATGCTCCGGATTACGCTGCGACCAGATCAGGTAATAGCTGTCCCCCGTCTTCACCGCAGTGGGGATGGGCAGCACCAGCGAGCCATCTTTCAACTGTGGCCCCACCAGCGCCAGGTCGCCGATCGATACCCCGTGCCCGCCCGCCGCCGCGGTCATGCCCAGTTCCAGGGTGTCGAAGCGCTTGCCTTCGTTCCAGTCCACGGCGTCGCCCTGCCCCTGCCGTTCCAGCCAGCGGCGCCAGTCGCGGCAGTCGCGCGAGGGGTGGATGAGTTCGGCCATGCCCAGGTGCTCGATGTTCCAGGGGCCCTTGCGGTACACCGACGGCGCACAGACCGGCACCAGCCATTCATCGAACAGCTTGATGAAGTTCCAGTCCTTGGGGAAGTCGCCGTTGCTCAGCAGCACGGCGCAGTCGAACGGCTCGTTGCGGAAGTCCACGGTGTCCAGGTCCATCCAGGCGCTGGTGAGCTGCACCCGGTCGGCGACGTTGTCGGCCTGGAAGCTTTCCAGCGTGCTCATCAGCCAGCGCATGGTGATGGTGGAGGGGGCCTTTACCCGCAAGGTGCCCTTGGGGCGGCGGGCAGTGGCGCAGGCGTTCTCGATGGCGTTGAAGCTGCGCTCCAGTTCGTGGGCCAGCAGCCGGCCGGTGTCGGTCAGCGCCAGCTTGGGGCCCTTGCGTTCGAACAACGGGGAGCCCAGGTGGTCCTCGAGGGTTTTCACGTGGCGGCTCACCGCACTCTGGGTAATGCACAGGTTTTGTGCCGCAACGGTGAACGATCCATAGCGCGCCGCGACTTCAAAGGCTCGCAGGGCATACAGCGGGGGTAGCCGCGAAGTCATGACACTTTCCTTAACCATGATTTTTGCTCATGCAACCCGGACACTTTATCCGTTTTTCAAGGCCATGGCCGCCCCCCTACTCTGATCGGCTCCAAGGGATGCCCCACCCACTTCAGGAGAAAGGAGGTGACCTGGACTGCCAATGGATCAAGAGAACGAAGTCATGCCAAATACCAACATTGATGAGCTGCTGGCCGCGAGCATAACCAGTGGGGGATTGAGTCAGGAACAGATCGCGCAAATCCTCAACTTCAGGGTTTTCGGCAACCAGGCCGGCTACCTGCACCTGCAAGACCTGCCCATCGGCCAGATTCCGGCCACCCCGACCAGCCGCGATGCGTTGGCCAAGCCCGACGATGCCAGCGAACAGTGCCTGCTGCAAGCCACATCACTGCTGGGCCAGGCGATTGGTTACCCGCAGGAATCCAAGGGCGCCATCATCAACAACTTCTTTCCTCACCAGGCGCATTCCAAGGCTGCCAGCTCCGACAGCTACGACACCGAGCTGGACCTGCACACCGAGAACGCCTTCCATCCGGTGCAGCCCGATTACCTGCTGCTGTTGTGCCTGCGCCAGGACCCGCTGGGCGAGGCGATTACCTATGTCACGTCCATCGACAACATGCTGGCGCACCTCACCCATGCAGAGACCGCCTTCTTCCTGGACGAGCCCTACAACTTCCTGTCCGACTACAGCGCCACCGAGAAGAACTGCCGCATCGACATCGGCAAGCACCAGACGATTTTCTACGGTGACCCCAACGCCCCCTACTTCCGCTTCGACCCACAGTTCATGGTGGCGCGCAGCGAGCAGGCCCAGGCCCAGCTGCAGCACCTGCACAACATTGCCTGGGAAGTGAAGCAGCCGGTCAAGCTGGCCACCGGCGACCTGCTGATCATCGACAACCGCAAGACCGCCCACGCGCGCAGCCCCTTCACCGCCCTGCTCGACGGGAGCGACCGCTGGATACAGCGCACCTTCGCTATCACCGGGCAACACCACTACACCGAGATGCTGGGCACCAACCAGCGTGTCTTCGACCTGGTAATCTGACTATGAGCACCACCTACCTCTCCTTTGCCCTGGCCGTGCTGCTGTTGATTGCCTCGCCCGGCCCCATTGTCGCCATGGTCATCGCCGATGCGCGACGCGCCTGGCCGGCGTGGACCATCGCCGGCGGCGTGGTGTCGGCGCAAGTGCTGCTGGTGTGCGCGCTGGTGGCGATCTACACCACCTTGCACATCAACGCCGCGGTGCTGAACTGGGGGCAGATCCTGGGCGGCGTGTACCTGGCGTGGTTGGGTGGCAATGCGCTGGTCAGCAGTTCGTCGGAGTCGGTGCAATGCTCCAGCAAGGGCTACGGCTTCTGGAAGACCATGGGCGTGGGCCTGTCCAACCCCAAGGACATCCTGTTCTTCCTGGCCTTCCTGCCGGGTTTCATTTCGCCCCACGAGCCCTTCACCGTGCAGGCGGCGGCGCTGATCCTGATCTGGGCGGCCATCGACGTCTCGATCCTGATTGCCTACAGCCTGCTGTCACGGCGCCTGGACCGCTACCGCCGGGTGCGCCGCCTGCTCGATTGCGCCCCAGGCATCGTCCTGTTGGGGTTGGGCCTGCTGTCGTTCTCGCTGGGCGTCTACCGGGTGTTCCAGTAAGCCTTCACCCGCGGTTGAGCAGCTGTGCCTGCTCGGCCGCGCACAACTGCAGCAGGTAGTCCCATACCACCCGCAGCCGCACTGACTTGTGCAGCTCGCGGCGGGTGCTCATCCAGTAGCTGCGCTGGATGGTCTCCGTTGGTACCACCCGCACCAGCGCCGGGTCCTCCTCGGCCATGTACATGGGCAGCACCGCCACGCCCAGGCCCGCCCTCGCCGCCTGCTGTTGGGCAATCACGCTGGTGCTGCGGAACACCACGTTGGGCGCGCGGCAGAAGCTGTTGAGGAACAGCAGTTCCTGGCTGAACAGCAGGTCGTCCACATAGCCGATCCAGTCATGGCCGGCGAGGTCTTCGCGGTTCACCAGCACGGGGGCCCGCTGCAGGTAGGCGGGGCTGGCGTACAACGCCAGGCGGTAATCGGTGAGCTTGCGGGTTATCAACAGGTCGGCCGAGGGCCGGTCCAGGTGAATGCTGATCTCCGCTTCGCGGTTGAGGATGCTGACGAAGCGCGGCACCGCCACCAGTTCCACTTCCAGCCCCGGGTAGCGCTCGAACAGGCCGCCCAGGCGCGGGGTAAGGAACATGATGCCGATGCCTTCGGTCACCCCCAGGCGGATCTTGCCCAGCGGCATCATCGGCTGGGTCATCTCTTCCTGGGCCAGCAGCGCGACGTTTTCCATGGCCTCGGCGTGCTTGAGCAGCGCCTGGCCGGCGGGGGTCAGCTCATAGCCCTGGGCGTGCTGCACGAACAGCGCGTTGCCCAGGCTCTGCTCGATGGCCTCGATGTGCCGTGCCACCGTGCTGTGGGTAGTGTTCAGGCGCTTGGCGGCGGTCAGCAGGCGGCCGCTGCGGTGCAATTCGAGAAAAAACCGCAGGTCGTTCCAATCGAACATGGGCATTCATCCGTTGCTCAAAAACGCACAGCCGGTGGGTGAAATTTCGCGTTTTCATCTCGAAGCTAATCAATACCATGGGGGAAGACAAGAATAAAAATCGGTGCGAGGTTCCCCATGCCATCAGCCCCAAGCGCCTACGACTACGTGATAGTCGGCGCTGGCCCCGCAGGTTGCCTGCTGGCCAATCGGCTTTCTGCCGACCCCGCTGTGTCCGTCCTGCTGCTGGAAGCCGGCGGGCGCGACAATTACCCCTGGATTCACATCCCCGTCGGCTACCTGTTCTGCATCGGCAACCCGCGCACTGACTGGTGCTTCAAGACCCAGCCGCAGCCCGGCCTTGATGGCCGCGCCCTGAGTTATCCACGGGGCAAGGTGCTGGGCGGCTGCTCGTCCATCAACGGCATGATCTACATGCGTGGCCAGGCCAGCGACTACGACGGCTGGGCGGCCCAGGGCAACGCCGGCTGGGGCTGGCAGGACGTGCTGCCGCTGTTTCGCCAGAGCGAACAGCACTACGCTGGCGACTCCGCTGCCCATGGCGGCAAGGGCGAATGGCGCGTCGAGCTGCAGCGCTACCGCTGGCCGATTCTCGATGCCTTCCGCAGCGCGGCTGCCCAGTGCGGCGTGGAGAGCGTGGATGACTTCAACACCGGGGATAACCAGGGCTGTGGATATTTTCAGGTCAACCAGCGCTCGGGCATTCGCTGGAACTCTGCCAAGGCCTTCCTGCGGCCCGCGCTCAAGCGCGCCAACCTGACGGTGCTCACCGGCGTGCAGGTGGACCGCCTGGCTGTGGATAACGGCCGGGCCACCGCAGTGCATGCCCGCCATGCAGGCTTGGCGCAGTTATACACAGCCCGCAAGGAGATACTGCTGTGTGCAGGGGCGATTGGCTCGCCGGGCATCCTCCAGCGTTCCGGCATCGGCCCCCGCCCGCTGCTCGAGCGCCTGGGGATAACGGTGCAGCACGAGCTGCCCGGCGTGGGCGGCAACCTGCAGGACCATCTGCAGCTGCGGCTGATCTACAAGGTCAGCAACACCCGTACTCTCAACCAGGTGGCCAACAGCCTGTGGGGCAAGTTCGGCATGGGCGTGCGCTACCTGTATGACCGCAGCGGGCCGCTGGCCATGGCGCCCAGCCAGCTGGGCGCGTTCATCAAGTCCGACCCGCAGCAGCCCAGCGCCAACCTCGAATACCACGTGCAGCCGCTGTCCCTGGACCGCTTCGGCGAGCCCTTGCACAGCTTCCCGGCGTTTACCGCCTCGGTGTGCAACCTGCGGCCCAAGAGCCGCGGGCGCGTGGATATCAGCTCGGCCAGCCCGGACGATGCGCCCATCATCGACCCCAACTACCTCAGCCACCCGGAAGACCTGCGCGTCGCCGCCCAGGCCATCCGGCTTACCCGGCGCATCGTCGACGCCCCTGCCCTGCGCATCTTCAGCCCCGCCGAATACCTGCCGGGGCCGCAGCTGGAAAGCGAAGAACAGCTGCAACAGGCGGCAAGTGCCATCGGTACGACTATATTTCATCCGGTGGGCACCTGCCGCATGGGCAACGGCCCCCAGGACGTGGTGGATGCCACCCTGCGCGTGCACGGTATCGAAGGCCTGCGCGTGGTGGATGCCTCGATCATGCCCGAGATAGTGTCAGGCAACACCTGCACTCCCACCTTGATGATCGCGGAAAAGGCCGCGCAGATGATTCTGCAAGGCACCCCGCGTGCGGAGGATAGAACCAGGCAAATTGCCCAGCCTGTCGCCTGACAGGCCGGGAACGGCGATGGCCGCCGCAGTCCGCGGCCATCGACAGTGGACAACAACAATAATCACTGTGCCCTCAGGGCGGGAAGGACCAAGACTATGGCGGACTACATACAGGGTCAGGGCGCGGGGGTCGTGCCGACTACAGCCAGCGAAGATCGCAAGATCATCTTTGCGTCGTCCCTGGGGACGGTGTTCGAGTGGTACGACTTTTTTCTCTACGGCGCCCTGGCGGCGGTCATCAGCAAGCAGTTCTTCGCCGGGGTCAATGAGACCACCGCCTTCATCTTCGCCTTGATGGCCTTCGCCGCAGGTTTCCTGGTGCGCCCGTTCGGTGCGCTGGTGTTTGGCCGGCTGGGGGACATGATCGGGCGCAAGTACACCTTCCTCATGACCATCGTGCTGATGGGCCTGTCCACCTTCGCCGTCGGGCTGTTGCCCACCTACGCCAGCATCGGCATCGCCGCGCCCATCATCCTGGTGTGCCTGCGCATGCTCCAGGGGCTGGCACTGGGGGGTGAATACGGTGGCGCTGCCACCTACGTGGCTGAACATGCCCCAAAAGACAAACGCGGCCTGCACACCGGCTGGATTCAGTCCACGGCCACCCTGGGGCTGTTGCTGTCCCTGCTGGTGGTGCTGGGTTGCCGCTACCTGACTGGCGACGCTTTCGAGACCTGGGGCTGGCGCCTGCCGTTCCTGCTGTCGATCATCCTGCTGGGCGTCTCCACCTGGATCCGCATGAGCCTGCATGAGTCGCCAACCTTCGCCCGCATGAAGGCCGAAGGCAAGGCCAGCACATCGCCCATCAAGGAGTCGTTCGGCTCCTGGCAGAACCTCAAGATCGTCTTCACGGCCCTGTTCAGCATCAACGCCGGGCAGGCGGTGACCTTCTACTGCGCGCAGTTCTACGTGCTGTTCTTCATGACCCAGATGCTGAAGATGGACCCCAACCAGGCCAACAGCCTGCTGATCATCAGCGTGATCATTGGCGCGCCGTTCTTCGTGATCTGTGGCTGGCTGTCCGACCGCATCGGCCGCAAGCCGATCCTGATGACCGGCCTGTTGCTGGCCACCGTGCTGTACTTTCCGCTGTTCAAGGCCCTGAGCCACTACGCCAACCCGCAGATCGACCAGGCCAGCCGCCAGGCGCCGATCACCGTGATGGCGGACCCCAAGGGCTGCACCTTCCAGTTCGACCCGGTGGGCAAGGCACGCTTCGACAGCCCCTGCGACAAGGTCAAGACGTTCCTGGTGAAGCAGGGCCTGCCCTACTCGTCCGCGCCGGCCGATGCGGCGAGCCCGGTGGTGGTGACCATCGGTGACAAGCGCATCGACGGCTACGACGAGGCCGCCATGCGCGCCGCCGTGACGGCCGCCGGCTACCCGGCGAAAGCCGACCCCAGCCTGGTGAACCAGCCCATGGTGGTGCTGCTGATCGTGGCCATGATCCTGATCGCCACCATGACCTACGGGCCGCTGGCGGCGGTGATGGTCGAACTGTTCCCCACGCGCATCCGCTACACCTCGCTGTCGCTGCCCTACCACATCGGCAACGGCTGGTTCGGCGGGTTCCTGCCCACGGTGTCGTTCGCGCTGGTGGTGTACACCGGGGATATCTTCTACGGGCTCTGGTACCCGGTGCTGGTGACGGGCGTGAGCCTGATAGTGGGGATTTTCTGCCTCAAGGAAACCCGCGGCGTGGACCTGGACAAGGTGTAAACCACAGGCATGAAAAAACCGGCGATCAACGCCGGTTTTTTTATGCCTCGAAAAACTTATGCACGTTTTGCATTGCGCCATCGCGTGTCGAAATAAGCTTTTAAATTAATCACTTACGAACGCTTTTGGAAAAATATCAAAATACTGTACACAAGTTATCCACAGATCAGCCGACGGCCGGCGTGTCTTTGACTTCCGGGTTTTCCGGCAGCGAACCCAGCGCCCGCTGGGTGGCTTCGTTCCACGCCGCCACACGATCGTTCAGCTCGGCAATGGCCCGCGGTCCGGTGCCGTTGGCGTACATCGGCTCGCCAATCACCACCTCGATGGTGCCGGCGCGCTTGCCCCAGCCTTCCTTGGGCCAGAACTTGCCGGCGTTGTGGGCAATGGGCAGTACCGGCAGCTCGGCGTTCACCGCCAGGGCCGAGCCGCTGCGCGAGAACTTGCCGATCTGGCCGAACGGCACGCGGGTGCCCTCGGGGAAAATCAGCACCCAGACGTTGTCCTTCAGCAGCTCGTCGCCCTTGCTGGCAACGACCTTGAGGGCCGCCTTGGGGTTGTCGCGGTCAATGGCGATAGGCCGCAGCATGGCCATCGCCCAGCCGAAGAACGGCACGTACAGCAGTTCGCGCTTGAGCACCTGGCTCAAGGGCTGGAAATATGCAGAGAGGAAAAAGGTTTCCCATGTGCTCTGGTGGTTGGAGACGATCACGCAGCGTTGCGCCGGCACGTGCTCGGCACCGGTGACCTTCACCTGGATGTTGAGGATAGTGCGGGTCAGGAACAGCGCGCAGCGGCACCAGTACACGTTGATGAAACGGTAGCGGGCCGGAAACTTGAGAAAGGGAGCAACGAAGAAGCTCAGGGTGCACCACAGCAGCGAGCTGGTGCCCAACAGCAAGTAGAAGACGAAAATGCGGATCGCCTGCAGTATCGACATAGCGGCTTGTACCGTTGCGGGCGAACCCGCCTGTTAGAAGCGCGCCTTCGAATCGACCCAAGCCTGCCGCGCCATCCGGTGGTGCGGCAGTGTTCAGGGATTCAACGGCGCCCTAGGTGTGGATAAGTGCTCTGGCTACAGCAGCCAGATCATCGAAAATCAGCGTCCCCTCGGGCAAGCCCTTGTCCAGGGTCTTGCAGCCTTTTCCGGTTTTCACCAAAACAGGTTGAGAGTCGACGGCCAACGCAGCCTCCAGGTCACCCTTGCTGTCACCCACGAACCACACACCGGCCAGGTCGGCCTGGTAGTGCGCGGCAATGGCCTGCAGCATGCCCGGGCGCGGTTTGCGGCAGGCGCAACCCTCGTCCGGACCATGGGGACAATAGACGATCAGCCCGACTTCGCCACCCTGCTCCGCCACCAGCGTGCGCAGGCGCGCATGCATGGCGTCGAGGGTGGCCAGGTCGTAGTAACCGCGGGCAATGCCCGACTGGTTGGTTGCCACGGCAACCGTCCAGCCGGCCTTGCTCAACTGCGCGATGGCGTCGATGGACCCGGGGATGGGAATCCATTCCTGCACCGACTTGATGTAGGCGTCGGAGTCTTCATTGATGACTCCGTCGCGGTCCAGTATCACCAGCTTCAAGGCTTACCCCAGCAGCGAAATGTCGGCAACGCCCAGGAACAGCCCACGCAGGCGCGACAGCAAGGCGTAGCGGTTGGCGCGTACCTTGGCGTCTTCGGCGTTGACCATCACGGCTTCGAAGAACGCATCCACCGGTTCGCGCAGGGCGGCCAGGCGGGTGAGCGCTTCGTTGTACTGGCGGGCAGCTGCCATCGGTTGCACGGCCTGGTCGGCCTGCTGGATGGCCGAGTACAGCGAGAACTCGTGGGCGTTGTCGAAGTACTTGGGCTCCACGGTAGTGGCGATCGAGCCTTCGGCCTTGCCCAGCAGGTTCGACACGCGCTTGTTCACCGCGGCCAGGGCAGCGGCTTCCGGCAGCTTGCGGAAGGCCTGCACGGCCTGCACGCGCTGGTCGAAGTCCAGTGCCGAACCTGGGTTCAGGGCACGTACCGACAGGTAGGTGGCGACGTCGGTGCCTTCGTCTTCGTAACGCGCACGGAGGCGGTCGAAGATGAATTCCAGCACCTGGCCAGCCAGGCCGGCAGCCTTGACGTTGGCACCGAACGCAGACACGGCGAAGGCCACGGCCTTGTCCAGGTCCAGGTCCAGCTGCTTCTCGATCAGGATACGCAGCACGCCCAGGGCGGCACGGCGCAGGGCGTACGGGTCCTTGCTGCCGGTAGGCAGCATGCCGATGCCGAAGATGCCCACCAGGGTGTCCAGCTTGTCGGCGATGGCCACGGCGGCACCGGTGAGGGTGCTTGGCAGCTCGGCGCCAGCGCCACGCGGCATGTACTGCTCGTTCAGGGCCAGGGCGACGTCGTCGGGCTCACCGTCGTTCAGGGCGTAGTAGTAACCGGCCACGCCTTGCATTTCGGGGAACTCGCCGACCATCTCGGTGGCCAGGTCGCACTTGGACAGCAGGCCGGCACGGGCGGCGCGCTGGGCGTCGCCGCCGATCAGCGGGGCGATGAAGGCGGCGAGCTTGGAAACGCGCACGGCCTTGTCGTAGACGCTGCCCAGCTGGGCCTGGAACACCACGTTCTGCAGGCGCTCGTTGAAGCTTTCCAGCGGCTGCTTCTTGTCCTGCTTGAAGAAGAACTCGGCGTCGGTCAGGCGTGGGCGCACGACTTTCTCGTTGCCCAGCACGATCTGGCTCGGGTCCTTGCTCTCGACGTTGGCCACGGTGATGAAGCGCGGCAGCAGCTTGCCGTCCACGTCCAGCAGGCAGAAGTACTTCTGGTTGTCCTGCATGGTGGTGATCAGGGCTTCCTGGGGCACTTCCAGGAAACGCTCCTCGAACGAGCACACCAGCGGCACTGGCCATTCGACCAGGGCGGTCACTTCGTCCAGCAGGGCCGGCGGCACGATGGCGGTGCCTTCCTGCTGCATGGCCAGCTCGGCGGTGCGCTTGCTGATCAGTTCACGACGCTCGCCGGCGTCCGCCAGCACGTAGGCCTTGCGCAGGTCTTCGGCGTAGTTGGCCGGGGCGCTGATGCGCACGTTTTCCGGGTGGTGGAAGCGGTGGCCACGCGATTCACGGCCGGCTTTCTGGGCCAGGATGGTGCAATCCACCACCTGGTCGCCCAGCAGCATCACCAGCCACTGGGTCGGGCGCACGAACTCGACCTTGCGGGCACCCCAGCGCATGCGCTTGGGAATCGGCAGGTCGTTGAGCGAGTCTTCGACGATGGTCGGCAGCAGCGAGGCAGTCGGCTTGCCGACGATGCGCTGGCTGAAACGCAGCTTCGGGCCGCTCTGGTCGATTTCGGCCAGGTCAACGCCGCATTTCTTGGCGAAGCCCAGGGCCGCCTGGGTAGGGTTGCCTTCGGCGTCGAAGGCGGCCTGGCGTGGCGGGCCGTCGAGGTTGATGCTGCGGTCAGGCTGCTGGGTGTCCAGGCCGCTGATCAGCACGGCCAGGCGACGCGGCGCGGCGTAGACCTTCTTGGCGGTGAAGTTCAGGCCGGCGGCCTGCAGGCCTTTCTCGATACCGCCCAGGAACGCATCGCCCAGGGTGTTCAGGGCTTTTGGCGGCAGCTCTTCGGTGCCCAGTTCAACCAGGAAATCTTGAGCACTCATTGTGCAGCCTCCAGCTTAGCCAACACTTCATCACGCAGATCAGGGGACGCCATGGGGAAGCCCAGCTTGGCGCGGGCTTGCAGGTAGCTTTGCGCCACGGCGCGGGCCAGGGTGCGCACGCGCAGGATGTACTGCTGGCGGGCGGTGACCGAGATCGCGCGGCGGGCATCGAGCAGGTTGAAGGTGTGCGACGCTTTCAGGACCATTTCGTAGGTCGGCAGCGGCAGCTCCAGCTCGATCAGGCGGTTGGCCTCGCTTTCGTAGAAGTCGAACAGTTCGAACAGCTTCTCGACGTTGGCGTGCTCGAAGTTGTAGGTCGACTGCTCCACTTCGTTCTGGTGGAACACGTCGCCATAGGTAACCTTGCCGAACGGGCCGTCGGTCCACACCAGGTCATAGACCGAGTCCACGCCCTGCAGGTACATGGCCAGGCGTTCCAGGCCGTAGGTGATTTCGCCGGTGACCGGGTAGCACTCGATGCCGCCTACCTGCTGGAAGTAGGTGAACTGGGTGACTTCCATGCCGTTCAGCCAGATTTCCCAGCCCAGGCCCCAGGCGCCCAGGGTCGGCGATTCCCAGTTGTCTTCGACGAAGCGGATATCGTGGACCAGCGGGTCCAGGCCGATGTGCTTCAGCGAGCCCAGGTACAGCTCCTGGAAGTTCTCCGGGTTAGGCTTCAGGACCACCTGGAACTGGTAGTAGTGCTGCAGGCGGTTGGGGTTTTCACCGTAGCGGCCGTCACCAGGACGACGGCTTGGCTGCACGTAGGCAGCGTTCCAGGTTTCCGGGCCGACGGCGCGCAGGAACGTGGCGGTATGGAAAGTGCCGGCGCCTACTTCCATATCGTAGGGCTGAAGCACCACACAACCTTGCTCGGCCCAGTATTGCTGGAGCGCGAGGATCAAGTCTTGGAAGGTACGCACGGCTGGCGTAGGCTGGCTCACGAAATTCACCTGTTTCTAGGGCTGCGAATATAAAGAGCGGGAGTATACCCCGATTCGCCCTGACCTCTACCCATGGAGCCTTATGCCACGCTGCTTTTGGTGCTCGGATGAGCCGATCTACCAGGCTTATCACGACGAAGAATGGGGGGTTGAGCTGCGTGACCCCGGTCGTCTGTTCGAATTGCTGCTGCTGGAAGGCTGCCAGGCCGGCCTGTCGTGGATCACCGTGCTGAAGAAGCGCGAGCACTACCGCCAGGTGATGTTCGGCTTCGACCCGCAGCGGCTGGCACGCATGACCGACGAGGAAGTCGAGGCACGCATGCTCGACCCCGGCATCATCCGCAACCGCCTGAAAATCAAGGCCGCGCGGCAGAACGCCCAGGCCTGGCTGAAACTTGAAGACCCGGTGGCGCTGCTGTGGTCGTTCGTCGGCGGCAAGCCGCGCATCAACCATTTCCCCGACCGCAGCCACATTCCCACGCAGACGCCGGAAGCCGAAGCCATGAGCAAGGCGTTGAAGAAAGCCGGCTTCACCTTCGTCGGGCCGACCATCTGCTACGCCTTCATGCAGGCCTCGGGCATGGTCATGGACCACACCCAGGATTGTGATCGCTACGCCGCTTTGTGCCGCTGACGGTTACAATGGCGCCTTGCTGAAGAAAGGAGTGGGCTGTGGATAAGTTCAAAGGCGCCCTGATGGTCGGGGCCCTGCGGTTGTTTGCGATGTTGCCGTGGCGCGCGGTCGAGGCCGTGGGCTCGGCCATTGGCTGGCTGACCTGGAAGCTGCCGAACCGGTCGCGGGAAATCGTGCGCATCAACCTGGCCAAGTGTTTCCCCGAGCTGGACTCCGCCGCGCGCGAGCGCCTGGTGGGCCAGAGCATGATGGACATCGGCAAGAGCCTGACCGAGAGCGCCTGCGCCTGGATCTGGCCGGCCGAGAAGTCGCTGAAGCTGGTGCGTGAAGTGCAGGGGCTGGAAATCCTCGAGCAGGCCCTGGCCTCGGGCAAGGGCGTGGTCGGCATCACCAGCCACCTGGGCAATTGGGAAGTGCTGAACCACTTCTACTGCATGCAGTGCAAGCCGATCATCTTCTACCGGCCGCCCAAGCTCAAGGCAGTGGACGAACTGCTGCAGAAGCAGCGCGTGCAGTTGGGCAACCGAGTGGCGGCGTCCACCAAGGAAGGCATCCTCAGCGTCATCAAGGAAGTGCGCAAGGGTGGCCAGGTGGGTATTCCGGCCGACCCGGAGCCGGCGGAATCGGCGGGTGTGTTCGTGCCGTTCCTGGGCACCCAGGCGCTGACCAGCAAGTTCGTGCCCAACATGCTCGCCGGCGGCAAGGCCGTGGGGGTGTTCCTGCACGCGCTGCGCCTGCCTGATGGTTCGGGCTTCAAGGTGATCCTGGAAGCAGCGCCTGAAGCGATGTACAGCACTGACACCGAGACCTCGGTGGCGGCGATGAGCGAGGTGATTGCGCGCTATGTGCGGGCGTATCCGAGCCAGTACATGTGGAGCATGAAGCGCTTCAAGAAGCGCCCTGCCGGCGAGGCGCGCTGGTACTGACGATCAGTGGCGACGCGGATTCCCTGTAGCCGCTGCCGAAGGCTGCGCTGGCCCTGAACCACACTGAAGATCTTCAGCGTACTCGGGCGCCAGCGCAGCCTGGCGGCAGCGGCTACAGAGACCGTGGCTTCAGCTGGAGCAGGCAGGTTGTTGCTAAGGCGCCATGCGATCCAGCTTTTTCAGGAACACCGTCATTTCCTTCTCGGCCTGCTTGTCGCCATGGGCCTGCGCCGCAGTAATCCCCTGCTGCCACGCCGCCCGCGCACCGGCCACGTCGCCCTGCCCCTGCAGCGCCTTGCCCAGCAGCTTCCACGCCGCCGAATACTTGGGGTCCTGCGCCACGCAGCGGGCCAGGTGCTCCGCCGCCTTGGCATGTTCGCCCAGGTCCAGGTAACCCTTGCCCAGGCCAAAGCGCAGCAGCGAGTTATCCACACCCTTGGCCAGCATCTTCTCCAGTGATTCGAGCACGCGACAATCCTTCTAGAAGAAACTCAAGCCCACGTGGAACAGCTTCTCCACGTCACGAATGTACTTTTTATCCACAACGAACAGGATCACATGGTCACCCGCCTCGATCACCGTGGTGCCGCGGGCGATGATCACCTGCTCGTCGCGGATGATGGCGCCGATGGTGGTGCCGGACGGCAGCGCGATGTTCTCGATGGCCCGGCCCACCACCTTGCTCGACTTGGCGTCGCCATGGGCCACCGCTTCGATGGCCTCGGCGGCGCCGCGGCGCAGGGAGTGCACGCTGACAATGTCGCCGCGGCGCACGTGGGCCAGCAGCGTGCCGATGGTGGCCAGTTGCGGGCTGATGGCGATGTCGATTTCGCCGCCTTGCACCAGGTCCACGTAGGCCGGGTTGTTGATCAGGGTCATCACCTTGCGCGCGCCCAGGCGCTTGGCCAGCAGCGACGACATGATGTTGGCCTCGTCGTCGTTGGTCAGGGCCAGGAAAATGTCGGCCTGGGCGATGTTTTCCTCCACCATCAGGTCGCGGTCCGAGGCACTGCCCTGCAGGATGACCGTGCTGTTGAGGGTGTCGGACAGGTGCCGGCAGCGCGCCGGGTTCATTTCGATGATCTTTACCTGGTAGCGGCTTTCGATGGCCTCGGCCAGCCGCTCGCCGATCTGCCCGCCGCCGGCGATCACCACGCGCTTGTTGCTCTCGTCCACGCCGCGCAGCTCGCCCATCACCGCGCGAATGTCCTCGCGGGCGGCGATGAAGAACACCTCGTCATCGGCCTCCACCACGGTGTCGCCGCGCGGCAGGATCGCCCGGTCACGGCGGAAGATCGCCGCCACGCGGGTCTCGACGTTGGGCATGTGCTGGCGAATCTGCCGCAGTTGCTGGCCCACCAGCGGGCCGCCGTGGAATGCTTTCACCGCCACCAGCTGCGCCTTGCCGTCGGCGAAGTCGATGACCTGCAGGGCGCCGGGAATCTCGATCAGGCGCTTGATGTAGTGAGTGACCACCTGTTCCGGGCTGATCAGCACGTCCACCGGGATGGCTTCGTTGGCGAACAGCGCGTCGCGGGTCAGGTAGGCCGCGGCACGCACCCGGGCGATCTTGGTGGGGGTGTGGTACAGCGTGTGGGCGACCTGGCAGGCGACCATGTTGGTCTCGTCGCTGTTGGTCACTGCCACCAGCATGTCGGCGTCTTCGGCGCCAGCTTTCAGCAGCACCGTGGGGAACGAGGCGTGGCCCTGCACCGTGCGGATGTCCAGGCGGTCGCCCAGGCTGCGCAGACGCTCGCCGTCGGTGTCCACCACGGTGATGTCGTTGGCCTCGCCCGCCAGGTGCTCGGCCAGGGTGCCGCCGACCTGGCCGGCACCCAGGATGATGATTTTCATCCGCTACTCCTGTCAGCTCGCGCGCTGGGCGGCGATCTTGATCAGCTTGGCATAGTAGAAACCGTCGTGGCCGCCTTCCTGGGCCAGCAGCTGGCGGCCGTGGGGCTGCTTGATGCCGGCCGTGGTGGCCAGGTCCAGCTCGCGGGCGCCAGGGGTACGGGCCAGGAAGGCCTCGATGACCTCGGTGTTTTCCGTGGGCAGCGTCGAGCAGGTGGCGTACAGCAGCACGCCGCCCACTTCCAGCGTTGGCCACAGCGCGTCCAACAGCTCGCCTTGCAGCGTGGCCAGGGCCTGGATGTCGTCGGGCTGGCGGGTGAGCTTGATGTCCGGGTGGCGGCGGATCACGCCGGTGGCCGAGCACGGGGCGTCGAGCAGGATGCGGTTGAAGCTTTGCTTGTCCCACCACTGGGCCGTATCGCGGGCATCGCAGGCGATCAGCTGGGCGTCGAGGCCCAGGCGGTCGAGGTTTTCGCGCACGCGCACCAGGCGCTTGGGTTCGAGGTCGATGGCCACCACGCCTTTCAGCGCAGGCTCGGCTTCCAGCAGGTGGCAAGTCTTGCCACCGGGCGCGCAGCAGGCGTCGAGCACGCGCTGGCCGGGGGCCAGGTCGAGCAGGTCGGCGGCCAGCTGCGCGGCCTCGTCCTGCACGCTGATCCAGCCGTCGGCGAAGCCGGGCAGGTCGCGCACGTCGCAGGCCTGCTCCAGCACGATGCCGTCGCGGCTGAACTGGCAGGCGCTGGCGCTGACTTCGGCCTGCTCGAGCAACTTCAAATAGGCGTCGCGGCTGTGGTGGCGGCGGTTTACCCGCAGAATCATCGGCGGGTGAGCGTTGTTGGCCGCGCAGATGGCTTCCCACTGGTCCGGCCAGAAGGCCTTCAGCGACTTCTGCAGCCAGCGTGGGTGCGCGGTGCGTACCACCGGGTCGCGTTCCATTTCTGCCAGCAGGTCGTTGCCCTCGCGCTGGGCGCGGCGCAGCACGGCGTTGAGCAGGGCCTTGGCCCACGGCTTCTTGAGCTTGTCGGCGCAGCCCACGGTTTCGCCGATGGCGGCGTGGGCCGGCACGCGGCTGTAGAACAGCTGGTACAGGCCCACCAGCATCAGCGCCTCGACGTCGGCGTCGGCAGCCTTAAACGGCTTTTGCAGGAGTTTTTCGGCCAGGGCTGACAGCCGCGGCTGCCAGCGTGCGGTGCCGAAGGCCAGGTCCTGGGTGAAGCCGCGGTCGCGGGCTTCCACCTTGTCCAGTTGTAGCGGCAGCGAGCTGTTCAGCGAGGCCTTGCCGCTGAGGACGGCGGCCAGGGCGCGGGCGGCGGCGAGACGCGGGTTCATTGGCCCAGCACCGCGCCGACGGCGAATTTCTCGCGGCGGCTGTTGAACAGGTCACTGAAGTTCAGCGGCTTGCCGCCGGGGAACTGCAGGCGGGTCAGGCACAGGGCCTGGTCGCCGCAGGCCACCACCAGGCCGTCCTTGCTGGCGCCCAGGATGGTGCCGGGCGCGCCCTGCTCCGGGCTGACCTGCGCGGCCAGCACCTTCACGGCTTCGCCGTTCAGGGTGCTGTGGCAGATGGGCCACGGGAAGAAGGCGCGCACCAGGCGCTCCAGCACTTCGGCCGGTTGGCTCCAGTCGATGCGCGCCTCGTCCTTGTTCAGCTTGTGGGCGTAGGTGGCCAGGGCGTCGTCCTGCACCTCGCCTTGCAGCGTGCCGGCGGCCAGGCCGGCGATGGCTTCGATCACCGCCGGTGGGCCCATCTGCGCCAGGCGGTCGTGCAGGCTGCCGCCGGTGTCGTCGGCGCTGATCGGGGTGCTGACCTTGAGCAGCATCGGCCCGGTGTCGAGGCCCGCTTCCATGCGCATCACGGTCACGCCGCTTGCGGCGTCGCCAGCCTGCACCGCACGCTGGATTGGCGCGGCACCGCGCCAGCGTGGCAGCAGCGAGGCGTGGCTGTTGATGCAGCCCAGGCGCGGGATATCCAGCACCACCTGCGGTAGGATCAGGCCGTAGGCCACCACCACCATCAGGTCGGGCTTGAGCGCGGCCAGTTCGGCCTGGGCGTCTTCGTTGCGCAGGGTGGGCGGTTGCAGCACGGGGATGCCGTGCTCCAGCGCCAGCTGTTTCACAGGGCTGGGCATCAGTTTCTGGCCACGGCCGGCCGGGCGGTCCGGTTGGGTGTACACGGCGACCACTTCATAAGGGCTGGCCAGCAGGGCCTTGAGGTGTTCGGCGGCAAATTCGGGCGTGCCCGCGAAAACGATGCGCATGCTCATGGATTACTCGCTGGAAAAGAAAAAGGCTTGCCGTGGCAAGCCTTTGGAATGTGAGGGGTCAAGCTTGCTGGCGGTGGGCTTTTTCCAGCTTCTTCTTGATCCGGTCACGCTTGAGCGTAGACAGGTAATCGACGAAGAGCTTGCCGTTGAGGTGGTCGCACTCGTGCTGGATGCACACGGCCAGCAGGCCTTCGGCGATCAGCTCGTAGGCCTTGCCGTCACGGTCCAGGGCCTTGATCTTGACGCGTTGGGGGCGGTCTACGTTTTCGTAGAAGCCGGGCACCGACAGGCAGCCTTCCTGGTATTGGCCCATTTCGTCGGTCAGGGACTCGAACTCGGGGTTGATGAACACCATGGGGGCGCTGCGATCTTCGCTCAGGTCCATGACCACCACGCGCTTGTGCACGTTGACCTGGGTGGCCGCCAGCCCGATGCCAGGCGCTTCGTACATGGTTTCAAACATGTCATCGACCAACTGGCGAACTTCGTCATCCACCACGGCCACGGGCTTGGCGATGGTACGCAGACGCGAGTCTGGAAATTCGAGGATGTTTAAAATAGCCATATGCGTATTTGCTGCACTGTGAGGTAAAGTCAAAGGTAGCAGCCGCGCAAGGTGCTTGGGGGCGGTCTGCCTGTCAAACGTTCTCCCAGGGAGAGAAGGGCCGCGTGGGCTGCGTTTCACGTGAACGTACATAATAAAGGGATTCACGGCATGAGGAAATCACTACTCGCCCTGCTGCTCATGGCGTGCGCCGGCCTGGCCAACGCCGATGTGCAGCTCAAGGACGGTTATCCACAGCGCTACACTGTGGTTCAGGGCGACACACTTTGGGACATTTCCGCCAAATTCCTGCGCCAGCCGTGGCAGTGGCCGCAGATCTGGCACGCCAACCCGCAAATCGCCAACCCTGACTTGATCTACCCCGGCGACTCGCTGGTGCTGAGCTACGTCAACGGCCAGCCGCAGCTGATGCTGGAGCGCGGTGCGTCGCGCGGCACCATCAAGCTGTCGCCGCACATCCGCAGCACGCCGGTGGCCGAGGCCATCCCGAGCATCCCGCTGCAGTCGATCAACGCCTTCCTGCTCAGCAACCGCATCCTCGACAGCAGCGAGGCGTTCGACAGCGCGCCCTACATCGTCGCTGGCCAGGGCGAGCGGGTGGTCAGCGGCATGGGCGACCGTATCTATGCGCGCGGCAGCTTCGACCCGGCCCATGCCTCCTACGGTATTTTTCGCAAGGGCAAGGTCTACACCGACCCGGTCACCCACGAGCAGCTGGGCGTGAACGCCGACAATATGGGCGGCGGCGAAGTAGTAGCTACCGAGGGCGACATCGCCACCATCAACCTGCAGCGCTCCAGCGAGGAAGTGCGCCTGGGCGACCGCCTGTTCGTCAGCGAGGAGCGGCCGGTGAACTCCACCTTCCTGCCCAGCGCGCCGAGCCGGCAGATCAGCGGCACCATCGTGGATGTGCCACGGGGTGTTACACAGATCGGCAAGTACGACGTGGTCACCCTGGACCGTGGCAACCGCGACGGGCTCAAGGAGGGCAACGTCCTGGCCATCTACAAGACCGGTGAAACCGTACGCGATCGGGTGACCGGCGAGCAGGTGAAAATACCCGACGAGCGGGCCGGCCTGCTGATGGTGTTCCGCACTTATGAAAAGCTCAGCTATGGTTTAGTGCTCAACGCCAATCGCTCCCTGGCAGTGATGGACAAGGTGAAAAATCCCTAGCCCGTCGGGAAAGTTGTCAAACAGTTACCAACAGAGTTATCCACAGCTTTTGCCTGCCGCTGTACAGGGGCCTGAATCAAGGATGATCAGATGCCGCTCTTTGCCAACGATGCACTTCCCATGGATGAGCTGGAGGCGCGGTTGCGCCTCCATCGTTTGACCGACACCGGGCCAAAACGCTTCCACCAGTTGTTCGAAGCCTTCGGTTCTGCAGCCGAGGCGCTGCGGGCGCCGCAATCGGCCTGGCGCGCGATGGGCATGACCGCGGCCGCCTGCGAGGCCCGCGACAGCCCTGCGGTAAAAGCCGGCGGCAAGGCCGCAATGGCCTGGCTAGAGCGTCCGGGCCAGCATTTGCTGATGTTTGACGACCCTGGCTACCCTGCCCTGCTGGCCGAAACCAGCGGCGCACCGCCGCTGCTGTTCGTTGCCGGCGACCCCGCCATCCTGGAAAAACCGCAGCTGGCCATCGTCGGCAGCCGCCGTGCATCGCGCCCTGGCCTGGACACCGCCGCGGCCTTCTCGCGCAGCCTGGCCAAGGCCGGTTTCGTCATCACCAGTGGCCTCGCCGCCGGCGTGGACGGTGCCGCTCACCAGGCCGCCCTGGACGTCGGCGGCCAGACAATCGGCGTGTTGGGCACAGGTATCGAAAAACTTTATCCACAGCGGCACAAGGCACTCGCGGCGCGGATGGCTGCCGAGGGCAGCGCGGTGGTTTCCGAGTTCCCACTGGACGCCGAGCCCATCCCCGCCAACTTCCCGCGGCGCAACCGCATCATCAGCGGCTTGTCCCTGGGCGTGCTGGTGGTGGAGGCCAGCCTGGCCAGTGGCTCGCTGATTACCGCGCGCCTGGCCAACGAACAGGGCCGCGAGGTGTACGCCATCCCCGGCTCCATCCACCACCCGGGCGCCAAGGGCTGCCACCAGTTGATTCGCGATGGCGCGCAACTGGTGGAGACCGTGGAACACATTCTCGAGCCGCTGCGCGGCTGGCAGCGGGTGACACTGCCGGCGCCAATGGTGGACCACCCGCTGCTGGCGCTGCTGCACGCAGCGCCGCAAAGCAGCGAGGCGCTTATGCGTTCCAGCGACTGGCCGCTGCCCAAGCTGCTGGAGGCGCTCACCGAGCTGGAGCTTGAGGGGCGCGTGGTCAACGAGGCCGGGCGTTGGTTTGCGCGCTCCAGCTAAGTACACTGCTCACAGCATTCAAGCGGAGTAACAGTGATGGTGAGCAGTTGGCGTGTGCAACAAGCCGCGCGTGATGTGAAGGCAGGCGCGGTGATTGCCTATCCAACCGAAGCGGTTTGGGGTCTGGGCTGTAACCCGTGGGACGCGGAAGCGGTCTATCGGTTGCTGGCGATCAAGTCACGGCCTGTGGATAAAGGCCTGATCCTGGTGGCGGACAACATCCGCCAGTTCGATTTCCTCTTCGAGGATTTTCCCGAGATCTGGCTGGACCGCATGGCCAGCACCTGGCCGGGCCCCAACACCTGGCTGGTGCCGCACCAAGGCCTGCTGCCCGAGTGGATCACCGGCAAGCACAACAGCGTGGCGATTCGTGTCAGCGACCACCCGCTGGTGCGTGAGCTGTGTTCGCTGGTGGGGCCGATCGTGTCGACCTCCGCCAACCCGACCGGGCGGCCGCCAGCCATGAACCGCCTGCGCATCGAACAGTATTTCCGTGGCCAGGTGGACCTGGTGCTGAACGGTGAACTGGGCGGGCGCAAGAACCCCAGCGTGATCCGCGACTTGGTGACCGGCGACGTGATTCGCCCGTAACGCTGGCCGTAAACACCCCGTCGTAGCAGCGGCCGCAGGCCGCGTCAGGCACCAACGCGGTGCCTGGGACGCGGCCTGCGGCCGCTGCTACGGTGCGTGTGGGGTTACGGCAGCAGAATGGTCGAACCCATGGTGCGCCGTGCAGACAGCTCGGTCTGCGCCTTCGCCGCTTCGGCCAACGGGTAACGCTGGCTGATCTCCACGTCCAGCTTGCCGCTGGTGATCATCCCGAACAGCTCGTCGGCCATGGCCTGCAGGGTGCTGGCGGTGGCGTAGGTGCCCAGGGTGGGACGGGTCACGTACAGCGAGCCCTTGGACGCCAGGATACCCAGGTTGACGCCGCTGACCGCGCCCGAGGCGTTGCCGAAGCTGACCACCAGGCCGCGCGGTTCCACGCAGTCCAGCGAGGTTTCCCAGGTGTCCTTGCCGACGCCGTCGTACACCACCTGGCATTTCTTGCCATCGGTCAGCTCAAGCACGCGTTTGGTCACGTCTTCGCGACTGTAGTCGATGGTTTCCCAGGCGCCCAGGGCCTTGGCCCGCGCTGCTTTTTCCGGCGAGCTGACGGTGCCGATCAGCCGGGCGCCGATGGCTTTGGCCCACTGGCAGGCCAGGGAGCCGACACCGCCGGCGGCGGCGTGGAACAGAATGGTTTCGTCGCGTTTCAGTTCGTAGGTCTGGCGGAACAGGTACTGCACGGTCAGGCCCTTGAGCATCACCGCGGCGGCCTGTTCGAAGCTGATGGCCTCCGGCAGCTTCACCAGCACGGCGGCCGGCAGGGTGTGCACTTCGCTATAAGCGCCCAGCGGGCCGCCGGCGTAGGCCACGCGGTCGCCGACCTTCACCGAGGTCACTTCGCTGCCCACCGCCTCTACCACGCCCGCGCCTTCGGTGCCCTGCCCCGACGGCAGGGACGGCGCCGGGTACAGGCCGCTGCGGTAGTAGGTGTCGATGTAGTTCAGGCCGATGGCCTTGTTGCGTACCCGAACTTCCTGCGGGCCCGGCTCGGCTGGCTGGAAGTCGACGAATTCGAGGACTTCCGGACCACCGTTAGTGCTGAACTGAATACGTTTGGCCATCTGCAATCTCCTGAAACAGGCATGGAAAGCCCCTATCGGACGCCTTTGTAACCGCGCCGTCAACCGCTCAAAGTGGGCCGCGGGTGCTATGCTACGCGCCGAATTTGCTCTCGGGCGGCGGTAATCCCCAGCGCTGCCCGGCCTTTGCCCGTTACAAGGTGATGCCATGACTACCCGCACCGAAGCCGTAAAAGCCTACCTGCTCGACCTGCAAGAGCGGATCTGCAGCGCCCTTGAAACTGAAGACGGTGGCGCCCGTTTTGTCGAGGACGCGTGGAACCGCGCCGCCGGTGGCGGCGGCCGCACCCGGGTGATCGAGAACGGCACGGTGATCGAGAAAGGCGGGGTCAACTTCTCCCACGTCTTTGGCAGCGGCCTGCCGCCGTCGGCCAGCGCCCACCGCCCGGAACTGGCGGGCCGTGGCTTCGAAGCCCTGGGCGTGTCGCTGGTGATCCACCCGCACAACCCCCACGTGCCTACGTCCCACGCCAACGTGCGCTTCTTCATTGCCGAGAAGGAAGGTGAAGAAGCGGTGTGGTGGTTCGGTGGCGGCTTCGACCTGACGCCCTACTACGCCAACGAAGACGACTGCATTCACTGGCACCGCGTGGCCGAGCGCGCCTGCGCGCCGTTTGGCGAAGACGTGTACCCGCGCTACAAGGCCTGGTGCGACCGCTATTTCCACATCAAGCACCGCAACGAACCGCGCGGCGTGGGCGGCCTGTTCTTCGACGACTTGAACGAATGGGACTTCGACACCAGCTTCGCCTTCATGCGCGCCATCGGCGACGCCTACCTGGAGGCGTACCTGCCCATCGTGCAGCGCCGCAAGGCCATGGCCTACACCCAGCAGCAGCGCGAATTCCAGGAATTCCGCCGCGGCCGCTACGTGGAGTTCAACCTGGTGTACGACCGTGGGACCCTGTTCGGCCTGCAGTCGGGCGGCCGCACCGAGTCGATCCTGATGTCGCTGCCGCCGCAAGTGCGCTGGGGCTACGATTGGAAGGCGGCGCCGGGCAGCGAAGAAGCGCGCCTGACCGACTACTTCCTCACCGACCGCGACTGGCTCGGCCAGGCCTGACGGCCGCTGTGGATAACCTATTATTTGCCTGCCCTTGAATTAGGAACTGCCTGCATGGACCGTTACGTCGTCTTCGGTAACCCGATTGGCCACAGCAAGTCGCCCGCCATCCACCGCCTGTTCGCCGAGCAGACCGGCCAGGCCATGGAATACGGCGCGCGGCTGGCGCCGCTGGATGACTTTGCCGGCAACGCCCTGGAGTTTTTCCAGGACGGCCTGGGCGCCAACGTGACGCTGCCGTTCAAGGAAGATGCCTTCCGCCTGTGCAGCGTGCTCACCCCCCGCGCCCAGCGCGCCGGCGCGGTGAACATGCTCACGCGCCTGCCCGACGGCACTCTGCGCGGCGACAACACCGACGGCGTGGGCCTGGTGCGCGACCTGCTGAACAACGCCGGCGTCACCCTCAAGGGCAAGCGCATTTTGCTGCTGGGCGCCGGTGGCGCGGTGCGCGGCGTGGTGGAATCGCTGCTGGAACAGCAGCCGGTGTCGCTGGTCATCGCCAACCGCACCGTGGACAAGGCCGAGCTGCTGGCGCAGATCTTTGCCGGCCTGGGCCCGGTGGCCGCCAGCGGTTTCGACTGGCTGGAAGAGCCGGTGGACGTGATCATCAACGCCACCTCGGCGAGCCTTGCCGGTGACCTGCCGCCGATCAAGAGCAGCCTGATCCAGCCGGGCGTCACCGTGTGCTACGACATGATGTACGGCAAAGAGCCCACGCCGTTCTGCCGCTGGGCCGCCGAGCACGGCGCCGCCCAGGCCCTGGATGGCTTCGGCATGCTGGTGGAACAGGCTGCCGAGGCCTTCACCTACTGGCGCGGCGTGACCCCCGATTCGAAGACCGTGATGGCCACCCTGCGCCAGGAAATGGCCGCCGGCTAACCTTCGAACTGGATGGGGCAGTTGGCCGCCCCTTCCAGCTTGTGCAGTTCCTCGATCACCTGCGCCCGTGCGTGGCGCAGGGTCAGGCTGCGGGCCTGGGCGCGCAGCCGCCGTGCTTCCTGGTGCAGCATCTCCACCCCCGAATAATCGATGAAGTTGATCTGTTGCGCGTCGATCACCACGCGCTGGCCCTGCGCGCGCTGCAGCCGCACCTGCAGGTAATGGCTGGCGCCGAAGAAGATCGAACCGCCTACGCGCAGCACCTCCTCGTCGCCGTCACGCCACTGCTGCACCCGCGGTTGCGAGGTGCGCTTGAGGTAGAAGAACAGCGACGCCAGCACCCCGGCGTAGATGGCCGTCTGCAGCTCCAGCAGCAGGGTCGCCAGGCACGTCAGCGCCATCACCACGAACTCCGAGCGGCTGACCCGGAACAGCGCGCGAATGCCGCGGTGGTCCACCAGCCCCCAGCTGATCAGCAGGATGCTGCCGGCCATGGCGGCAATGGGAATCTGCGCGATCAGCTGCGCGCCGGTGACCGCGAACAGCGCCACCCACAGGGCCGAGAACACCCCCGCCAACGGCGAGCAGGCGCCGGCCTCATAGCTGAGCCCGGAGCGGGTGAACGAGCCCGCCGACAGCGATCCGGAGAAGAATGCACCGATTACGTTCGACAGGCCCTGAGCGCGAACTTCCTGGTTGGCGTCGAGCAACTGCTGCGAACGTGTGGCAATCGAGCGGGCAATCGACAGGCTGGTCACCAGCCCCAGCATGCCCACGGCCACGGCGCTGGGCAGCAGCCGCAGCACCAGCGCCGGGTCCGTGGGCAGCGGGCTGAACGGCGGCAACTGGCCGACGAACTCGCTGACCCGGCGCACGTGGCCGAACATCCCCGGCCACAGCCACGCCAGCAGGCTGCCGCTGACCAAGGCAATCAGCAGCGTCGGCCAGCGCGGCACCAGCGCCTTCAGCACCAGGCCCAGCACCAGGGTGAACAACCCCAGCAGCAGCGACGGCTGGTCCACTTCGGCCAAGTGCTGAAACAGGTTGCCGAGGCTGGCCAGCGCCGTGGCCTGGCTGCTCAGCTCCATGCCCAGCAGGCTTGGCAGCTGGCCGATGGCAATGACAATGGCGGCGCCGAGGGTGAAGCCCAGCACCACCGAATGGGAGACAAAATTCACCAGCGCGCCGAAGCGCAGCATGCCCAGCAGCCACTGGAAAATGCCGGCGAGGAAGGTCAGCAGCAGGATCAGCGTCACGTAGTCCTGGGTGGCCGGCACCGCCAGTGGGCTGACGCTGGCGTACAGCACGATGGAAATGGCCGCCGTGGGCCCGCAGATCAGGTGCCACGACGAGCCCCACAGGCAGGCGATCAGCACCGGGATGATGGCTGCGTACAGGCCGTATTCCGGCGGCAGGCCGGCGATCAGCGCGTAGGCGATGGACTGCGGCAACGCCAGGATCGCGCCGCTCAAGCCCACCACCAGGTCACGGCTGACGCTGGCGCGGGTCTGGCGTGGGAGCCAGGCCAGGAAGGGCAGGATTTTTTCCAGTCGGGTACCGCGCATGAGGCTCTCTGTTTGCTGGTCTTTCCCGTGGGAGCTGGCTTGCCAGCGAGCTTTTCAGGGGGCAAGAAACTCGCTGGCAAGCCAGCTCCCACAGGGTTAAAGCTTGGCTTTCACGGCGGGCAGCGCGTCCTGCCCGTCCACGGTCTTCACGCCGTCCAGCCACTTGTCCAGCACCGTGGGGTTGGCCTTGATCCACTTCTTCGCCGCGTCCGGGTAGCTGGCCTTGGTCTTCACCACGTCGGCCATGATGCTGTTCTCCATGTCCTGGGTAAAGGTCAGATTGCCCAGCAGCTTGGCGACGTTCGGGCACGCCTGTGCATAACTCTTGCGGGTCAGGGTGTAGACGCTGCCGCTGGCGCCGAAGTATGCCTCGCCGCCGCTCAGGTAGTGCATCTTGATCTCGACGTTCATCGGGTGCGGGGTCCAGCCCAGGAACACAATGAAGCGCTGTTTATCCACAGCCCGGCGCACTTCCGACAACATCGCCTGCTCGCTGGATTCCACCAGTTTCCATTGGCCCAGGTCGAATTCGTTTTTCTTGATGATCTGCTGGATCGACAGGTTCGCCGGCGCGCCGGAGCCGATGCCGTAGATCTTGCCGCCGAACTTGTCGGCGTATTTGTTCAGGTCGGCGAAGCTGTGCACGCCGGCGTCCCACACGTAGTCCGGCACCGCCAGGGTGAACTCGGTGCCTTCCAGGTTCTTGGCGTACTGGGTGACGTCGCCGGTGGCCACGAACTTGTCGTAGAAACCCTGTTGCGCCGGCATCCAGTTGCCGAGGAAGACATCCACCTTGCCGTCTTTCAGGCCGCCGTAGGCAATGGGTACCGCCAGGCTGTCGACCTTGGCCTTGTAGCCCATGCCGTCCAGCAGCAGGCCGGTGATGGCGTTGGTGGAGGCGATGTCGCTCCAGCCAGGGTCGGCCATCTGCACCGTGCTGCAGCTTTGCTCATCGGCCAGTGCCTGCAGGCTGGCCACGGCCAGCAACGCGGATACCACCACTGTGGATAACTTCATCGGCTTCCCCTCATCGATTATTGATCTTGGCAGGGTTGTGGATAACGGGCCTTGCGCTCCAGGTCATCGAGGTCGATGTGGTTGCGCATGTACTGCTGGCTGGCGTCCACCCACGGCTGGTGATCCCAGCTCTTCAGCGTGCCCAGGCTCAGGGCCTGGGCCACCAGGCGGCGCCGGCGCTGGCTGGCCAGCACCTGTTGGCGTATGGCCGCCACGTCCCACTTGGCGCGCGCCTCAGCCAGCAGCGCGGCGAACAGCGTCGCGTGTTGCGGCGATTGGCTCAGGTCCTCGCGTTCGTGCGGGTCATGGCGCACGTCGAAGAGTAGGCAAGGGTCGTCCTCGCTGTAGATAAATTTGTGCTCGCTGCGGCGAATCATCATCAGCGGGCCCACCGTGCCTTCGGCCATGTACTCGCCGAACACCTCGTCGTGGCCGCCCTGCCCTTGCAGGTGGCCCACCAGCGAGCGGCCGTCCAGCGGCAAGCGCGGGTCGACTTCACCGCCGGCCAGTTCCACCAGGGTCGGCAGCAAGTCGGCGGTGGAGACTGCCGCGCTCACCCGCCCGGCCTGGAACTGCCCCGGTGCACAGACCAGCAGCGGCACCCGCGCCGACATCTCGAACCAGTGCATCTTGTACCAGAGCCCGCGCTCGCCGAGCATGTCGCCGTGGTCGCCGGAGAAGACGATGATGGTGTCCTCCGCCAGGCCGGTTTCCTCCAGCGTCTGCAGCAGCTTGCCGACGTTGCTGTCGATGTAGCTGCAGGCGCCGAAATAGGCGCGGCGGGCGTCGCGAATCTTGTCCACAGGCAGCGGCTTGTCCCACAGGTCGTACACCTTGAGCAGGCGCTGGGAGTGCGGGTCCAACTCATGCTGCCCAGGCACATTGGCCGGCAGCGGGATGTCCTCGTCGCGGTACAGGTCCCAGAAGCGCTTGGGAATGGTGTAGGGGTCGTGGGGGTGGGTCATGGATACGGTCAGGCAGAACGGCTGGCTGCCGTCCTCGCGCACGTGGTCGAACAGATATTGCTGGGCCTTGAACACCACCTCTTCATCGAAATCCAGCTGGTTGGTGCGCACGCATGGCCCGGCCTGCAGCACCGAGGACATGTTGTGGTACCAGCTGGGGCGCACGTCGGGTTCATCCCAGTTCACTGCCCAGCCGTAGTCGGCGGGGTAGATGTCGCTGGTCAGGCGCTCTTCATAGCCATGCAGCTGGTCCGGGCCGCAGAAATGCATCTTCCCCGATAACGCGGTGCGGTAGCCCAGGCGCCGCAGGTAGTGGGCATAGGTGGGCACGTCGGCGGGGAAATCGGCGGCGTTGTCGTAGGCGCCGATCTTGCTGGGCAACTGGCCGCTCACCAGGGTGAAGCGCGACGGCGCGCACAGCGGGCTGTTGCAGTAGGCGGCGTCGAACACCACGCCGCTGGCGGCCAGGCGGCTCAGGTGGGGCAGCTTGATCGGCGAGTTCTGGGCATAGAAGGGCAACAGCGGCGCGGCCATCTGATCGGCCATGATGAAGAGAATGTTCTTGCGCTTCATGGGTAGGCGGCATTCCATAGTGTTGAATTATGCGAAAGTGCTTCCAACCGAGCATGCGACCTTGCTGCCATGCGGTAAAGCCCACGTCAGGCAATGCCTAGGATAAGCCCAGCTAATGTTTGATAGCCTCGCCGACCTGTCCCTCGACCTGCTGCGCGCCTTCGAATGCGCCGCCCGCCAGCGCAGCTTCACCGCCGCCGCGGCCGAACTGGGCACCACCCAGCCCGCCGTCAGCCAGCAGATCAAGCGCCTGGAAGAACAACTGGCCACGCGCCTGTTCGACCGCATCTACCGCGGCATCGAACTCACCGACGCTGGCCGCAGCCTATTCGATGCGGTGCAGGCCGGCTTCGGCCAGATCGACGAAGCCCTGGCCGCCCTCACCGCCCAGCCCCAGCACGAGGTGCTGCAGGTGGCCACCGACTTCGCCTTCGCCGCCTACTGGCTGATGCCACGCCTGCACCGCTTCCACCAGGCCCACCCCCATGTCGATGTCAGCCTGGTGACCAGCGAACGCAGCCACGCCATGCTGCGCAGCGACATCGACGTAGCCGTGCTGTTCGGCGACGGCCGCTTCAAACAGGGCGACAGCCACTGGCTGTTCGCCGAAGAAGTCTTCCCCGTGTGCAGCCCGCGCCTGCTTGAAAAGCAAACCACCCCCCTGCCCGCCCAAGCCCTGCTCGACCTGCCGCTGCTGCACCTGCGCGGCGAAAGCACCACCCACTGGTTCAACTGGACCACCCTGTTCCGCCACCTGCACATCCCCAGCGCCCCAGCCCCGGGCCAACTGCGCTTCGACAACTACACCCTGCTGATCCAGGCCGCCATCGCCGGCCAGGGCGTGGCCATCGGCTGGCGCCACCTGGTGGACGCGTTGATCGAACAGGGCCTGCTGTGCCGGCCCATCGCTGCAACGGCCAGTTCGGCGCTGGGGTATTACGTGGTGGTGCCGCAACGGAAACGGCGGGGGGAGATGGTGGGGCGGTTTGTGGAGTGGTTGATGGCTGAGCAGGCTCAAGGCACTAACTGATAATCTTCGGTTATCCACAAGCGGGAGAAAGACTGTGCAACCAATCCAGGGCTACCACGCCCACATCTATTTCGACGCCTCCACCCTCGACCAGGCGCGCGCCCTGTGCGAAGAAGCCGCGCGGTTGTTTCCCGTGGTGATGGGGCGTGTGCATGAGAAGCCGGTGGGGCCGCACCCGGACTGGAGCTGCCAGTTGGCGTTCGGGCCGCAGGTGGTGGCGCAGGTATTGCCGTGGCTGGCGATGAACCGCAAGGGGCTGGTGGTGTTCATGCACCCGCTGAGCGGGGATGAGTTGGCGGACCACCGTGATCATGCGATCTGGATGGGGGCGGTGCGGCCGTTGAAGTTGTCGATTTTCGGCGGGTGATGCACCCAATCCCGTAGCAGCGGCCATCAGGCCGCGTCCCTGGCGCCTCGGTATGTCTGGTGTACCGGGGTGTTCAGGACGCAGCCTTTGGCAGCTGCTACGGGGGGGTGTTATTTCAGTTCAACACACCATCGAGGATCTCGTAGACCACGCCGGTACCTACCGAGATCAGTACCACGTCGTTGCCCAGGCGGCGCCATTCGTAGCCGGGGTAGCGTGGCAGCTGCGACAGCGCGCGGCTGTCCAGGCGCTTGCCGTAGCCGTGGGGCAGCGGACGGCCTTTGACCACGTGGACGTTCGGTGGCAGCGGGCTGCCGTGGCCGAAGCTGTCGCGGTGCTGCTGGATGGTCTGGCGCACAGGGCCGAAGTCCTGTGGTGGGCGGTTGCCGCCGCCAGCGTGTTGCTGCTGTTGCGGCGCGCCATGCTCGTCGCCGCGCGGGCCACCTTGTTGCTGGTGCTGTTCACCGCCCTGGCGCTGGTCGTCCGGGCCTGGGGCAGCTTGCAGCAATGGGGTGACGCCAACCAGCAGCACGCCCATGCCTGCGATCAGGGATTTTGGCAGTTTCATACGCGTTCCTCGCGGTGGTGTGTCAAAAATGAATCAGTAGGCCAGGACGCCTTGCAGCACCTGGTAAACCACACCGGTGCCATCCTGGATCAGCACGATATCCGGGCCGTAGGCGATCCATTGGTAGCCTGGGTAGTACGGCAGTTGTTCCAGTTCACGCGGGCCCAGCGGGCGACCGTAGCCGGGCGCCAACGGGCGGCCCTGGACGACGAACACGCCTGGCGGCAGGCGCTCGGCGCGGCCGAAGTAGCCGCGGTGTTCGAAGGCGTGCTGGCGGATGGGGCCGAAATCACGGGGCGGGCCGCCATGGTCGAAGCGGTGGTCGTCACGATGGTCGTCGCGGTGGTCATCGCGGTGGTCATCGCGATGATCGTAGTGGCCACGGTCATCCGGGCCACCCGGGCCCCATTGGTCGGCATGGGCCAGGGATGTCATGCCGACAAGCACAAGCCCCAGGCTGGCAATCAATGGTTTGGAGAGTTTCATCGAGCGAATCCTCACTGCTCAAACAACAAAAAAGGGAACCAGATCTTACGGATCAGGTTCCCTCTGGTCTGTGAAATTAGTCCGGAAAATCAGCAACTAATTCCTTTGTAACAAATTATTTACCTTCAGCTGACACGGGCCTTACGCACGCCTTGGGCCAATTGCGAACACAGCTCAAGTACATCCCCCACGGCCTGGTCGGGCGAGCTGGCCTTGGCGATCTTGTCCACCAGTGCCGAACCCACCACTACACCGTCGGCCAGGCGTGCGATGGCCGCGGCCTGCTCGGGGGTGCGGATGCCGAAACCGACGCTGATCGGCAGGCTGGTGTGGCGGCGCAGGCGCTCGATGGCGCTGCTGACGGCCTCGGTGGTGGCAGAGCCGGCACCGGTCACGCCGGCCACCGACACGTAGTAGACGAAGCCGGAGCTGCGTTCCAGCACGCGCGGCAGGCGCACGTCGTCGGTGGTGGGCGTGGTCAGGCGGATGAAGTCGATGCCCGCGGCCTGGGCCGGGGTGGCCAGCTCGGCGTCGTGCTCGGGTGGCAGGTCGACGATGATCAGGCCGTCCACGCCCACTTCGCGAGCTTCGGCCACGAAGGCCTCGACGCCAAAGCGGTGGATGGGGTTGTAGTAGCCCATCAGCACGATCGGCGTGGTGTCGTTGCCAACCCGGAACTCGCGCACCATCTGCAGGGTTTTCTTCAGGGTCTGGCCGGCATCCAGGGCGCGCAGGGTGGCGAGCTGGATGGCCACGCCGTCGGCCATGGGGTCGGTGAACGGCATGCCCAGCTCGATCACGTCGGCGCCGGCGGCTGGCAGGCCCTTGAGGATGGCCAGGGAGGCGTCGTAGCCAGGGTCGCCGGCAGTGACGAAGGTCACCAGGGCGGCGCGGCCCTCGGCTTTCAGATCGGCGAAGCGTTGTTCAAGACGGCTCATGCCAGTTTCTCCTGCTCGGCGGCGGCCATATGGCTCATCACGGTTTGCATGTCTTTGTCGCCACGGCCCGAGAGGCAGACGACCATCAGGTGATCCTTGGGCAGGGTAGGCGCGCGCTTGATGGCTTCGGCCAGGGCGTGGGCGGTCTCCAGCGCCGGGATGATGCCTTCCAGGCGGCAGGTGGTGTGGAACGCGGCCAGGGCTTCGTCATCGGTGATGCTGACGTAGTTCACGCGCTTGATCTCGTGCAACCAGGCGTGTTCCGGGCCGATGCCAGGGTAGTCCAGGCCGGCGGAGATCGAGTGGGCGTCGGTGATTTGGCCGTCGTCATCCTGCAGCAGGTAGGTGCGGTTGCCGTGCAGCACGCCCGGCACGCCGCCGTTGAGGCTGGCCGCGTGCTTGTCGGTGTCCACGCCGTGGCCGGCGGCTTCAACGCCGTAGATTTCCACGCTGGCGTCGTCCAGGAACGGGTGGAACAGGCCCATGGCATTGGAGCCGCCGCCCACGCACGCCACCAGGCTGTCGGGCAGGCGCCCTTCCTTGGCGTGCAGTTGCTCGCGGGTTTCCTTGCCGATGATCGACTGGAAGTCGCGGACCATGGCCGGGTATGGGTGCGGGCCGGCGACGGTGCCGATCAGGTAGAAGGTGTCGTCGACGTTGGTCACCCAGTCGCGCAGCGCTTCGTTCATGGCGTCTTTCAGGGTACCGGTGCCAGCGGTGACCGGCACGATCTCGGCACCCAGCAGGCGCATGCGGAATACGTTGGCCTGTTGGCGCTCGATGTCGGTGGCGCCCATGTAGATCACGCAAGGCAGGCCGAAGCGGGCAGCGACGGTGGCGGTGGCCACGCCGTGCATGCCGGCGCCGGTTTCGGCGATCAGGCGTTTCTTGCCCATGCGCTTGGCCAGCAGCACCTGGCCGATGCAGTTGTTTACCTTGTGCGCGCCGGTGTGGTTCAGCTCTTCGCGCTTGAAGTAGATCTTGGCGCCGCCGCAGTGTTCGGTCAGGCGCTCGGCGAAGTACAGCGGGTTCGGGCGGCCGATGTAGTCGCGCTGGAAGTAGGCCAGCTGCTCGAGGAATTCGGGGTCGGCCTTGGCGGCTTCGTATTCACGGGCCAGGTCGAGCACCAGCGGCATCAGGGTTTCAGCCACGTAGCGGCCGCCGAAGGCGCCAAACAGGCCGTTGGCATCCGGGCCGTTGCGCAAGTTAGTCTGGGTCATGGGTCGCTCCAGGTGAAAAGTGATGGGCTAGCTATGAATCTACTGTAACCACGGCGGCCGGCGAAAAAAACCGATAAGATTGCTGCAACCTGTCAGGAAAACTCACAGATACCATGAGCCGCGACCTGCCCCCCCTCAACGCCCTGCGCGCGTTCGAAGCCACTGCCCGGCTGAACAGCGTAAGCCGCGCTGCCGAACAATTGCACGTGACCCACGGCGCCATCAGCCGCCAGCTGAAGGTGCTGGAAGAGCACCTGGGGGTGAGCCTGTTCGTCAAGGAAGGCCGTGGCCTGAAACTCACAGATGCCGGCCTGCGCCTGCGCGATGCCAGCGGCGATGCCTTCGAGCGCCTGCGCACCGCCTGCGCCGAGATCAGCCAGGGCGCCAGCGACGCGCCCTTCGTGCTGGGCTGCTCGGGCAGCCTGCTGGCGCGCTGGTTTATCCCCAGGCTGGGCAAGCTCAACGCCGACCTGCCGGACCTGCGCCTGCACCTGTCCGCCGGCGAAGGCGACCTGGACCCGCGGCGCCCCGGCCTCGATGCCTGGCTGGTGTTCGCCGAGCCGCCGTGGCCGGCCGACATGCAGGTGTATGAACTGGCGCACGAACGCATCGGCCCGGTGCTGAGCCCGCGCTTTGCCCGTTTCGAAAAGTTGGCCGAGGCGCCTGCGCAGGTGCTTGCCGGTGAGCCGTTGCTGCACACCACTTCGCGCCCGCAGGCGTGGCCCAATTGGGCGGGGGCCCACGGCATCGCACCCGGCCAATTGCAGTACGGCCAGGGGTTCGAGCATTTGTATTATTTGCTGGAGGCGGCGGTGGCCGGCCTGGGGGTGGCCATCGCCCCGGAACCGCTGGTGATTGACGACCTGCGGGCGGGGCGACTGGCTGCGCCGTGGGGCTTCAGCGAAACCTCGGCGCGCCTGGCGCTATGGGTGCCGCGGCGCGCCGATGATGGGCGCGCCCGGCAGCTGGCGCACTGGCTCACCGCGGAGCTGGCGCGCCAGGTGGATTAGTTGCCGCGTTTGATCAGCAGGTAGCCAGCCAGCAGGCCCAGTGCGCCAATGGCCACGCCTGCGGTGGTCCAGGGGTGCTCCTGCGCGTAGTCGCGGGTGGCGACGCCGGTCTCGCGGGTTTTCACCTTCACGTCTTCGTACACGTCGCTGAGCAGATGACGCGAGTGCTTCAGGGCGTTTTCAGCGTTGGCGCGCAGGCTTTTCAGGGTTTTGCGCGACTCGTCGGACGCATCGTCCTTCAAGCTCTCCAGCGATTTGAGCAGACTTTCGATTTCCGCTTCCATGCTTTGCAACGAAGCTTTGCGAAGTGAAGTAGCCATAGGTGTCTCTCCTGCGTGGTGAGTTGCGTGTGTAAGTTTCCGACTGCGGCGCTTCAGGAAAGTGCAGTGCATCTGAACTTTTGCGCCCCGATTCGGCACAGAGCTAAAAGGCCACCTACGCTCAAGACCACTATCGAAAGGAGATTCACCATGTCTGACCATCGCACCTACAAGCTGATCGAACTGGTTGGTTCTTCGGCCAACAGCATCGAGGAAGCCATCAACAACGCCCTGGCCGAGGCCGGCAAGACCGTCAAGCACCTGGAGTGGTTCGAGGTGTTGGAAACCCGCGGCCACATCGAGAACAACAAGGCCGCGCATTTCCAGGTCACGCTGAAGGTCGGCTTCCGCATCGCAAACAGCTGACACGATTCTGGGAAGCGTCTTACTGGCCGAACGGCCAGTATTCCGCTACAAACAGTGCTGGGGGGCTCCGGCAATCTTGCCGGGGCGCTTGTCTGCTCATGATCTGACCAGGGAATGTGACCGATGAAGAATATTTTGTTGGCAGCAGGGTTGTTCTGCATGGCGGGTTCGGCACTGGCGGCGGGGAAGCCGTGTGAAGAACTGAAATCGGAAATCGCCGCGAAGCTCGACGCCAAGGGCGTCAGCCACTACACGCTGGAAATTGCCGACAAGGGCACCGGCGGCAAGGTTGTCGGTACCTGCGAGGCCGGCCGCAAGGAAATTGTGTACAAAAAATAACCTGTAGCCGCTGCCGTCAGGCTGCGCTGGCCTTGCCGTTCGCTGGAGATTTCCAGCGAGGCAGAGGGCCAGCGCAGCCTGGCGGCAGCGGCTACTGATCGGCGCCTGATGCAGGCGCCTTTTTTTTCAGCCCTTGGCGATCTGCGCCAGCAGTTCGTAGGAATGCAGCCGGTCGGCATGCTCATACAGGTCGCAGGTAAAGATCAACTCATCTGCCTGGGTCTGCTCCAGCAACACCTCCAGTTTTGCGCGAATCTTCTGTGGGCTGCCCACCATGGCCAGGCCCAGGAAGTCGGCGACCGCGGCTTTCTCGTGGGGTAGCCAGCGCCCTTCCATGCTGTCCACCGGCGGTTGCTGCACCAGGCTCTGGCCGCGCATCAGGTTAAGGATGCGCTGGTACACCGAGGTGGCCAGGTAGTCGGCCTGCTCGTCGGTGTCGGCGGCCACCAGTGGTACGCCCAGCATTACGTACGGCTTGTCCAGCACCGCCGAGGGCTTGAAGTGGTTGCGGTAGGTGCGAATCGCTTCATGCATGTAGCGCGGCGCGAAGTGCGAGGCGAAGGCGTACGGCAGGCCGTACATGCCGGCCAGTTGGGCGCTGAACAGGCTGGAGCCCAGCAGCCAGATCGGCACCTGGGTGCCGGTGCCGGGCACGGCGATCACTTTTTGCTCAGGGGTGCGCGGGCCCAGGTAGCTCATCAGCTCCAGCACGTCATCGGGGAAATCGTCGGCGCTGCCCGAGCGCTCGCGGCGCAGGGCGCGGGCGGTCATCTGGTCGGAGCCCGGCGCACGGCCCAGGCCAAGGTCGATGCGGCCCGGGTAGAGGCTTTCCAGGGTGCCGAACTGTTCGGCGATCACCAGCGGCGCATGGTTGGGCAGCATTACCCCGCCGCTGCCGACGCGGATGGTGGAGGTGCCGCCGGCCAGGTAGCCCAGCAGCACGGCGGTGGCCGAGCTGGCGATGCCGTCCATGTTGTGGTGCTCGGCGACCCAGAAGCGGTGGTAGCCGAATTTTTCCAGGTGTTGCGCCAGGTCCAGCGAGTTGCGCAGCGAGTGCGCCGGGCCCTTGTCGGCGCGCACGGGCACCAGGTCCAGGGCGGAATACTTGATATCGGAGAGTCGTTTCATGGGTAGCACTTCCTCAGGCGTCGAGTGGAAGGCTGGTGCACGCTGCCATGGGTAACACCACCCTGCCCTTTATCCAACAGTATGGGCATATTGAGAAACTTCAATACCATCTTGTCAATCGGTGTGAACTTGCAAGCCCTGCTGCCCCTCCTAACCTCAGTACCTGCGCGAACCTTCGCGTGCAACCCGAGGAGGCATCATGAAGAAGACAGCATCAGCCGTCTGGCAAGGCGGCTTGAAGGATGGCAAGGGCCAGATTTCCACTGAAAGCGGCGCGCTGAAGAGCAACCCTTATGGCTTCAACACCCGGTTCGAGGGGCAGCCTGGTACCAACCCGGAAGAGCTGATTGGTGCGGCTCATGCGGGTTGTTTCTCGATGGCCCTGTCGATGATCCTGGGCGGCGCCAACCTGACCGCCGACCGCATCGACACCATCGCCGAAGTCACCCTGGACAAGGTGGGCGAAGGTTTCGAGATCACCGCCGTGCACCTGATCCTGAAAGCCAAGGTGCCGGGCGCCACCAACGAGCAGTTCCAGGAACTGGCCAACAAGGCCAAGGAAGGCTGCCCGGTGTCGAAGGTGCTCAAAGGCGCCAAGATCAGCCTGGACGCCACGCTGGTCAGCTAGGCCGGCACTGGAACAGGTGATGGCATTTGTGGTCTAGATGTAGGAGCCGACCTGTCGGCTCCACCCGCAATTCAAGGATGCCATCATGATCAAGCGACTGATATTGACCCTCGCCTGCTGTGCTGCGGCCACCAGCGCCATGGCAGCCCCCAAGCCCTGTGAAGAACTGAAGGCCGAGATCGAAGCCAAGATCCAGGCCCAGGGCGTCACGTCCTACACCCTCGAAATCGTCAGCAACGAAGAAGTCCACGACAAGAACATGATCGTGGGTTCGTGCGAAGGCGGCAGCAAGAAAATCATCTACCAGAAGAACGACCGCTAGAACAGGCAGTTCACGGCACTGTCCTCCGCCACCACTTTCTTGCTCTGGTCGTATAGCCGCGCGCTCGGGTTCAGCCCCAGCGTGCGGGCTTCCAGCAGGTAGCGCTGGCCGGGCTGGAATGCATCGTAGCGCAGGGTGAGGTAGCAGGTTCGCTCATCCGCATCGATCAGGAACATGCTGCCCGAATAGATCTCGAAGTCGTAGCGCACCATCAGCTCGTGGCTGCCCGGGGTGACTTGGAAGTAGCGGCCGTCCTTGAGGCGCACGCCATCGAGGCGTTCGGCCATGACCACCTTGCCGCCCAGCATGGTCATGTCCACCCAGGCCTGTTGGGGATTGACCGGGGGCAAGGGAGTCATGCTGCAACCGGCCAGGGTAATGAATGATGCGACAGCAAGGGCGCGGCGCATGATGGGCTCCAAGGTGGGGACAGGCCTCCAGCATACCCCCGCGCGGCGGTCTACGTCGCTTGGCAGCCCGCCGGTTGCGCCTTGCCCACCATATAGCGTTGTTCGTCATACAGCTTGGCCCAGGGTTGGAAGCCCAGGCTGCCCGCCTCGAGCCGGTAACGCTGGCCGGCGCTGAAGTCCTTGAAGCTGAGCTTCATCTTGCAGTCCCGCCACAGCGGCTGGGCCACCGGGCCGATATTGGTGGGGGCCACGGGGAATTGAAAAGTTACCCACAATTCATGAGCGCCTGGCTGCACTTCGAAGTAACGTGGATCGGTCCAGTCGTGGTTGTCGACCTTCACCGCCTTCAGCGAGTTGTCGGAGCCGGCTGCAAGGTCCACCCAGGCCTGGTGCGGGTCGGGGTCGGGCAAGGTCGAACAACCGGCCACGGCCGCCAGACCGCAGACAAGTAACAAGGCACGCATGGCAATACTCCCGATGGCAATGGTGGCCGGTTCGTCCCAATGAAGGATTCACCCGACAGATGATTGATCTTCTTTTTTTAAGGCGCGCAGACCCTGGGGCACTCGACCGCAAAATTCGCCGCTTGGTTCCCCTGTTGGCCGTTTTGCTGCTGAACGGTTGCTCCACCTATTACGGCCAGCTGCTTGATGGCCAGGTGCAACTCTTGAGGGCGCGCGAGCCGGTGAGCCGGGTGATCGCCGATCCTTCGCGCGACGCCAAGCTGCGCGCACAGCTGCGTCAGTCCCAGGCAGCGCGGGATTTTGCCAGCAGCCATCTGCACCTGCCCGACAACCGCAGTTACCGCCTGTACGCGGACGTGAAACGCAGTTCCGTGGTGTGGAACGTGTTTGCCACCGAGGAATTTTCCCTGGACCCGCAAACCCACTGCTTTCCGATAGCCGGTTGCGTGGCCTACCGCGGCTACTACAGCCTGGGGGCTGCCCGGGGTGAGGCGGCGCTGCAGAAGCAGGCCGGGATGGACGTGTACATTGGCGGGGTGGACGCCTACTCCACCCTGGGCTGGTTCGATGACCCGATCATCAACACCATGATGGACCGCGGCGACGAGCGCCTGGCCACGCTGATCTTCCACGAGCTGGCGCACCAGCGCTTCTACGTGAAGGACGACAGCGAGTTCAATGAGTCCTACGCCACCTTCGTCGAGCAGGAAGGCACCCGGCAATGGCGGGCGTACCAGGGGCTGCCGCCGGCCAACGTCGACCAGTCGAAGCAGATCCACCAGTTCACCCAACTGGTGCTCGACACCCGTGACCGCCTCAAAGCCCTGTACGCCCAGCCGCTGGCGCCGGCGGCCATGCGCCAGGCGAAGCAGCAGGCGTTCGAGCGCATGCGCGCCGATTACCGCCAGCTGCGCGACAGCCAGTGGAACGGCGACAAGCGCTATGACGCCTGGGTCAACGCGCCGATGAACAACGCCAAGCTGCTGCCGTTCGGGCTGTATGACCAGTGGGTGCCGGCGTTCGCGGCATTGTTCCGGCAGGTGAACGGCGATTGGCCGACGTTCTTCAGCGAAGTGGAGCGGTTGGGCAAGTTGCCCGCCGATCACCGCAAGGCGGCGCTGGTAAGGTTGTCTCAAACCCGGTAGGAGCCGACCTTGGTCGCGATGCAGGCGCCACAAACTCGCCTGCCTGACGTACGGCGGTGGCCCCATCGCGACCAAGGTCGGCTCCTACCGGAGTGGAGTGCCAATTACACCGGGGTAAGGAAGGCTTGATGCAGCTCAGCCAGCGTATCGAAATGATAGGTCGGCGCCTCGGCCTCCAGCTCCTCGCGGCTGCCGAAGCCGTAGCCCACCGCCACCACGTCGAGGCCGTTGGCCTTGGCGCCGATCAGGTCGTGCTTGCGGTCGCCGATCATCAGCGTCTGGGCCGGGTCCAGGCCCTCTTCCTTGAGCAGGTGGGCCAGCAGCTCGACCTTGTTGGTGTGGGTGCCGTCCAGCTCGCTGCCGTAGATCACCTTGAAGTGCTTGGCGAAATCGAAATGCCGGGCGATCTCGCGGGCAAATTCCCACGGCTTGGAGGTGGCCACGTACAGGTGGCGGCCCTGGGCCTCCAGGGTTTCCAGCAGCTCGATCACGCCCTCGAACACTTCGTTTTCGTACAGGCCGGTGACCTTGAAGCGCTCGCGGTAGAAATTCACCGCCTGCCAGGCCTTCTCTTCCTCGAACCCGTAGAACTGCATGAACGCCTGCAGCAGCGGCGGGCCAATGAAGTGCTCGAGCTTGCGCAGGTCTGGCTCGATGATGCCGAGCTTTTCCAGGGCGTACTGGATCGAGCGGGTGATGCCTTCGCGCGGGTCGGTGAGGGTGCCGTCCAGGTCGAAGAGAATGTTCTGATAATGCATGGGAATTTTCCGAATCAGTCGGTGGACAGCGGGTTGGGGCTGGCGAAGCCGGCCTCCAGGTGCTGGTCCTTGAGTTTCACGTAGTTGCCGGCGGTGTAGGTGAAGAAGCTGCGCTCCTTGTCGGTCAGCGGGCGCGCCTGCTTCACCGGGCTGCCCACGTACAGGAAGCCACTTTCCAGGCGCTTGCCCGGTGGTACCAGGCTGCCGGCGCCGATGATGACCTCGTCTTCCACCACGGCGCCGTCCATGACCGTGCTGCCCATGCCGATCAGGATGCGGCTGCCCACGGTGCAGCCGTGCAGCATCACCTTGTGGCCGATGGTCACGTCGTCGCCGATGACCAGCGGGAAGCCGTCGGGGTTGAAGGGCCCGGCGTGGGTGATGTGCAGCACGCTGGCATCCTGCACGCTGGTGCGCGCGCCGATGCGGATGCGGTGCATGTCGCCGCGGATCACGGTCATGGGCCACACCGAACTGTCCTCGCCGATTTCGACATCGCCGATGACAACCGCCGAACGGTCGACAAACGCCCGCGCGCCCACCTGGGGCGTGTGCTGCTGGAAAGTGCGAATGGCCACGATAGGCTCCTTCTCTGGCGTTGATAGCTGCGGTCAGCGCCGATTGTAATTAAGATGGGCTGGTGTTTCTTCAGCCAAGGTGTGTATCCGTGAGCGCGACCAACCCGCTACTGCAGTCTTATGACCTGCCACCGTTCTCGGCGATCCGTGCCGAGCACGTACAGCCGGCGATTGAACAGATCCTGGCCGACAACCGTGCGGCGATCGCCAAGATTCTCGAAACCCAGGCCAAGCAGCCTACCTGGGCCGGCCTGGTACTGGCCATGGACGAGCTCAACGACCGCCTCGGCGCGGCCTGGAGCCCAGTCAGCCACCTTAACGCAGTCTGCAACAGCCCGGAACTGCGCCAGGCGTATGAAGCCTGCCTGCCGGCCCTGAGCGCCTACTCCACCGAGATGGGCCAGAACCGCGAGCTGTTCAAGGCCTATGAAGCGCTGGCCAACGGCCCGGAAGCGGCGTCCTTCGACGTGGCGCAAAAAACCATCCTCGAGCATTCGCTGCGCGACTTCCGCCTGTCGGGTATCGACCTGCCGCCAGAGCAGCAGCAGCGCTACGCCGAAGTGCAGAGCAAACTGTCGGAGCTGGGCAGCAAGTTCTCCAACCAGCTGCTGGACGCCACCCAGGCCTGGACCAAGCACGTCACTGACGAAGCGGCCCTGGCCGGCCTGACCGACTCGGCCAAGGCGCAAATGGCTGCCGCCGCCAAGGCCAAGGGCCTGGACGGCTGGCTGATCAGCCTGGAATTCCCCAGCTACTACGCGGTGATGACCTACGCCCAGGACCGTGCCCTGCGCGAGGAAATCTACGCTGCCTACTGCACCCGCGCCTCGGACCAGGGCCCCAACGCCGGCCAGAATGACAACGGCCCGGTAATGGAACAGATCCTCGACCTGCGCCAGGAACTGGCCAGGCTGCTGGGTTACGCAAGCTTCGCCGAGCTGAGCCTGGCCACCAAGATGGCCGAGTCCAGCGACCAGGTGCTGGGTTTCCTGCGTGACCTGGCCAAGCGCAGCAAGCCGTTCGCCGCGCAAGACCTGGCCCAGCTCAAGGCCTACGCCGCCGAGCAGGGCTGCCCGGACCTGCAAAGCTGGGACAGCGGTTTCTACGGTGAAAAACTGCGTGAGCAACGCTACAGCGTCTCCCAGGAAGCGCTGCGCGCCTACTTCCCGATCGACAAGGTGCTGACCGGCCTGTTCGCCATCGTCCAGCGCCTGTACGGCATCGAAATCGCCGAGCAGACCGGCTTCGACACCTGGCACCCGGACGTGCGCCTGTTCGAGATCAAGGAAAACGGCAAGCACGTGGGCCGCTTCTTCTTCGACCTGTACGCCCGCGCCAACAAGCGTGGCGGTGCCTGGATGGACGGCGCCCGTGACCACCGTCGCACCGCCGATGGCGCGCTGCAAAGCCCGGTGGCTAACCTGGTGTGCAACTTCACCCCGGCCGATGCTGGCAAGCCAGCGCTGCTGACCCACGACGAAGTGACCACCCTGTTCCACGAGTTCGGCCATGGCCTGCACCACCTGCTGACCCGCGTCGAGCACGCTGGCGTGTCGGGTATCAATGGCGTGGCGTGGGATGCGGTCGAGCTGCCAAGCCAGTTCATGGAAAACTGGTGCTGGGAGCCTGAAGGCCTGGCGCTGATTTCCGGTCACTACGAAAGCGGCGACGCCCTGCCCCAGGACCTGCTGGAAAAAATGCTGGCGGCGAAAAACTTCCAGTCCGGCCTGATGATGGTGCGCCAGCTGGAATTCTCGCTGTTCGACTTCGAACTGCACGCCACCCACGGCGATGGCCGCGGCGTGCTGCAGGTGCTCGAAGGCGTGCGCGACGAGGTCTCGGTCATGCGCCCACCGGCGTACAACCGCTTCCCCAACAGCTTCGCGCACATCTTCGCCGGCGGTTACGCGGCGGGCTACTACAGCTACAAGTGGGCCGAAGTGCTGTCGGCGGACGCGTTCTCGCGTTTCGAGGAAGAAGGCGTGCTCAACGAAGCCACTGGCCGCGCATTCCGCGAAGCCATCCTGGCGCGTGGCGGTTCCCAGGAGCCGATGGTGCTGTTCGTCGACTTCCGCGGCCGCGAGCCGTCGATTGATGCACTCTTGCGCCATAGCGGCCTGAGTGAGGACGCGGCAGCATGAGTGAAGTGACCGTGATCAAGACCAAGAAACGCTTCATCGCCGGGGCGGTCTGCCCGGCGTGCAGCGAGTCCGACAAGTTGATGATGTGGAGCGAGGACGAGGTGCCGCACCGCGAGTGCGTGGCCTGCGGCTACAGCGACACGCTGAACGCCCAGGGCCAGTCGATTCCCAGCGAGCTGGGGACGCGGGTCAACCAGGCCGCGCCGAAGGTGGCCAACCCGAAAGTGCAGACGGTGCAGTTCTTCCCCAACCCCAAGTTGAAGAAGCCCCAGGCTTAGATCAGCGCCTTGAACAGCCCCTTGACCGCGCACGCGGCCAGGGGGTTGGTGCTGCAAGCCCCGCTGGCCAGGGCGTTGCGCACGCTTTCCACGTCAACGCCGTTGATGTAGTCGATACCGTATTTCATCCGCTTGAGGTCGCCGAACCCGCCCTGGGTCATCTCGGCCACCGCGTCCTGCTTGCTCCAGCCCTGCACCACCACCCGGTACATCGCCGACACCAGGCCGGTGCGGTCCATGCCGTGCTTGCAATGAATCAGCACCGGGCCCTTGGCCTGGGCCTCCTGGATGGCCCGCAACGCCGCGATGATCTGCGCGTCATCGGCGTGCACGGTGCGCATCGGCAGTTGCACCCGGTTGATCTGCGGCTCCTTGAGCCAGGTTTCATCCGACTCGGGGAGGAAACTGACCACGGTCTTGATCTGCAGTTTGCCCAGCAACGGCACCGCCTGTTCGTCAGGCAGGGCGCTGCGGTACAGCGTGGGGCTCATCTGGTACAGGTTGTAGTGCGGCTCCACCGATTGCGCCCACTGCGCCGGGCGCGGGGCCACTTCCACGCTGGGCTCGCCGGCGAAGCAGGTGGTGGCCAGGCTCAACGACAGCGGCAGGCAAAACAACAGACGGTGCAGCAAAGACATGGCAGATCCGGATGGGCGGTGGGCTTATGGGGCGCAAGAATGGCCTCGATGGCGTGAAAGCTGTGTTGGGTGTTTGTAAAAACTTCGTATAAAAACCCTGTAAAACCGGGCTGAAACCGGTTACATTTTCGCTTCTCAAAACGCCTCTACGTAGGCTGAAGCAACACCCTGGCGTGCCGCCCAGACTCGATAAAACTAAAAAACGTCGCGATGTTCTTTACTAAGGGCAACGCGATGCCTGCCTGTGCAGCTCGATGAGCAATTCAAAACGATAAAGCAGCCCCAAGGCTGCGAATAATCCGTGATCGGATGAGGATCCCCCATGTCTGAGCAAGACCACGACAACCCGCGCCGGGATTTCCTGCGCAAGACTCTCACCCTGATACCCGTAGTGACCGTGGCCAGCACTGGCCTGGGCATGGGTGTGGGCGAGCTGATGGCCGCGCCGGAGAAAAAGCCCGAGCCCGCGCCAGTCAAGCCTGCGCAGGACTACCAGCCCAGCTACTTCACCGCCGAGGAGTGGGCGTTCGTCAACGCCGCCGTGGCGCGGCTGATCCCGGCCGACGACCTGGGCCCGGGCGCGCTGGAAGCCGGTGCGCCGGAATTCATCGACCGCCAGATGAACACCGCCTACGCCAGCGGTGCGTTGTGGTTCATGCAGGGCCCGTTCGTGGCCGACGCGCCGCCGGAAATGGGCTACCAGCTCAAGCTGGTGCCCAAGGAAATCTACCGCCTGGGCATCGCCGCCACCGACGCCTGGTGCAAGAAGCAGGCGGGCAAGGTGTTCGCCCAGCTGGATACCGCTGCCCAGGAAAGCGTGCTGACCAAGCTTGAGTCCGGCGAGATCCAGTTCGATGACGTGCCGTCCAAGGCGTTCTTCGCGCTGCTGATCCAGAACACCAAGGAAGGCTTCTTCAGCGACCCGGTGCACGGCGGCAACAAGGGCCTGGTGGGCTGGACCCTGGTGGGCTTCCCCGGCGCGCGCGCCGATTTCATGGACTGGGTTGAACGCAACGAGGCTTACCCCTTCCCGGCAGTATCCATTCGCGGCGAGAGGGCTTGAGCATGGCGACCGTATTGAAAAAAGTCGACGCCGTGATCGTCGGCTTCGGCTGGACTGGCGCAATCATGGCCAAGGAGCTGACCGAGGCCGGCCTGAACGTGGTGGCGCTGGAGCGCGGCCCGATGCAGGACACCTACCCGGACGGCAACTATCCCCAGGTCATTGATGAATTGACCTACAGCGTGCGCAAAAAACTCTTCCAGGACATTTCCAAGGAAACCGTCACCATTCGCCACAGCGTCAACGACGTGGCCCTGCCGAACCGCCAGCTGGGCGCGTTCCTGCCGGGCAAGGGCGTGGGCGGTGCCGGCCTGCACTGGTCGGGCGTGCACTTCCGGGTCGACCCTATCGAGTTGCGCATGCGCAGCCACTATGAAGAGCGCTACGGCAAGAACTTCATCCCCAAGGACATGACCATCCAGGACTTCGGCGTGACCTACGAGGAGCTGGAGCCGTTCTTCGACTTCTCGGAAAAGGTCTTCGGCACCTCCGGCACCGCCTGGTCGGTTAAGGGCCAGGTGGTGGGTGAAGGCAAGGGCGGCAACGCCTACGCGCCCGACCGTTCCAACCCGTTCCCGCTGGAAGCGCAGAAGAACGGCGTGTCGGCGATGCTGTTCCACAAGGCCGCCACCGAGTCGGGCTACAAGCCCTACAACCTGCCGTCTGCCAACACTTCGGGGCCGTACACCAACCCCTATGGCGCGCAGATGGGCCCGTGCAACTTCTGCGGTTTCTGCAGCGGCTATGTCTGCTACATGTATTCCAAGGCCTCGCCGAACGTGAACATCCTCCCGGCGCTGCGCCAGGAGCCCAAGTTCGAGCTGCGCACCAACGCCCACGTGCTGCGCGTGAACCTGACCGACGACAAGAAGCTGGCCACCGGCGTCAGCTACATCGACGCCCAGGGCCGCGAAGTGGAACAGCCGGCGGACCTGGTGATCCTCGGTGCGTTCCAGTTCAACAACGTGCGCCTGATGCTGCTGTCGGGCATCGGCAAGCCGTACGACCCGATCAGCGGCGAAGGCGTGGTGGGCCGCAACTTTGCCTACCAGAACATGGCCACGGTGAAGGCGTTCTTCGACAAGGACACCCACACCAACAACTTCATCGGCGCCGGCGGCAATGGCGTGGCGATCGATGACTTCAACGCCGACAACTTCGACCACGGCCCCCACGGCTTCGTCGGTGGCTCGCCGTTCTGGGTCAACCAGGCCGGCAGCCGCCCTATCGCCGGCACCTCGAACCCGCCGGGCACCCCGGCCTGGGGCAGCGCCTGGAAGAAGACCACGGCCGAGTACTACACCCACCAGGTGTCCATGGACGCCCACGGCGCGCACCAGTCCTACCGTGGCAACTACCTCGATCTCGACCCTACCTACAAGGATGCCTACGGCCTGCCGCTGCTGCGCATGACCTTCAACTGGCAGGAAAACGACATCAAGATGAACATGTTCATGGCCGACAAGCTGAGCAAGATCGCCAAGGCCATGAACCCCAAGTCCATCGCCATCCTGGGCAAGAAGGTCGGTGAGAAATTCAACACCGCCGCCTACCAGACTACCCACCTCAACGGCGGTGCGATCATGGGCACCGACCCCAAGACCAGCGCCATCAACCGTTACCTGCAGAGCTGGGACGTACACAACGTGTTCGTGCCGGGTGCGTCCGCCTTCCCACAAGGCCTGGGCTACAACCCTACTGGCCTGGTGGCAGCCCTGACCTACTGGTCGGCCAAGGCGATCCGCGAGCAGTACCTGAAGAACCCCGGCCCGCTGGTGCAGGCTTAAGGAGCGATGATCATGAGCAAACTGTTTATCGCATCCCTGGCCCTGGCCAGCCTGCCCGTGTGGGCAGCCGAACCTTCGTTCGACCCGGCCCTGGTGCAGAAAGGTGAATACCTGGCGCGCGCCGGTGACTGCGTGGCCTGCCACACCGCCAAGGGCGGCAAGCCCTTCGCCGGTGGCCTGCCGATGGAGACGCCGATCGGCACCATCTACTCCACCAACATCACCCCGGACAAGACCGGCATCGGCGAATATTCGTACGAAGACTTCGACCAGGCCGTGCGCCACGGCGTCGGCAAGAGCGGCAGCACCCTGTACCCGGCCATGCCCTACCCGTCCTACGCCCGCGTCAGCGACGAAGACATGCAGGCCCTGTACGCCTACTTCATGAAGGGTGTGCAGCCGGTACCCCAGGAGAACAAGGACGTCGACATCCCCTGGCCGCTGAGCATGCGCTGGCCGCTGGCGATCTGGCGCGGCATGTTCGCGCCCAAGGTCGAGCCGTTCAAGGCCGCGGGCGCGGATGAAAGCATCAACCGCGGCGCCTACCTGGTCGAGGGCCTGGGCCACTGTGGCGCCTGCCACACCCCGCGGGCCATCACCATGCAGGAAAAAGCCCTGAACCCGGCCGACGGCAAGGAGTTCCTGGCAGGTTCCGCGCCGCTTGAGGGCTGGATCGCCAAGAACCTGCGCGGCGACCACAAGGACGGCCTGGGCAGCTGGAGCGAAGCAGAGCTGGTGGCCTTCCTCAAGACCGGCCGCAGCGACCGTACTGCCGTGTTCGGCGGCATGAGCGACGTGGTCGAGCACAGCATGCAGTACATGAGCGACGCCGACCTGACCGCCATCGCCCGTTACCTGAAGTCGTTGCCGGCGGTGAATCCCGACGACAAGCCGCAGGTCTACGACAAGGCCGTGGCCGACGCGCTGTGGAAGGGCGACGACAGCAAGCCGGGTGCCTCGGTGTACATCGACAACTGCGCCGCCTGCCACCGCACCGACGGCAAGGGCTACACCCGCGTGTTCCCGGCCCTGGCCGGCAACCCGGTGCTGCAGACCGACGACCCGACGTCCTTGATCCACATCGTGCTCAAGGGCGGCACCCTGGTGGCCACCAAGACCGCGCCGTCGAACTTCACCATGCCGTCCTACGCCTGGCGCCTGTCGGACCAGGAAGTGGCGGACGTGGTGAACTTCATCCGCACCAGCTGGGGCAACCAGGGGTCGCAGGTGTCGGCGAAGGACGTGAAAGCGTTGCGCACCGATGACCTGAAGACCACCTCGGGGGATGACCTTGGGCAGGTGACCTCCAAGTAGTGCCCTGACGCCGCCTTCGGCAGCTTGTGTCTAGAGAAGGGAATAGAATCTGAGGTGAGAGCGGTGAATGGCAGGTTGTTCGGCAGCAG